>NZ_CP098604.1:306731-613463 GCF_024499015.1 Xanthomonas hortorum pv. pelargonii | reverse complement strand
CTTGCCCACCCACCATCGCGGGACACGCTGCAAGTACGTCCTTGTAAGCTCTTACGCGGCATCCATGCCGCATAAGGTCCCGCGACGGTGGGCGGGCAAGGACCAGTCGAGTTGGTCTGTGTGCATGGTTTTCAACAAAGCAACCGACTGACTTCTGGTGCGGTGTCCTCGCCGCTTGCGGGACCATGTGGCGGCATGGATGCCGCCACCGAGCCTCCAGGGATGGATTCACGGCGTGTCCTGCGAGCGGCAAGGGCACCGCGCGCTCGACTCACTAGGCTTTTTGACCTTGGCTTCTACGGCCAAAGCCACGGCCACGATCACAGCCACAGCCGACCTGCCGCACTCACTGATTTCACCGCTGTCAGCGGTCGTCGCGTGCCCAGATGCCGCCGTGTTCGCGCTTGACCGGAAACTTGGGCACGGCGGTATAGGCTGGCGCGCACAGCGGGCGGCCGTCGCGGATATCGAAGCGGGCGCTGTGCAGCAGGCATTCGATGGTGCCGGCCGCCGGGTCGAACGTCCCGGGCGACAGCTCGTAATCTTCGTGGCTGCAGCGGTCTTCCAGCGCATATAGCTCGCCGTCGAGGTTGAAGACTACGATCGGGGCGTCGGTCACCTCGTCCCAGACGGTCTGCAACTCGCCGGGCAGCAGCGCCTCGCTGGCGCAGACGAAGGTCCAGGTCTCGCTCACAGCGCTGCGCCGCCGAGCGGTTTTTCCAGCACCTCGAAGCGCAGGTCCTGGCGCAGCGGCACGCCGAAACGCACGTCGCCATACGGAAACGGCTTGGTGATGCCGGTGCGGCGATAGCCACGTCGCTCGTAAAACGCGATCAGCTCATCGCGGATGTCGATCACCGTCATGCGCATCACCGGTAGCTGCCACTCGCTGAAGGCGATGCGCTCGGCTTCGGCCAGCAGCGTCTTGCCGAGCCCGCTGCCTTGCAGCGACGGATCGACGGCAAACATGCCGAAATACCCGGCGCCGTTGTCGTCGGCGATATGCGCGCAGGCGAGCAGTCGCCCGTCCTGTTCGACCAGCAGCACCAGGCTGCGGTCACGCAACAGGTCTTCGCGCAGCACGGCGGGATCGATCCGCGCGCCGTCGAGGAAGTCGGCTTCGGTGGTCCAGCCAACGCGGCTGACATCGCCGCGATAGGCCGAAGTCACCAGCGATACGAGGGCGTCGATATCGTCGACGGTGGCGGTGCGGAAGGTGGTGGTCTGCATGGGGAGCAGTTTAGCGGGAGTCGGGATTGGGGATTCGTCAAAGCGCAAGAACGCTGTTTCTTGTGCCTTGCCGGATGCCCGAATTGGGGCGTTGCTCTGAGTCTATCGTGGGGGCACGTGCGCCAGCGCACGGACGTCTGGCGCAAGCACCGCAACTCGGCGAAAGGTTCTCCGAATCCCTAATCCCGACTCACCAATCACTGCCTCAAGCCAGCAGTCGACGCACCTTCACCAACGCAGCAGCAAAGCGCTCGATCTCGTCGTGCGTGTTGTAGAACGCCAGCGAGGCGCGGCAGGTGGCGGCGACGCCGTAGTACTGCAGCAGCGGGTGTGCGCAATGCTGGCCCGAGCGGATGGCGATGCCTTCCAGGTCGAGCAGGGTGGCCAGATCATGCGCATGCGCGCCTTCGATCAGGAACGACACCACTGCGGCCTTGTCCGGCGTGGTGCCGAAAATGCGCAGGCCTTCGATACGCTGCAGTTCTTCTGTGAAATGTGCGAGCAACTCGGTTTCGCGTGCTTCCACGTGCGCCAGCCCGACCGACTCCAGGTAATCCACCGCTGAGCCCAGGCCGATGAAACCGGCGATGTTGGGCGTGCCGGCTTCGAACTTGTGCGGGGCATCGTTGAATACCGTGCCGTCGAAGCTGACTTCCTTGATCATCTCGCCGCCGCCTAAAAACGGCGGCATTGCCTGCAAGTGTTCGCGACGTGCCCACAGCGCGCCGGTGCCGGTCGGCCCGCACATCTTGTGGCCGGTGATGGCGTAGAAATCGCAACCGATGCCGGCCACGTCGATACGCCGATGCGGCGCGGCTTGCGAGCCGTCCACCACGGTGACGATGCCGCGCTTACGCGCCTCGCGGCAGATCTCGCGCACCGGGTTGACCGTGCCCAGCACATTGGACACGTGCGTGATCGCCAGCAGCTTGACCTCCGGCGTCATCGCCTTGCGCAAGGCATCCAGATCCAGCGCGCCGTCTGGGGTGATCTCGGCCACGCGGATGGTCGCACCGGTGCGTTGTGCCACCAGTTGCCACGGCACGATGTTGGCGTGGTGCTCCATGCGCGAAATCAGGATCACATCGCCGGCGCCCAAACGTGGCAGCGCCCAGGAATAAGCGACCAGATTGATCGCAAAGGTCGTCCCGCTGCACAGCACCAGCTCGTCGGCGCGCACATTGAGAAAACGTGCGAGCTTGCTGCGCGCGCCTTCGAACGCATCGGTGGCTTCGGTGCCCAGCGCATGCACCGCGCGGCTCACATTGGCGTTCTGACGACGATAGAACTCGTCGGTCGCGGCAATCACCTGCAGCGGCTTCTGGCCGGTGTTGGCGTTGTCGAAATAGATCAGCGGCTTGCCGTGCACCTGCCGCATCAACAACGGGAAATCCGAGCGCACGCGCTCCCAATCCGGCGCGGCCAGTTGCGGGACGGCGGGCGCGTTCATGCCACGCCTGCCGAGGTCAGTGCGCGGTCCAGCTGCAGCGCCAGTACCGCAGTCAGCGCGGTGGGCAGCACGCGCAGCGGCTCGTGGCAGAACGCGGCGCTCAGCAAACGCTGTGCATCGGCCTGCGGCAGACCGCGCGAGCGCAGATAGAACAAGGCGTTGTCGTCGAGCTGGCCGACGGTGGCACCGTGCGCCGCCTGCACTTCTTCGGCATCGATCACCAGCACCGGCTGGGCGTCGATCTCGGCATTGGCCGACAGCAGCAGATTCTTGTTCGACAGCCGCGCATCGCTGCCGTCGGCACCGGGGCGAATGTGGATGCCGCCATGAAACACCACCCGGCTGCGATCGGCGCCCACGCCGCGCCAGACCAGCTCGCAGCTGGTATCGCGTGCGATGTGCTGGATGCCCAGACGCGTATCGACATGGCGGCGGCCGTTGCCGAGCAGCACGCCATTGGCGGTGAGCTGGGCGTTGTTGCCTTCCAGGCGCACGTTGAGCTCGTGGCGCGACAGGTTGGCGCCCAGTTCCAGATCCACGCGCTGGTAGCGCGCATTGCGCGCCAGCACGGCATCGGTACGCAACAACGAGGTGGCGTGCGCACTGTCGGCCTGCACGCGCGCATGCGACAACACCGCATCCTGGGCCAGATGCACATGCATCAGGCTGTTATCCAGATGCGCGGCATCGCCGACATGCAGGTGGTGCTCGACCACGTTCAGCGCAGCGCCGGCACGCAGTTCGATCAAGTGGCGGTGATGCCAGGACAGGTCGTGCTCGCCGGCTACGCTAATAAAGACCAGGTGCAGCGGAATATCGATCTGCGCGCCTTCCTGCACGCGCACCAGCACGCCTTCGTCGGCAAGCGCGGCATTCAGACGGGCGAAGATTTCATCGCTGCCTTCGAAACGGCGACCGAGCAACTGCTGCGCGTCATCGCTGGCAGCCAGCGAGGCAGACAAGGTCTCCAGCTGCACGCCGTCGGGCAGCGTGGACAGGTCGCTCAGTGCGTCAGACGGGCGCCCGTTGACGAACACCAGCCGTGGCGAGGCGATATCGTCCAGCACGGAGGCATCGACCAGCGTCGGTACCAAGGGCGCAGTCTGAAAACTGCGCCGCTCCAGCTGCCGCAGCGAGGTGTATTTCCAGGCTTCGGCGCGCGGGCCGGGCAGGCCGGTCTGCAGCGCGGCATCGAGTTCGGCACGCCGTACATCGTTGCCGCAGAAACCGCGGGCGAGGGATTCCAGCAGGGCGCTCATCAGGCAGCCGCCTCGGGCACCACGCGGTCCTTGAGGAAGTGGTAGCCGTGTTTTTCCAGCTCCAGCGCCAGTTCCGGGCCGCCGCTCTGCACGATGCGGCCTTCGGCCAGCACATGCACCACGTCCGGGGTGATGTAATCGAGCAGGCGCTGATAATGGGTGATCACCAGGAACGAGCGCTCCGGCGAGCGCAGCGCGTTGACGCCGTCGGCCACGCTCTTGAGTGCGTCGATATCCAGGCCCGAATCGGTTTCGTCCAGGATGGCGAGCTTGGGCTCGAGCACGGCCAGCTGGAAGATCTCATTGCGCTTCTTTTCGCCACCCGAGAAGCCTTCGTTGACGCCGCGATGCAACAGCTCGTCCTTCAGATGCAGTACCGCCAGTTTCTGGCGCACCAGCTTGAGGAACTGCATCGAGTCCAGCTCTTCTTCGCCACGCGCCTTGCGCTGCGCGTTGAGCGCGGCACGCAGGAAATAGGTGTTGTTGACGCCGGCGATTTCCACCGGGTACTGGAAGGCCAGGAACAGGCCCGCAGCGGCACGTTCTTCCGGCGGAAGGTCGAGCAGGTCCTTGCCTTCGAACTGCACGCTGCCTGCGCTGACTTCGTAGCCATCGCGCCCGGCCAGCACATTGCCCAGCGTGGATTTGCCCGCGCCGTTGGGCCCCATGATGGCGTGCACCTGGCCCGGCTTGATGTCCAGCGACAGGCCTTTGAGGATTTCTTTGCCGGCGATGCTGGCGTGGAGATTGTTGATCTTGAGCATATTCGTATCCAGTGATTGAGCCCCTCTCCCGCCGGGAGAGGGGTTGGGGTGAGGGTTCGTGCGAAGCAGCGTGCTGTTTGGGTGCACTTGGCTTCGCCCCGTACTCTCATCCGGCGCTGCGCGCCACCTTCTCCCGAGGGGAGAAGGGAAGAGGTGTCAGCCGACGCTGCCTTCTAAGGAAACTTCCAGCAGCTTCTTGGCTTCCACTGCAAATTCCATCGGCAGTTCGCGGAACACCTGCTTGCAGAAACCATCGACGATCAGCGACACCGCATCTTCCTGGCTGATGCCGCGCGCGCGGCAATAGAACAACTGGTCGTCGCTGATCTTGGAGGTGGTGGCCTCGTGCTCGACGGTGGCGCCGGGATTCTTCACCTCGATATAGGGGAAGGTATGCGCGCCACACTGCTTGCCGATCAACAGCGAATCGCACTGGGTGTAGTTGCGCGCGCCATCGGCGTTGCGGTCCACCTTGACCAGACCACGATAGGTGTTCTGGCCACGCCCGGCGCTGATGCCCTTGCTGACGATCTTGCTCTTGGTGCGCTTGCCGATGTGGATCATCTTGGTGCCGGTATCGGCCTGCTGACGATGATGGGTCAGCGCAACCGAATGGAACTCGCCCACCGAATCGTCGCCCAACAGCACGCAGGACGGATACTTCCAGGTGATCGCCGAGCCGGTTTCGACCTGGGTCCAGGTGACCTTGCTGCGGTCGCCACGGCATTCGGCACGCTTGGTGACGAAGTTGTAGATGCCGCCAACGCCGTTTTCATCGCCCGGGTACCAGTTCTGCACGGTCGAATACTTGATCTCGGCGTCTTCGAGCGTCACCAGCTCGACCACCGCCGCATGCAGCTGGTTTTCGTCGCGCATCGGCGCAGTACAGCCTTCCAGATACGACACATACGCCTTATCTTCGCACACGATCAAGGTGCGCTCGAACTGCCCGGTGTGGCCGGCGTTGATGCGGAAATAGGTGCTCAGTTCCATCGGGCAACGCACCCCCGCCGGGATGAACACGAAGCTGCCATCGGAGAACACCGCCGAGTTGAGCGCGGCGAAATAGTTGTCGCCAACCGGCACCACGCTGCCCAGATACTGTTTGACGATCTCCGGATGTTCCTTGATGGCTTCGGACATCGAGCAGAAGATCACGCCCTTTTCGGCCAGCTCCTTGCGGAACGTGGTGCCGACCGAGACCGAATCGAACACCGCATCCACCGCCACGCCGGCCAGCCGTGCGCGCTCGTGCAACGGCACGCCAAGCTTGTCGTAGGTGTCGAGCAGTTCCTTCGGCACATCGTCCAGCGAGGCGTACTTCGGGCCCTTGGGCGCGGAGTAATAGCTCAGCGCCTGGAAATCGATCGGAGAGATCTTCAACTTCGCCCACTCCGGCATCGGCATCTTCAGCCAGTGCCGATACGCCTCAAGACGCCAGTCGGTCATCCATTGCGGCTCTTCTTTCTTGGCCGACAAGGCACGGATGACGTCCTCGTCCAGGCCGGGCGGGAGCGAGTCCGATTCGATGTCGGTGATGAAGCCGGCGTCGTAACGTCGGCCCAGCCGTTCGATAATCTCGGCGTTCTGCGGGGGAGCAAGTTCGGTGGCCATCGGGCTGCCTACAGGTCAGGTGGTCGCGACGCGTGCGGCGATGGAACGCCGACTGCTGTCGCCAGGGAGAGAGAGGGGCTGCAACATCTGTGCGAGCGTGACGCGACGCAATGCATCGCCGACCACGTCGTTGATCAAACGCCAGTTGGAGCGCACCCCGCATGTCTGCGCGATGCCGCACTGGCTGTGGTCCTGGCTGCATTCGGTGATTGCCAGCGGGCCTTCCATTGCCTCGACGATTTCAACAAGCGTGATCTCGCTGGCCGCGCGCGCAAGCCGGTAGCCGCCATGCACGCCGCGCAAACCTTCGACCAGGCCCGCTTGCGACAACGGTTTGAGAATCTTGCTCACGGTCGGCGCTTCCAGGCCGGCCTGCTCGGCCAGCTCGCTCGCGCTGAGCACCTGATCGCCGCGTGCAGCCAGTACGGTCAGCACGACGGTGGCGTAATCGGTGAGTTTGGTGACGCGCAACATGAGGGGGCCAGGTAAATCCTAAAGCGGACCGAAATTGTACTCTTTCGAGTGGGGCAGGGCCAGCCGCGCGGTTCAGCCGCCGGCAAGCGTTGGGCGTTGCCGTTGGCAATGCGCTTGTGCTTGGCGCATCGTCGCGCTGCGGTCACAATGAGCGGCCCCATCACTGGACCCCGTTCATGTCGCGCAAAGTTGCCGCCCGCAAGTCACGTATCCACGGCAATGGCATGTTCGCCCTCGCCGCGCTCCGCAAGGGCGAGCGCATCATTCAATACAAGGGGCGCCTGCGCACGCATGCGGAAGTGGATGCCGATGACACCGGCGATGTGGAAAGTGGTCACACCTTCCTGTTCACGCTCAGCGACGACTACGTGCTGGATGCCAACTACGAAGGCAACGTGGCGCGCTGGATCAACCACAGCTGCAAGCCCAATTGCGAAGCGGTGATCGAAGAGGCCGAAGGCGACGATCGCAGCAAGGACAAGATCTTCATCGAGGCCAAGCGTGCGATCAAGGCCGGCGAAGAGCTCACCTATAACTACGGCATCACGCTGGCCGAGCGTCACACACCGCGTTTGAAGAAGATCTGGGAATGCCGCTGCGGCTCCAAGAACTGCACCGGCACGATGCTGCAGCCCAAGCGCTGAGCACGCGCGCCGGCATTGCGATGATGCGATGCGCACTCTCTTTGAGGAGTGCGCAACCAGGAATACGCAATACGCGGGTTAGACCTGCATGCTGACGCAGTCAATTCACTTGTTAGTGGATCGCTTCCAACAACAGCATTGCCGTCTTACCAGACGTCTTTCGCAACAAAGGCCCGGCGATCGATGCGCCGGGCCTTTGTGTGTGTGTGCAACGCCTGCCGCGCAGTGGCGCCGGTCGGCGAGCCCCGCGCTGGCGTAGCGCGGATCGTCTACTTGCCGGAAAGCGCTGTCGCCGGCACCAGTTGCTCGATGTTCTGATTGAAGTTCACCGCCACCCGTCCGTTCTGGATGCCCACCGACTCCACCTGCACATTGCCCATCACCGCCGCGATGGCCGGGTCGATGCGATAGATCGGCTCCTTGCGCGCGTAATCGGCCAGCCAGGCGTTGAGCAACTGGCGGGTGCTGTGATCGAGCTTTGCGCCGGCATTGGCAGGGCGGAAGTCATCGATGGTGGGTTGATCAAGATAAAAGCCTTGCTTGGCCACGTCGTAGCGCAGCGCACTGGTCAAGGTCACATTGCCGACCGGTGCCGGCGCGCCGCCTGCGGTGGCCAGGGCCAGATCGAAGGCCATCTTGAGCCGGTCGCCTGGCGGCAGCGAAAGAGCAGGATTGCTGACCGTCATTTCGACCAGCCCGCCCAGTGCGTCATGCGTCTGCGGGAACCGGCCCCCGAGGAATTGCTGCAGATCGCTGCCCTGCACACTGATTTGATGTCCCTGGATCTGCGGCGTGGCCCAGGCACCGGCGACGGGCATTGCCAGGGCGAGGGCGAGCATGGATCCGGCAAGCGAACGCAGTTTCATCGGGTGACTCCGGTAGCGGATGACATCACCTTAGTCTGCGCCGGTGAACCACGGGTTAGCGCAGCACCGGCTGCAGCGTTGCCGAATAGATCTCCCATGTATCGCTGCCGGCACGGGGTTGTAGTCGATACGCACCAACCAGACGCTGCGTGCCGGAGGTGGTGCGCACCGTCAGATGCACCGGTACTTCGATCAGCTTGGGCGGATGCTGCTGGTCCAAGGCAATGGGCGGATCGTTGTTGATGCGCATCGATTGGATATTGGTGATGCCGCGTAGCACTGCGTCGTCCGGCACCGGCGAGGGACGACCCCCGGTCCACAGCGCATCGGCATCCGCGCGTGCCGCGCCGGGTAGTGCGCCCAGATACCGATGCACGGTGGCGCTTGCTTTGGCGAATTCGGCGCGCGCTGCGGCGTCGTTGGGGTCCGGTGCCGGCACCAATGGTGCAGGCGCTCCGGCGTTGGTGACTGTGCTTGGATTGCCTGTCACAGCCCGGGTTGGCGACGAGGGCGCAGCAACAGGTGTGCGTTTGTCTTCGGTGCGCTGACAACTGCAGCCAGCGATTGCAGCGGCAAATACTACGATTCCAGCCCAGCGCATGGCGCGTCCCCATCCCCGATGCGCGCAGTGTAACGGTCCGCGCAATGCGGCGATGCAGGCCTCAAGCGCCTGGCGTTGGGTGCACGCGCTGCAGGCGCTCCAGCAGCAGTTGCAGCTTCGGTCGCAATGCATCCAACGCATCGCTGGGCTGCGCGCGCGGGCGGGCGGCCAGATCTTCCAGCAGCTGCGAGCCGACGGTCAGCGCGGCGCATTCGTCGCTGCTCAGGTCGCGACGCAGGTGCAACTCTTCGAGCAACCGCATCCAGTCGGCGCGCGAGCGCTGTTCGAACTCGATGGAGCAGCGGTCGTCGCAGGGGCGGCCATCGCTTTCGATGGGCGTGACCGTAATGCGATAGCGTTTTCGGGGCATGGAGATGGCGTCGTTGCTGGGCTGTCTCCACCATAGGCGCAGCGTGCGGTGGCCTCGATAGGGCAGGCCATGACGCAGTGTTCCAACATGTTCACTGTGCCGGCTGTGGTGGGGGTTTGCGCAGCAGCGGCAGCGGATCGTACGCACCGTTGCGCCCATAGACCCCATAGTGCAGATGCGGCGGCGTGCCGCGCGCGTTGCCGGTGGTGCCGACCACGCCCAGCGGTGTGCCGGGCTCGACCACATCGCCGACCTCCAAGCCTGCGGCCCAGTCGTCCAGATGCGCATAGTAATGCCGCTGCATGGCCGGCCCCAGCACCCAGACCTGCTTGCCGCCAAGGCCTTGATCGCGAATGGCGCTGACCACGCCACGGGTTGCAGACAGCACTGGCGTGCCGCGTGGCGCGAAGATATCCACGCCGGCATGGCTGCGGTCACGGCCACGCGGCGCGCCGAAGGTGTCGGCGATGCGGCGTGCCTGCACGCCTTCGACCGGGATCTGCAAAGACGTCGGCAGCGGCATTCGCGACAGCTCCCAGCTGGTGCGCAGCTGCTCGGCGATCGGCAACTGCCAGGCCCAGCGTGCGGCCACACCCAAGGCGCACAGCAGGGCGACCGACACCAGCAGGCGGCGCAAACGGCGTGCGGGGCTGCGGGCGGTGGACAGCGGTGTAGTCGATGGAGGGTGGGGCGATGGATCGGTCACATGCACCTGCTGGGTTGCGAATGAGCAGGCAGGGTAGGCAAGCGGCGATGAGCGGCATGTGGGTGATCACGCATGCGGTATCGCGCGCGCAAAAAAGACGGCCCGCAGGCCGCCTTCGTTACACCGGATGCGTGCTCGATTAGAGCGCGGCATCCTTCAACTTCTTCAGCAAGCGAGCCTTGACCTTGAAGCTGGCCGGCTTTGCGGCAAAGGTCTGCTCTTCCTTGGTGAAGGGGTTGATGCCCTTGCGCTTGGGCTTGGCCGGCACATGGACGCTGGTCAGCTTCAGCATGCCCGGCAGAGTGAACGAGCCGGCGCCCTTCTTGCTCAGGGAGGAATGTGCAACGGATTCCAGCGTCGCCAGAACGGCGCGGACGTCCTTCGGAGCCAGCTGGGTGGATTCGGCGATGTGCGCGACCAGGCCGGTCTTGCTCAGTGCTTCCTTGATCGGCTTCGGCGCGGCGGACTTGGCAGCGGCGGCCTTCGCCGGCTTTGCGGTCTTGGTGGCGGCGACCTTTTTCACTGCCTTTTTGGGGGCAGCCTTCTTAGCGGCGGTTTTTGCCATGAGTTATGTATTCCGTATTCGTAGGTGGTGTTGGGTCTGCCGACCCAGTCGGCAACGCGAAATGTAGGGCAACTGCTGCGCGCCGCCAATAGGCAAACGATGAAACAACGCGAAAAAAGCGTCTTTCGACGGGGATTCGTTCACCAGCGGAAGAAAACGCGTACGAAACGCATTGTCGAGTCGGTTGCGATGTGCGCGTTGACGAAGCGTCTGACGCAGAGCAGTAGGTCTTCAGCGCGAGCTTGCGTGCATGATCGAGCAGGCGATCTGGTGTTGGGTGTTGCCGAAATCTGCGGCTGGCTGATGGCGTTGGTCGGCATGGCCAGCGCGGATGGATCGCCGTTATGCAGGATCTCTGTAGTGCCGACGGATCGACTGCATACCTGCGATCAGCTTTGGTTGCGAGGAAATCCTGCGCTTCTTCGTTAGCGGATTCGCTAATCGTTGGCGGCCGACAGGCTACGGCCGCGCTCGGTGGCTGCGGCGATTGCGCTTGCGGTGAGCGCTTCGAAGCCGCCGGCCTGGAATGCCTCGATCGCCGCCTGCGTGGTGCCGTTGGGCGAGGTCACGCGGTGGCGGAGCTGCTCCGGTGCTTCGCCAGATTCGGTCAGCATGCGCGCGGCGCCAAGCACGGTTTGCAGCACCAGCGTGCGTGCGGTGTCGGCGGGCAGACCCTGCGCTTGCGCTGCAGCCTCCATCGCTTCGGCTAGTAGAAAGACATAGGCCGGGCCGCTGCCGGAGACGGCGGTCACCGCGTCCATCTGCGCTTCGTCGTCGATCCACACGGTGACGCCTGCGCTATCCAGCAAGCGGGTCGCCTGCACGCGTTGCGCGTCGGAAACGCGCGCAGTGGCGTACAGGCCGGTGACGCCTGCGCCGAGCAGGGCGGGCGTGTTGGGCATTGCGCGCACCACTGCCACGTCACCGCCCGACCAGCGCTGCAGTTGCGTTGCAGTGATGCCGGCAGCGATGGACAGCAGCAGCGGCTGCTGCGCCTGTGCAAGCTCGGCCAGCTGTGCGCACACCGAAGGCAGCACCTGCGGTTTGACTGCCAGTACCCAGATGGACGCGCCGTCCACAGCAGTGCGCGCCGCTTCCACGGCGTGCACGCCGAAGTCGCGCGACAACGCCTCGCGCAATTCGGCAATCGGCTCGGCCACGCGGATGCTGGTTGCGGGCACGCCTTGCCGGATCAGCCCGGCAATCAGGCTGCGCGCCATGTTGCCGCCACCGACGAACGCGGTGATTGCAGCGCTGGGATGCGAAGACGCGGGCGAAGAGGGCAGAGTCATTGCAGCACCTTAGGTCAGAAAGATCGGTGGTCGGCACGCGAGGCCGATCAGGACGCGGCGGCAGGCGACGAGGCGCGTTCGCCGAACAACGCAGTGCCGACGCGCACCATGGTGGCACCGGCCGCGATCGCTTCGGCGAAATCCGAACTCATGCCCATCGACAAGGTATCCACCTGCGGGTAGCGACCCTTGAGGTCTTCGAATAGCGCCTGCATGCGCGTAAACGCAGTCGCGCGCCGTGCCTGCTCGGGAAACGGCGCGGGAATCGCCATCAGCCCGCGCAACTGCAGACGCGGTTGCAGCGCGATGTCACGGGCCAGCGCATCGATCGCCTCCGGCGCGCAACCGTGCTTGCTGTCCTCGTCGTCGATATTGACCTGGATCAGCACGTTCAACGGCGCGCGATCGTCCGAGCGGTAGCGCGCCAGCAGCGGGATCAGTTTGGCGCGGTCCACGGTCTGCACCCAATCGAAGCAGTGGCTGGCCAGTTCGGCCTTGTTGGATTGCAGGTGGCCGATCAGATGCCATTCCAATCCCAGCGCATGCAGTTCGTCGATCTTGGCCTGCGCCTCCTGCACATAGTTTTCGCCGAACGCGCGCTGGCCCTGCGCGGCCAGCGCGGCGACGGCATCCGCAGGCCTGGTCTTGGACACCGCGAGCAGGCGCACATCGGTGCGCGCGTGCCGGGTCGCGGCGGCGTGGATGGCATCGAGAATCTGCTGTAGCGACGAAGCCGGCACGTGGCATTCCAGGCAAGAGGTGGAGCGCTATAGTGCCGCCCTGCGGTGTTTGGTTCCAACCGGGCGCGGGAGGTCGGGGATCGGTGACGTCGCGAAAGCTGCCGCCAGGCCGGGAGTGGGCCCGCTGGCATTGATTGAGCGGCCCACCGCAGTGTCCGCGACACGCAAGCAAGCTCCGTGCCGCCAAGGCCGAAACCAACCCCTTCAGCCCCGCCTGGCGGGGCCAGCCTGAACCGGTGGCGGGCCGCTTCCCGCCAGCAGCCAGAACGCTATACTGCCGCTTGGGGAGTACCTTCCAATCGCAGCCTAGGGGAAAAGCAGCGCATGGATATCGCTGAACTATTGGCGTTTTCTGTCAAAAATAAGGCATCGGACCTGCATCTGTCGGCTGGCTTGCCGCCGATGATCCGTGTCGATGGCGATGTCCGTCGCATCAATATTCCGGCGTTGGACCATAAGCAGGTGCACGCGCTGGTGTACGACATCATGTCGGACAAGCAGCGCCGCGATTACGAGGAATTCCTCGAGGTCGACTTCTCGTTCGAGATTCCCTCGCTGGCGCGCTTCCGCGTCAACGCATTCAACCAGAACCGTGGCGCCGGTGCGGTGTTCCGCACCATTCCCTCCGAAGTGCTGACGCTGGAAGACCTGGGCTGCCCGCCGATCTTTCGCCAGCTGATCGACCAGCCACAGGGGCTGATCCTGGTCACCGGCCCGACCGGTTCGGGCAAGTCGACCACGCTCGCCGGCATGATCGACTACATCAACAAGAACGAATACGGCCACATCCTCACGGTCGAGGATCCGATCGAATTCGTGCACACCTCGCAGAAGTGCCTGATCAACCAGCGCGAAGTGCACCGCGACACGCACGGCTTCAACGAGGCGCTGCGCTCGGCCTTGCGCGAAGACCCGGACATCATTCTGGTCGGCGAATTACGCGATCTGGAAACCATCCGCCTGGCGCTGACCGCTGCGGAAACCGGCCATCTGGTGTTCGGTACCTTGCACACCAGCTCGGCGGCCAAGACCATTGACCGTATCGTCGATGTGTTCCCGGCCGGCGAAAAACCGATGGTGCGCTCGATGCTGTCCGAATCCCTGCGCGCGGTGATTTCGCAGGCGCTATTGAAGAAGGTCGGCGGCGGACGCACCGCCGCCTGGGAAATCATGGTCGGCACCCCGGCGATTCGTAACCTGATCCGCGAGGACAAGGTGGCGCAGATGTATTCGTCGATCCAGACCGGCCAGCAATACGGCATGCAGACGCTGGACCAGCATCTGCAGGACCTGGTCAAGCGCAGCCTGATCACGCGCAACCAGGCGCGCGAATACGCCAAGGACAAGCGGATATTCGAGTGATTCGGGAATAGGGAATCGGGAATGGGGAATCGCGAAAGCACGAACCCCTGACCGGTCCCGGCTCCCGGCTTTTCCAATTCCCGATTCTCGATTCCCCATTCCCGGCTCCGAAGGAGCACGCCATGAGCACTATCGACTTCACCTCGTTCCTCAAGCTGATGGCGCACCAGAAGGCGTCGGATCTGTTCATCACCTCGGGCATGCCGCCGGCGATCAAGGTCAATGGCAAGATCAGCCCGATCACCCAGACACCGCTGACGGCGCAACAAAGTCGCGATCTGGTGTTGAACGTGATGACGCCATCGCAGCGCGAAGAATTCGAAAAGACGCACGAGTGCAACTTCGCCATCGGCGTGTCAGGGGTCGGACGTTTTCGTGTGAGCTGCTTCTATCAGCGCAACCAGGTCGGCATGGTGCTGCGCCGGATCGAAACGCGCATCCCCACCGTGGAAGAGTTGAGCCTGCCGCCGGTGATCAAGACGCTGGCGATGACCAAGCGCGGCATCATCATCTTTGTGGGCGCCACCGGTACCGGTAAGTCGACCTCGCTGGCGGCGATGATCGGTTACCGCAACCAGAATTCGACCGGGCACATCATCACTATCGAAGATCCGATCGAATTTGTGCACAAGCACGAAGGCTGCATCATCACCCAGCGCGAAGTCGGCATCGATACCGACAGCTGGGAAAATGCGCTGAAAAACACCCTGCGCCAGGCGCCGGACGTGATCATGATCGGCGAGGTGCGTACCCGCGAAGGCATGGACCACGCGGTGGCATTCGCCGAAACCGGCCATCTGGTGCTGTGCACCCTGCACGCCAACAACGCCAACCAGGCGATGGACCGCATCATCAACTTCTTCCCGGAAGATCGCCGCAATCAGCTGCTGATGGATCTGTCGCTCAATCTCAAGGGCGTGGTCGCGCAGCAATTGATTCCGACTCCGGATGGGCGCAGCCGCCGCGTGGCGATGGAGATCATGCTGGGCACCCCGCTGGTGCAGGATTACATCCGCGACGGCGAGATCCACAAGCTCAAGGAGATCATGAAGGAGTCCACCAACCTGGGCATGCGCACCTTCGATCAGAGCCTGTTCGAGCTGTATCAGGCCGGCGAAATCAGCTACGAAGACGCGCTGCGCTATGCCGATTCGCAGAACGAAGTGCGTCTGCGCATCAAACTCTCGCAGGGCGGCGACGCCAAGACCCTGGCGCAGGGGATGGATGGTGTGGAGATTGCCGAGGTTCGGTGAGTCGCGCAGGACCGCCGCTCATTGGTGCATTCTGGTGCATGGTGTGGCGTAGCACGCTGAAGAAATTCACCTGCACAAGGGTTCCGGGACTTGGCGCGTCATGTCTGCGCACAGGCGTCTGCTGCAAAGACAGGGTAAAGACCGCACTGTTGGTCGATGTACATGCAGCGCAGCAGTGCGCGCATGCGGTGACGTTTCAGATGTAACCAGGCGGGCCGATAGTGTCTAATATCGCACCCCATTGCAGTGCCCGAACCTGTGAGCCTTCCCGATTCCGATCTGCGTCCGGAGCAAGAACCGCTGCCCGATGACGGCGCTGTGGTCACCTCCGGCCCGTTGACGCCGCCGCCGGATTCGGCCGGCACCGCGGCCGACGATCATGCCTATCACCACTCGGTGGCCGAGGACGCGCAAGGCATGGTGCTGGCGACGCTGGTGGCCTCGTTGGGCCTGGCGATCTTCGCCAAGGGCGGTCTGATGATCGGTGGCATGGCCGGTGTCGCATTCCTGCTGCATTACGCGTTGCACTGGAATTTCGGTCTGGTGTTCGTGCTGGTCAATCTGCCGTTCTATTGGCTGAGCGTGCGCCGCATGGGCTGGGAATTCACCTTGAAGACCTTCGCCGCAGTCGGCGCCTGCGGTGCGCTCACCGACCTGATGCCGCGCTGGGCCGAGTACGCGCATATCAGCACGCTGTTTTCGGCCATCGTCGGCGGTGCGCTGGCGGGCCTGGGCATCCTGTTTTTCATCCGCCATCGCGGCAGTTTGGGCGGCATCGGCATCCTGGCGGTGTACCTGCAGCGCGAGCGCGGCTGGAGCGCGGGCAAGGTGCAGATGAGTTTCGATGCGATGCTGATGCTGGTCGCCTTCACCATCCTCACCCCGGACAAGGTGCTGTATTCGGCGCTGGGCGCGTTGATGCTGAGTCTGGTGCTGATGTTCAACCATCGCCCGCACCGCTATATGGGCGTGTGATCCGGAACGTCGTTGGCGAGCTGCCGCCGACGCTGCAGTGGGCAGTTGCGCGCGTCGCTGGGGCGGTATGTAACGCATCGCACTGCAACGTGTGCACAGTGCTTCTAGCGGCCGGCATGCGCTCGATCTTGTCGCCGCTACGCTTTTTCGCTCAGCATCCACGGCGGCGACAGTGCCTGGATATGCGCAAACACCGGGCAATCTTCATGATGCGCGCCAGGTAGATAGCCCAGGCTCATCAGGAATTCGCCGGTGATTTCGCCGCCGGTGAAGCGAAAGGTCTTCTTGAACAGCTTGATCCAGTCTGGCTTGGCGAGCGGATGCTGTGCATCCAGCCAGTGCGCGAAGCTGCCGTGCGAGGCGCGCAGCGTCTGGATGACCTGCGCGTTATGGATCGCCGCCAGCACCTTGAGCCGGTTACGGATGATGCCGGCATCGCCCATCAGCCGGGAGATCTCGGTCTCGCCGTACGCGGCAACCGTGTCTACATCGAAACCGTCGTAGGCGCGCTGGAAATTGCTGCGCTTGCGCAGGATGGTTTCCCAGCTCAATCCGGCCTGATTGATTTCCAGCACCAGCCGCTCGAACAGCTCGCGTTCGTCGCGCTGCGGGAAGCCATATTCGTACGCGTGGTAGTGGCCGTGGACCGGATGGCCTGGGGCGATGCTGCAATAGCCGCTCATGGGGGTGCCTGTGATGTGCGCCGTGGTGGTGGGCCGGCGCGATGGAGAGATGGATCAAACTGGGCGAATACAGCGCCGTCCAGCGCCAAGTCTGGATGGACAAGCTAGCAGCGCACACTGCGTCGCACGAGCCCGGGTTGCATCGCCAGCGACAACCTGAACGCGCAGGTCAGAAACGGCACCGGCACCGCGTTCGCAGTTCGGTCCATCGTCAGCATCGGCCGCCCACAGCGCCAGGCAAGCGCCAAGTATGGCAGCGGCTCTGCGCGCGGCGGAGCGAACGGCTAGAATGCGGCTATGTCCGTTTTGCCCACGCCTCTGGCCAACCAACTGCTGATTGCGCTTCCGGCGCTGTCCGACCCCACCTTTTCGCGCAGCGTCGCGCTGATCTGTCAGCACGACGAGAACGGCGCGATGGGCGTGCTGGTCAATCGGCCCTCCGAATACACGCTGGGCGAAGTCCTGTCGCAAATGGGCATCGACACCGTCGACGAGCACCTGCGCGAGCAGATCGTGCTCAGCGGTGGGCCGGTGCATCCGGAGCGCGGCTTCGTCATTCACGACGATGCACGCGAATGGGATTCCTGCCTGGAAGTGGGGCAGGGCGTGTTCCTGACCACTTCGCGCGATATTCTCGAAGCCATGGCGGCCGGCGACGGCCCGCGCAATGCGCTGGTGGCGCTGGGCTGTGCCGGCTGGGGCGCGGGACAACTCGAGTTCGAACTGGGCGAGAACAGCTGGCTCACCGCGCCGTCGGATGCCAATGTGCTGTTCGCTACCGCGCTGGAAGATCGCTGGCAGACCGCTGCCGGGCGCATCGGCGTGGATCTGTTCCGGCTGACGGATTATTCCGGGCATGCCTGAGGCGGGCGCGATCCGCCCGGATGGCACGGTGCTGGGCTTCGACGTAGGGTCGCGCCGGATTGGCGTGGCCGTCGGCACCGCGCTCGGTGCCGGCGCACGCGCGGTCGCCGTCATCAACGTGCATGCCACCGGTCCCGACTGGGCCGCGCTGGATCGTGTGCACAAGGAATGGCGGCCCGATGGTCTGGTGATCGGTGACCCGCTCACCCTTGACGATAAAGACCAACCCGCGCGCAAGCGTGCGCATGCGTTTGCTCGCCAACTGCGCGAGCGCTATGCGCTGCCGGTGGTGTTGATCGACGAGCGCTCCAGTTCGGTCGAGGCCGCGCAGCGTTTCGCACGCGAGCGTGCCGATGGACGCAAGCGCCGCCGCGATGCCGAAGCGCTGGACGCGATGGCGGCCGCGGTCATTGTCGAACGCTGGTTGGCCGCGCCCGACCAAGCCACTCTTCTTCCCTGATATTTCCCGACCTGCGATGACCACCATGCAACTCGATTCGGACGGACGCCTGCGCCACCTGCTCACCCTGGAAGGACTGCCGCGCACCACGCTGCTGCAACTGCTCGATCGTGCCGGTCAGATCCGCGACGCCGCGGTAGGGCGCGTCGGCAAGCGTAGCGTGCTGGCCGGGACTGCGGTGTGCACATTGTTTTTTGAACCCTCAACGCGCACGCGCAGCTCGTTTCACCTCGCCGCGCAGCGGTTGGGCGCAGACGTGCTCAATTTCGATGCCTCCACCTCGTCCACCCGCAAGGGCGAGACCGCGCGCGACACCTTGAAGAATCTCGAGGCGATGGGCGTGCGTGGCTTCGTGGTGCGCCATCCCGACGACGGTGCGGTGGAAGCGCTGGCCGAGGCTGCAGGCGAGGGCACCGCCTTGATCAATGCCGGCGACGGGCGCAGCGCGCATCCCACCCAGGGCCTGCTCGACATGCTTACCCTGCGTCAGGCCAAGGGCACCGATTTTTCCAAGCTCAAGGTGGTAATTGTCGGCGACGTGAAGCACTCGCGTGTAGCGCGCTCGGACTTGCACGCGTTGCGTACCCTGGGCGTCGGCGAGATCCGCGTGTGTGGTCCGGCTAGCCTGCTGCCTGACGACGACATGCTGGACGGCTGCGTGGTGGGCGAAGATTTCGACGCGATGCTCGAAGGCGTCGATGCGCTGATGATGCTGCGCCTGCAACGCGAGCGCATGGAAGAAGGCCTGGTGCCGTCGCTGGAGCAATACCACACCGATTACGGGCTCACCCGCGCGCGCCTGGCGCGTGCCGGTCGCGACGCCGCCGTACTGCATCCGGGCCCGATCAATCGTGGTGTGGAAATCACCGACGAGGTTGCCGACGGCGCGCAATCGTGCGTGCTGCGCCAGGTCGCCAACGGCGTCGCCGTGCGCATGGCCGTGCTGGAAACCCTGCTCGGTTGAGCGAGCGCAGCGACGCGACCCGACCGCGCACCCACAATGCGGTCGCGGTCGCCGCCGGGCGAGCGCGCAGACGCATGCAAAATCCTCGCTATTCAGAACGCGCACGCGGCCTGCTCTTACGATTCCCGATTCCCGATTCCCGATTCCCGATTCCCGGCACCAAGCCGTAACACCCACTGGCCTATCGTGGCAGCTCCTTTCATCGCAGGAGATCGCAATGGGTATTTCACGTCACGCCACCGCTCACTGGGAAGGCGACCTCAAGACCGGCAAGGGCCAGCTCAGCACGCCGCAAAGTGGTTTGCTGGAAAACACGCGTTATGCCTTCAGCAGCCGCTTCGGCGACGAGAAGGGCACCAATCCGGAAGAACTCATCGCGGCCGCACATGCCGGCTGCTTCACCATGGCGTTGTCCGCACAGCTGACCGAAGCCGGTTTTCCGCCGACCTCGCTGGATACGCGCGCCGACGTGGATCTGTCGATGGAAGGCGGCCCGCAGCTGTCGCAGATCCGGCTCAAGCTCAAGGCCGTGGTGCCGGGGATCGATGAAGCCAAGTTCCGCGAACTGGCCGATGTCGCCAAGAAGAATTGCCCGGTGTCCAAGGCGCTGAGCGCAGTGCCGATCAGCCTGGAAACCGAATTTTCCAGCTGATGCACACAAGGCTGCGCTGCGCCGGTGTTGCATGCCGGCGCACGCAGCTGGCGGCAACCTGAATAGGGCTTTGCAAGGCCGGTCTGGTTCAGGGCGGTTTCACTGGCGCAGGCCGAGCATCGGCAGCGTGTCCTCCCTGTAGAAGTGCCGCGATGAAAACTCTTGTGCTTGGTGCTCTGGTGATGGGTCTGGCGGTTGCGGGCAACGCAACGGCGCAGCGCTATGACAGCGGCTACCGCGATGGCGGTCGTAGTGGGTATGAGGACGGTCGTTACGAATACGCACGCGTGGTGCGTGTCGATCCGATCATCGTGACCGATTCGTATAACGAACGCAGCAGCGAACGCTGCTACAACCGTCCGTCCAACGGCTACTACACCAGCAACGATGGCTACTATCGCGATGGTGGCGGTTATGGCCAATCGGGCGTGTCCAATCGCGGTGTGGCCAGCGTGATCGGCGGTATCGCTGGTGCGGTGCTCGGCAGCCAGGTTGGCGGCGGCAATGGCCGCTTGGTCGGTACTGCGGTCGGCACCATGGCCGGTGTTGCGGCAGGCCGCTCGATCTACGAGGCCAACAATCGCAATTATCAAGGCAATGTCAGCGTGTGCGAGCCGGTGTCCTACCGTCGCGAGAGCGATCGTGTGGAAGGTTACGATGTGACATACGAATACGCCGGCCGTACCTATCACACGCGTAGCGATTACAACCCTGGCGATCGCATCCGTGTGCGCGTGGACGTGCGTCCTGACTGATCGGGACGTGCGTCCTGACTGATCGGTGCGAGAAGGCGTGGTGCTTGTCGATTGACGGACGCTGGGTTGTCGAAAACAAAAACGCTGCGATCGTTCGCAGCGTTTTTTATTGCGCAACACATAGTGCACATGCAGTGCCGTTTGCGATGGCTCGATCAAACAATCAAGCCCAATCCAGCGTCCCGCGAATCACCGTCTGCACCTGACCGCCGGACCACACATCGCCATCGGCATCGATGCGCAATTCCAGCAAGGCGTCGAAGCCGATTTCGCGGCCCTGGCTGACCACATAGCGGCGCGCCTTGCCCGGCAGTGCCTGGCGGCTGTCCAGCCACGCGGCGAGCACCGCATTGGCCGCACCGGAAGCGGCATCTTCGAAGCGGCGGCCGTTGCCGACGAAGGCGCGGACGGCGAGGTCGTAGGCGCCCGGCGCGGCGGCGCGCGCGTAAGCGAACACGCCCATGCTGCCGGTGGATTCGGCCAGTGCGGCAATCGCCTCCCAATTTGGCTGCAAGCCGCGCAGCGCGGCCTCGTTGGCCAGCTCCACCACCCACCAGGTGCGGCCGCCGTCCATCAGTGCAGGCGGCAGGCTGCCGAGCGGCCAACCGTGCAAGGCATCGCTCAGGCGCGGGTCGTCGGCCTGCACCTGCTCGTTCACGCGCGCACGCGGGGTGCGGATGGCGATGCTGCGGTGGCCATCGATTTGCTCCACGCGCAGCGGCAACTGGCCGGCGATGCCGTCCTGGATCAGCACGCCATCGTGCGGCGCGGCCAGGCCGGCCTCCAGCACCGCATGCGCGGTGCCGACGCTGGGGTGGCCGGCAAACGGCACCTCTTTTTGCGGCGAAAACATCCGCAGCCGATAACTGCTGTGCGCATCCGGTGCCGCAAACACGAAGGTGGTTTCCGGCAGCTTGGTCCAGCGTGCGATGGCCTGCATCGCCGCATCGTCCAGGCCTTCGGCATCCAGCACCACGGCCAGCGGATTGCCGCTGCCGGGGCGGGCGGAGAACACATCCAGTTGCAGAAAACGGCGGGTGGTCATGGTGGCTGATCTGCGGACAGGGCGCGGCAGCTTACCAATCGATACGACCGTCGATCACTTGTCGCGTCGTTCCGCCAATCCACACTTCGCCTTCGTCATCGACGTCGATGTGGACGCGCCCATCGCGGCCGACCTCGCGGCCCTGGCTGGCGACATAGCGCGACCCGGTGCCCGGCAGGCGGCCTTCGCCGTGCAGGCGCGCGGCAATGCAGGCGTTGGCGCTGCCGGTGACCGGATCTTCCGGAATGCCGTCGCCCGGGCAGAATGCGCGCACCACCAAGTCGGCGTCGCCATGGGAATCCGGCGCGTAAATGGCCAGCCCGGTGGCTGCGCTGGTCTGGGTGAGGCGGGTGATGGCGGCCAGATCGGGTAGCGCCTGCCGTACCGCTTGCGCGTCGGCCAATTCCAGCAGCCACCAGTTCGGGCCGTTGTTCCAGAGCGCAGCCGGCCGATCGGCCAGGCGCAGGCCAGTGCACGCTTCGTGCAGCGCGACGGCATGCGCATCGCCGGTCTCGATCGCCCGCGCACGCGGTGCACGCAGCCGCACCAGCAGCGCGCCATGCCGGTCGATCACCTGCACCGGCAACACGCCCGCAGCGCATTGCTGGCGTATAAGGCCATCCGGCTTGAACGAAACCAGCCCGTGCGTGGCCGCGGCCCACGCCGCACCCACGCTGGGGTGGCCGGCGAATGGCAGCTCGGCGCGTGGCGTGAAGATGCGGATGTGGTAGTCCGCATCGGGCGCGCTGACCGGCAGGAAAAAGATCGTCTCCGACAGGTTCAGCCACGCGGCAATCTGCTGCATCTGCTCTGACGACAACGTCTGCGCGTTGAGGACCACGCCCAACGGATTGCCGTTGCCGTGTTGGCCGCCGAAGACATCCAGTTGCAGGTAGCGGTACTTGCTCATGGTGGTGAATCCCGATCGGTGGAATGCGTGGCGATGGTTGCAGCGCAAACCGTTACGGCAGTGGACGCGGCACTCGGCATGCTGTGATCGCACCCGGGGTCATGCGGGCGATATTGGCAGTAGAATCGGAGGTTCCGCCCGGCGTACCGGGCATCTTTCCCCCATTCTAAACGCCTATCTCAATGTCAGCTCCCCACACTACCGATCGTTGGATCGTCCTCAAGTTCGGCGGCACCTCGGTGTCGCGTCGTCATCGCTGGGACACGATTGGAACACTGGCGAGCAAACGGGCGAACGAGACCGGCGGCCGCGTGCTGGTGGTGGTGTCTGCGCTGTCGGGCGTGACCAACGAACTCACCGCGATTGCCGATGGCGCCGCCGACAGCGCACAGCGCGTGGCCGCGCTGGAGCAGCGTCATCGCGAATTCCTGGCCGAGCTGGAACTGGACGCCGATGCGGTGCTGGGCGAGCGACTCGCCGCGCTGCATGCCTTGCTGGAAGATGCGCGCGCGGCAACGCGCACGCTGGACTGGCAGGCCGAGGTGCTGGGGCAGGGCGAGTTGCTGTCCTCCACCATCGGCGCGGCGTATCTGCACGCCAATGGCCTGGACATGGGCTGGCTGGATGCGCGCCAGTGGCTGTCGGCATTGCCGCCGCAGCCCAATCAGAGCGAATGGTCCAAGCGTTTGTCGGTGTCCTGCCAGTGGCAGTCCGATGCGCAGTGGCGCGCGCGTTTCGATGCGCAGCCCACGCGCCTGCTGATCACGCAAGGCTTCATTTCGCGGCATGCCGATGGCGGCACCGCGATTCTGGGGCGCGGTGGTTCGGACACGTCGGCGGCGTATTTCGGTGCGCTGCTCGGCGCCAGCCGGGTGGAAATCTGGACCGATGTGCCCGGCATGTTCAGCGCCAATCCCAAGGAAGTGCCGGATGCGCGGCTGCTGACCCGCCTGGACTATTACGAGGCGCAGGAAATCGCCACCACCGGCGCCAAGGTGCTGCATCCGCGTTCGATCAAGCCGTGCCGCGATTCCGGCGTGCCGATGGCGATCCTGGACACCGAGCGCCCCGATCTACCGGGCACCAGCATCGACGGCAATGCCGAGCCGGTGTTGGGCGTCAAGGCGATCAGCCGCCGCAATGGCATCGTGCTGGTGTCGATGGAAGGCATCGGGATGTGGCAGCAGGTCGGCTTCCTGGCCGATGTGTTTACGCTGTTCAAGAAGCATGGTTTGTCGGTGGATCTGATCGGTTCGGCCGAGACCAATGTCACGGTGTCGCTGGACCCGTCCGAGAACTTGGTCAACACCGATGTGCTGGCGGCGCTGTCGGCCGATCTGTCGCAGATCTGCAAGGTCAAGATCATTGTGCCGTGTGCTGCGATCACCCTGGTCGGGCGCGGCATGCGCTCGCTGCTGCACAAGCTGTCGGACGTGTGGGCCACGTTCGGGCAGGAACGCGTGCACATGATTTCGCAGTCGTCCAACGACTTGAACCTGACCTTCGTCATCGACGAAGCCGATGCCGATGGCCTGCTGCCGATCCTGCATGCGGAGTTGATCGATAGCGGCGCGATGCCGGTGAGCGAAGGCGAGGTGTTCGGCCCGCGCTGGCGCGAGATCATCGGCTCGGTGCGGCCGCGGCCAACGCCGTGGTGGCATGCCGAGCGCGCGCATCTGTTGTCGCTGTCCAAGGCCGGTACGCCGCGTTATGTGTATCACCTGCCCACCGTGCGTGCACGGGCGCATGCACTGGCGCAGATTTCTGCAGTGGACCAGCGCTATTACGCGATCAAGGCCAATGCGCATCCGGCGATCTTGATGGCGCTGGAACAGGCCGGTTTCGGGCTGGAATGCGTCTCGCACGGCGAGCTGCGCCGCGTGTTCGACACCTTGCCCGAGCTGTCGCCGCGGCGCGTGTTGTTTACCCCGAGCTTTGCGCCCAAGGCCGAGTACGAAGCCGGCTTTGCGCTGGGCGTGACCGTCACCGTGGACAACGTCGAAGCATTGCAGCGCTGGCCGGAAGTGTTCCGCGGCCGCAACGTGTGGTTGCGTATCGACCTGGGGCATGGCGACGGGCATCACGAGAAGGTCAACACCGGCGGCAAGGCGTCCAAGTTCGGGTTGTCGTCCACACGCGTGGATGAGTTTGTGGAAGTGGCACGCACGCTCGAGGTCACCATCACCGGTGTGCATGCGCACCTGGGCAGCGGTGTGGAAACCGGCGAGCACTGGCGGATGATGTACGACGAACTGGCGGGCTTTGCGCGCCGCATCGGCACGGTGGAGACCATCGACATCGGCGGCGGCCTGCCGATTCCGTATAGCGCCGAAGACGAGCCGTTCGATCTCGAGGTCTGGGCCAAGGGATTGGCCGAGGTCAAGGCCGTGCATCCGGGCTATCGGCTGGCGATCGAGCCGGGACGTTATCTGGTGGCCGAAGCCGGCGTGTTGCTGGCGCAGGTGACCCAGGTGATCGAAAAGGACGGCGTGCAGCGCGTGGGTCTGGATGCGGGCATGAACACGCTGATTCGCCCGGCGCTGTACGACGCCTGGCACGACATCGAAAACCTCAGCCAGCTGGACGCGCCTGCCGATGGCGCCTTCGATATCGTCGGGCCGATCTGCGAATCCTCCGATGTGTTCGGCAAGCGCCGCCGTTTGCCTGCGGCGACCGCACCGGGCGATGTGATGCTGGTGGCCGATAGCGGTGCCTACGGGTATTCGATGGCCAGCACCTACAACCAGCGCGAATTGCCGCGCGAAGAGGTGATCGATGCGCCCGCAGGCTGAGTTCATCGCGCTCAGCACGCTGGCCGGTGGTGTTGCGATGATGTTCGCCACCGCGCTTCAACAACTGAGCTTTGGCATGCTGTGGTCCGATACGTTCAAATGGGCGCTGCCCGCGCTGGTCGCCGCCGGTATCGGTGCGTGGTTGGCTTTGCGTTGGCAACGTCGAGGCGATGCGCCGGTTCCCACGCGTCGCAGTGGCGGGATGGCGGTGCGCACGGTGCTGTTGAGTGCGCTGAGCTATGTGCCGGCGGTGGCGCTGTATCTTGCAATTGCCTTCGCGGTGTCTGGCGGTGCAACGGCCGGACGTCTGGATGTGCTGTTGCTGGCGGTGCTATTCGGTTGCCTGCCGCTGCTGTGGGCTGCGGTGCCGTTTTCCATGATTGAATATGTCCTGTGCCGACGTTATCTGCGTCGCGTACGTGTTCCTGCAGGTAGTCCATGAGCACTTTCGACAAACACCAGATTTCCACTTTTCGTTTCGTGCGTTGCGCACTGGATGCGCAGACCGGCGTGGCGACGCTGGTGTATGCCTTCGATCAAGGGCCGGAGCTGGTCGAGACCGTCGCGGTGCCGGGCGCACCGTTCGCGCTGGACGGTGCGCACGCCATTGCCGTGCAGCAGGCGCTGCGCATCCTGCATCTCATCGCGGGCGTGAGTTACTTCAAGGCTGCCGTGCCGCCGACCATCCAGATCGATGAGTATGCGATCGATGCCGACACCGCTGAGCTGGTGGAGAGCGTCTACCTGCATGGATTGGGCGAGTTCGCCTATCGCAATGGCTTGAACCTGCACGGCAAGATCAACTTTCCGGTCGGTACACAAACTGCTGGCGATGCGCCTGCGATCGGCCTGCGCGAGCATGCCCTGGTCGCCATCGGTGGCGGCAAGGATTCGCTGGTCAGTATCGAAGCGCTGCGGCATGCCGGTGTCGAGCAGACCGTGAGCTGGATCGGCGGCTCGCAGCTGATCCGCGCCTGCGCCGAGCGCACCGGTTTGCCCGTGCTCAATATCGGCCGCGTGCTTGCATCGGAGCTGTTCGAACTCAATCGCCAGGGCGCGTGGAACGGGCATATTCCGGTCACTGCGGTGAACTCGGCGATTCTTGTGCTGGCTGCGTTGCTCAATGGCGTGGATCAGGTAGTGTTTTCCAACGAACGTTCTGCCAGCTATGGCAGCCAGATTCCCGGCACCGGCGAGGTCAATCACCAATGGTCCAAGGGCTGGGCGTTCGAGCAGGCGTTCGGCGATTACGTGCAGCGGCATGTTGCGGCGGATCTGCGTTATTACTCGTTGCTGCGGCCGTTGTCGGAGTTGGCAGTGGCGCGTCAGTTCGCCAAGACCGACCACTACGACGCGCATTTTTCCAGCTGCAACCGCAACTTCCACATCATGGGCGAGCGCCCGGTGCATCGCTGGTGCGGGGTGTGCCCCAAGTGCCATTTCGTGTTTCTGGCGTTGGCCCCGTTCATGCCGAAGACGCGCCTGGTCAATATCTTCGGGCGTAACCTGCTTGACGATCCCGCGCAGGCCGGCGGCTACGATGCGCTGCTGGAATTCCAGGATCACAAGCCGTTCGAATGCGTCGGCGAAGGCCGCGAATCGCGCGCGGCGATGGCGGTGCTGGCCAGCCGTGCCGAGTGGAAGGAAGACGCGTTGGTGATGCGCTTCAGCCGTGAGATCCAGCCGCAACTGGACCAGCAGGAGCTACAGCTGGAGCCGTTGATGGCCATCGATGGCGAGCACCGTATTCCGTCGGCGCTGTGGGAGCGCGTGCGTGCGAATTTCGCAGCTTGAGGGCAGGGCGGTTGCGTTATGGGGCTGGGGGCGCGAAGGACGCGCGGCGTATCGCGCGCTGCGCGCCGTGCTCCCCACACAATCGCTGACGGTGTTCTGCAACGCTGAAGAAGCGCGCGAGCTCGATGCGCTGGCCGACCCTGCGTTGCATGTAGAAACCGATGCCAGCGCGCAGGCGCTGGGCCGGTTCGACATCGTGGTGAAATCGCCCGGTATCAGCCCGTATGGCGCGCAAGCGCAAACTGCGGCAGCCGAGCACGGCACGCAGTTCATCGGCGGCACCGCGTTGTGGTTTGCAGAGCATGCGCAGCCTGACGGCTATGTGCCCGGCGCCATCTGCGTCACCGGCACCAAAGGCAAGAGCACCACCACTGCGTTGCTGGCGCATCTGCTGCGCGCGGCCGGGCATCGCACCGCCTTGGTCGGCAACATCGGTCAGCCGCTGCTGGAAGTGTTGGCACCACAACCGCCGCCGACGTATTGGGCGATCGAGTTGTCCAGTTATCAGACCGGCGAAGTCGGGCGCAGCGGCGCGCGTCCGGAACTTGCGCTGGTGTTGAACCTGTTTCCCGAGCATCTGGACTGGCATGGCGACGAGGCGCGCTATGTGCGCGACAAGCTGTCGCTGGTGACCGAAGGCCGCCCGCGCATTGTCTTGCTCAACGCCGCCGACCCGCATCTTGTCGATTTACAACTGCCCGACAGCGACTTGCGCTGGTTCAACCATCCCGATGGCTGGCATCTGCGTGGCGATGCGGTCTATCGCGGCGAACAGGCCATCTTCGATACCGCCGACGTACCGCTGCCGGGCGAACACAATCGGCGCAATCTGTGTGCCGTGTTGGCTGCCATAGAAGCGCTGGGTCTGGACGCTGCAGCACTGGCACCGGCCGCACTGACGTTTCGCCCATTGCCGAATCGCTTGCAGTTGCTTGGCAGCGTGGGCGGCATCAGCTATGTCAACGACTCGATCAGCACTACGCCGCATGCCTCGTTGGCGGCGCTGGCGTGCTTTGCGCAGCGTCGCGTGGCCTTGTTGGTCGGCGGACACGATCGCGGGTTGGATTGGCAGGATTTTGCCGAACAGATGGCGCAGCACGCCCCGCTGGACATCGTCACCATGGGGGCCAACGGGCCGCGTATCCATGCGCTGCTGGCTCCGTTGGCGGAAGCCGGTCGCTTCGGTTTGCATGCTGCCAACGATCTGGAGCACGCCATGCAGCTGGCGCGCGATGCGCTGGGCGAGCAGGGCGGGGTGGTGTTGCTGTCGCCAGGGGCGCCCAGCTTCGGCGCGTATCGCGATTACGTCGCGCGCGGCCGGCACTTCGCACAGCTGGCGGGGTTCGACCCGGCCGCGATCAGCGCGATTTCTGGATTGGGTGTGCAGTAGGTTCAATCGGCGCCGATCAGGTGCCGATCAGCGCACCACAACATTCGCACCAGGCGCGGTTTCGTCCATCCGCTTCACTCCGGCAAGTGCGTTGGCACCGTGTGCCTGTAGGGCCTGCGCGCAGCCAACTACGCGTTCCCTGCGCTAGAAGATTTCTTCAACGAAGGCGTTGGCGACCGGTATGGCGCCAACGCCGCTCGATCAATGCGTGCGTTCCACGGCGTAACGCGCCAGGCCGCGGAGTGCGGCAACCGCAGGGCTGGCTGGCAAGCCATCCAACGCCTGTTCGGCAGCGGCGGCATATTCGGCCGCGCGCTGGCGGCTGTAGTCCAAACCACCGGTGGCGTGAATCGCCGCCAGCACCTCAGGCATTGCGCTCGCATCGCCTTGTTCGACGATCTGGCGCAGGCGCTCCCTGGTGGTCGCATCCGAATGCGCCATGGCGTGGATCAGTGGCAGCGTGGCCTTGCCTTCGGCCAGATCGTCGCCCAGGTTCTTGCCCAGGTCGCTGGCGTCGGCGGCGTAGTCGAGCACGTCGTCGGCGATCTGGAAGGCAAAGCCCAGCTGCATGCCGTAGTCGTACAGGCGTTGCTGCACGTGCGCATCCGCGCCGGAAGCCAACGCGCCCAGGCGCGTGCCGGCCGCGAACAGCACCGCGGTCTTGCGCTCGATCACGCGCAGGTAGGCGGCTTCGTCGGTGTCGGGGTTATGCACGTGCAGCAGCTGCAGCACTTCGCCTTCGGCGATGCGGTTGGTGGTGTCGGCCAGGATCTGCATGACTTCCATGCGGTCCAGCTCGACCATCAGCTGGAAGCTGCGCGAATACAGAAAATCCCCCACCAATACGCTGGGCGCATTGCCCCACAGCGCATTGGCGGTGCTTCGGCCACGGCGCAGATCCGATTCGTCCACCACATCGTCGTGCAGCAGCGTGGAGGTGTGGATGAACTCGACGATCGCCGCCAGCTGATGGTGCTCCGGGCCGGAGCCGCCGGCGGCGTGGCCGGCAAGCATCACCAGCATCGGACGCAGGCGTTTGCCGCCGGCGGAGATGATGTGATCGGCAATCTGGTTGATCAGCACGACGTCCGACGCCAGACGACGGCGGATCAACGCATCCACCGCAGCCATGTCGGGCGCGGCGAGGGACTGGATCTGGGGCAGGCCCAGAACGGTGGGGAGGTCTTCGGCGATGGTCATGCGCAGGCGTTCGTGATGTACGTGGATTATAGGTGCCTGGGCCAGATCCGTCCCGCCGGCGCTGTCGCCGGCCTTCACATCGGTCGCAAACCCTTGTGGCGCTTGATGCCGGCATGGCGCGGAGATGCCGGATCCCGACCTGTCCGCGCGGTATTCCCCGGCCCGCAGGTGCGCCAACGCGCCGGTGTCGGGCGCGGGGAGTGCGGTAACATTGGCGCCAAGACATTCACCGCCGCGCCCCACTGGCGCCGGCGCACCATCTCGGAACTATCTATGGCCCGCGGCATCAACAAAGTCATCCTCGTCGGCAACCTCGGCAACGATCCCGACACCAAGTACACCCAGGCCGGCATGGCGATCACCCGCGTGAGCCTGGCCACGACCAGCATGCGCAAGGACCGCGAAGGCAACAACCAGGAGCGCACCGAGTGGCACCGCGTGGTGTTCTTCGGAAAGCTGGGCGAAATCGCCGGTGAGTACCTGCGCAAGGGCTCGCAGGTGTACGTCGAAGGCGAGTTGCGCTACGACAAGTACACCGGCCAGGACGGCGTGGAAAAGTACAGCACCGACATCGTCGCCAACGAGATGCAGATGCTCGGCGGCCGTGGTGAAGGCGGTGGTGGCGGTGGCATGGGCGGCGATCGTCCGCAGCGCGCGCAGGCGCCGCGCCAGCAGCAGGGTGGCGGCGGTGGCGGTCAGGGCGGCGGTCAGGATTATGCCCCGCGTCGTCAGCAGCCGGCCCAGCAGCAGTCCGCGCCGCCGATGGACGACTTTGCCGATGACGATATTCCGTTCTGATCTCGACAGCACTTTGTGTCACCAGAATCCCGGTAAGGTCTTGCGCCTACCGGGATTTTTGCTGTTGACGCTGGACTGTCGCGCGCGCTGGGTACATGCACGTGGCGTGCAGCTGTGGCGGCCTAGCCAAGGCAGGCCAACGCCGATGCCCAGCGTCTTGCCAACACCGATGTCATCAACTCGGGGCGCCAAGCGAAAGGTGCAATAATTCCACGTCGTCTGCGTGCTCCTGGACGGCTTCTCAGCCAGGGAACCCGCGTCCCCAGCCAGCGTCTCACTCCAAGCTGACCAGGTTCCCTGCATGCGCGCCCATGTTCCGCATTTCCTGTCGCTGCGTCCGCGCGCGCGACTTGCCGTTGCCATCGCCTGTTTCTGCGCCGCGCCGATCGCGTGGTCGCAGCAAGCTGCAACGCCCCTCGACACTGCCAAGACGCTCGACACGTTGACCGTCACTGCGGACGGTTCGCAGGTCGAGCTGCCGCCCGACTATGCCGGCGGCCAGGTCGCCACCGGCGGCCGCGTCGGTCTGTTCGGCAACCTCGACGTGATGGACACGCCGTTCAACAGCATGAACTTCACCGCCGAGTTGATGCGCAACCAGCAGGCGCGCAGCGTGGCCGACGTGGTGCAGAACGACCCGGCGGTGCGGGTGGCGCGTGGGTTCGGCAACTTCCAGGAGTTGTACGTGGTGCGCGGCTTCCCCGTGTTCTCCGACGACATGAGCTACAACGGCCTGTACGGCCTGCTGCCGCGTCAATACGTGGCGGCCGAGTTCCTGGAGCGGGTGGAAGTGTTTCGCGGCGCCAACAGTTTCATCAACGGCGCCGCACCCGGCGGCAGCGGGGTCGGCGGCGCGTTCAATCTGGTGCCCAAGCGCGCTGGCGAGAATGACGTTACCCGGCTGACGCTGGGCACCGAAACCGGCGGCCAGGTGTATGGCGCGGCGGATGCGTCCTACCGCTTCGGCCCGGACCGTGCCTGGGGGCTGCGCGCCAACCTCGCGCGCCGCGATGGCGAGAACGCCACCGACGAGGATCGCGAGCTGGGCATGGGTTCGCTGGGCGTGGATTTTCGTGGCGAGCGGCTGCGCCTGTCAGCTGACATCGGCTGGCAGGACCAGCGTACCGACCGTCCGCGTCCGAGCATCACTCCGGTGGGTGGAATTCCGATCGCACCCGATGCCGATATCAACTTCGCCCAGCCTTGGACCTTCGCCCAAGAGCGCGACACCTTCGGCGTGATCCGGGCCGAATACGACCTGACCGACAGCGTCATGGCCTGGGCGGCGATCGGCATGCGCGACAGCGACGAGCACAACGTGCTGGCGAATCCAAACGCCGATGCCGCCGGCAATTTGAACACCGGCCGCTTCGACAACTACCGGGAAGACAAGGTCACCACCGGCGATGTCGGCATCCGCGCGACGTTCGACACCGGCCGCGTCGGTCATCGCCTGAGTGCATCGGCGTCGGCCTTCAAGCTGGACTCGAAGAATGCCTTTGCATTCGGCAGCTACGGCACGGCGGTGGGTACGTTGTACGACCCGGTGGCGGTGGCGCCGCTGAGTGGCCTGTTCCCCGGTGGCGTGCTGTTCGAGCCGCTGACCACCAGCAAGAACGAGACCCGCAGCGTCGCCATCGCCGACACGCTGGCCTTCGATGACGGCCGCATCCTGCTGACCCTGGGCGCACGCCACCAGACGCTGGAGCAGTACGGTTACGACTACAACACCGGCGCGCGACTCAGCAGCTACAGCGACAGTGTGGTGACCCCGGTCGGCGCAGTCGTCTTCAAGTTCGGCCGTGCGGTGTCGCTGTATGCCAATTACGCCGAAGCCCTGTTGCCTGGCCAGGAAGTGCCTGCCGTGTCCGGCAGCACGCCGCTGGAAAACGCCGGTGAACTGCTGGCGCCGTTCAAGTCCAAGCAGTTCGAAATCGGCGCCAAGTACGACGCCGGCAGCTACGGCGCAACCGCGGCGCTGTTCCGCATCAATCAGCCCAATACCATCGTCAGCAACGCACGCCTGACCACCGACGGCGAGCAGCGCAACCAGGGCCTGGAGCTGAGCTTCTACGGCCAGCCGATCGACGGCCTGCGCGCACTGGGCGGCATCACGTTGCTGGATGCCGGCTACAACAAGACCCAGGACGGCGTGAACGAAGGCAACGACGTGCTCGGTGTGCCGGAAAAACAGGCCAATCTGGGCCTGGAATGGGATATCGCTGCGCTGCCGGGCCTGACGCTCGACGGGCGCGCGGTCTATACCGATCGTCAATACGCCGATGCGGTCAACGTGCTGGAAATTCCGTCCTGGACGCGTTTCGACCTGGGCGCGCGCTATGCGTTCCAGGCCGCCGGCAAGGCCTGGAGCGTGCGTGCGCGCGTGGACAACCTGTTCGACCGCAGCTTCTGGTCGTCGGTCGGTGGCGCTTCGGGTGCGAATTATCTGGTCCTGGCCGCGCCGCGCACGTTCACCGTCTCGTTCTCGATCGATCTGTGAGCCGTGCTTGAAACCCGCCTGCGCGATGCAAGCACGCAGGCCTCTGGCATGATCCGACGCCGCCTGAGGAGGGTGGCGCCTTGATGAAGGAGCGTGGCGTGCGTCAGTGGTTCGGTCTTGGCCTGATGGGCTGTCTGTCGATCGCCGCGGCTGCCGCGCTGGCCCACGATCCCGCCGAGCACCTGCCGCTGCCCGAGCACCTGCCGCTGCCGTGGCTGGCCGATGCTGCAGGTACAACCGCGGCGGCCAGCGTGCCGCGCCCGCAGCAGGCACCGGGACAGACGCTGCCGTTGCAGGCCACGCGCCGCATCGCCTTCGAGACCGATGAAGGCACCTGGATGGGGCTGGACGTATCGCCGCGCGATGGCCGGCTGGTGTTCGACCTGCTCGGTGATCTGTACACGCTGGACGCCGGTGGCGGCCGGGCCAAGGCGATCAGCCGTGGCCTGGGCTTCGACAGCCAGCCGACGTTTTCGCCGGACGGACACTGGATCGCCTTTGTCAGCGACCGCAGCGGTGCCGAAAACCTGTGGCGCATGCGGCCCGATGGGCGCGACGCGCAGCAGCTCACTTTCGGCGACGACGATACCGTGTTGGTGTCGCCGGCCTGGGCGCCCGATGGCAGCGCCCTGTACGCCAGCCGCTTCCGCTGGTCGGTTAACGACTACGAGCTGTGGCGTTACGGACTGGATGGAAGCGAACGCCTGGTCGCACCGGTCCGCGCGGAGGGCGTCGGCAGCGAGCAGAGCACGCTGGGCGCGGTGGTGTCGCCGGATGGCAGGCAGCTCTACGCTGCGCGCCGCAGCGGCGACAAGGACAGCGCCGAGCTGGAGCTGTGGTCGATCGTGCGACGCGACCTGGCCACCGGCAAGGAAGAGACGATCTTGCCGGTGCCCGGCGTTCCGGGGCGCCGGCCGTTTCCCGGTACCTATTTCAGCCCGCGGCTCTCGCCGGACGGCAAGCAGCTGGCCTACGCCACCCGCCAGCAGGGCCAGACCGGTCTGCGCCTGCGCACGCTCGCCACCGGCGAGGACCGCTGGATCGCCTTCCCGATCGAACATGACCAGAGCCAGGCGCAGAGCTGGCAGGATCTGGTGCCGCGCTATGCCTTCACGCGCGACGGGCGTGCGCTGCTGCTGAGCCGCAACGGCCGCTTCGAGCGCATCGCGCTGGATCGTGAGGCCCCGCGCGCGATTCCGTTTATCGCGTCGGTCGACCTGGAGCTGGGGCCATTGACCGGCGCCGACATCCGTCAGGAAACAGGCCCGGTCCAGGCGCGGCTGATCCAGGATCCTGCAGTGTCGCCGGACGGCACGCGGGTGGCGTTCTCCGCGTTGGGCGCGCTCTATCTGATGGACATGGAAGATGGCGCGCTGCCGAAGCGGCTGCCCACCGGCGATGTGCCGGCCTTCCATCCCAGCTGGGCGCCGGATGGCAAGGCGCTGACCTACGTCACCTGGGAAGGCGGGGAGGGTGGCCAGGTCTGGTCACTGGCGCCCGGCGCCGCGGCGGCGCGCCAGCTCAGCCAGGGGCCTGGCGCGTACTACACCCATCCGGTGTTCACCCGTGATGGGCGCGACGTGCTGGTGGTGGCCTCCGACAACGTGGCGCGCATGCAGGCCTCGATGGTGTTTGGCAGCGTGCGTGAGGCGCAGCTGCAACAGTTGTCGGCGCAGGGCGGCCAGGCCAGGGTCCTCTATCGCGGGACGTTGGGTGGCACGCTGCACTTCGGTGCGGATGCTGACCGTGTCTACGCGATGGGTAGCGGCGGCCTGCTCGGCATCGATCTGCGCAGCGGCCTTGCCGATGCACCCATCGTGGTGAAGGGGCCGGGTTGGTACTTCCAGGACGGCAGCGTCCCGGTGGACGACCTGCGGATCAGTCCCGACGGCCAGTGGCTGCTGGCCCAGGTCGCTCAGCAGTTGCACCTGCTGCCGGTGCCGGCGAAGGGAACAACGGTCGATCTGCTGGCGCCGGGCATGCGCCATCGGCGCATCACCGATGTTGGCGCAGATTATTTCGGGTGGAGCGCGGACGGCCGCACGATGACCTGGTCGATCGGTTCCAGCGTCTACCGCCGTGCACGCGCCGACATCGCCCTGCATGCTGCCGATGCGCCGGGCTGGGATGCAGACGTGCCAACGCCAGGGCGGAACACGCAGGTTGTGCAAGCCAGGGTGGACGTCCCGCGCGATGTGGCCAGCGGCACGCTGCTGCTGCGTGGCGCCACTGCGCTCACGCAGCGTGGCGATGAGGCCATTGCCGATGCCGACCTGCTGGTGCGCGATGGACGCATCGCCGCGATCGGTCCGCGCGGCAGCGTGGAAGTGCCGGCCGGCGCGCAACTGCGCGATGTCAGCGGGCGCTTCATCATTCCGGGCCTGATCGATGTGCATGACCACGTCGCCGATTTTCGCCGCGATCTGCTCGACATGCGGCCTTGGGGCCTGCGCGCGCGACTGGCCTACGGGATTACCACCGCCTTCGATCCATCGTCGCTGAGCATCGACATGCTGGCCTACCAGGATCTGGTCGATGCCGGGAGGGTAGTGGGCGCGCGCGCGCCGACCACCGGCATGGCGATGTTCTCGTTCAACCGCATCGCCTCACTGGATGAGGCGCGCGCCTTGCTTCGCCGTTATCGCGACCACTACCGCACACGCACCGTCAAACAGTATCTGGTCGGTAATCGCCGCCAGCGCCAGTGGCTGGTGCAGGCGGCGCACGAGCTGGGCATGCGCCCCACCAGCGAGGGCTCGCTGGCGCTGAAACTCGACCTCAATCAGGTCATGGACGGCTATGCCGGGCACGAACACGCACTGCCAACACCGCTGTACCGCGACGTGATCGAGCTGATGGCACGCAGTGGCACAAGCTATGACGCAACGCTGATGATCGCCAACGGTGGCCCTGCGGCGCAAAACAACTACGTCATCCGCGATCGGCCGCTGGGCGATGCCACGTTCCGCGCAACCCGCCCGTACGAGGTGGCCATGCAGCAGGTGCAGTCGCAGCGCTGGATCGATCCGTCGCTGATGCTTTATCCGCGCATCGCCGGCGATGTGGCGCGTATCCAGCGTGCGGGCGGGCTGGTGGCGATGGGCTCGCATGGCGAGATCGCCGGACCCGGCCTGCACTGGGAAATGCAGGCGCATGTGGAGGGTGGCATGACCCCGGTCGAGGTATTGCAGGCGGCCACCCTGGGTGGTGCGCGCAGCATCGGCCGCGGTGCGGAACTGGGCAGCCTGGAGGTGGGCAAGCTGGCCGATCTGGTGATCCTGCAGGCCGACCCGCGCCTGGATATCCGCAACGCGCAAAAGATCGACGCGGTGATGCTGGGCGGTCGATTGCGCGAGGTGCCGACCCTGGATGAACTCTGGCCTCGAGAAAATAGAATTCCCGCGCTCTGGCATCACGGCGACGCATTGCACTAGGTTTAGCTTGGCAGGCCAACTATTTCTGGCCGGGGCAATCCCACGATGGCGTTGCCAATCTCTGCGGTGAGAGTCGGCCGGAAGCTGCTGTAGAAGTGCCCTTGTTGCTGCCTGCTTCGCGGATCACCGCGTCGAAAAGGGATGTAAAAAACGTTGCACCAATTGCTGCACCTGTTGGCATCTGACGCGTGCGATTGCTCGCTCATGCCGACGTCCGATCCCGCCCGTTCTGCTTGGCGCGATACAGCGCCGAGTCGGCATCGTGCACGAACGCATCCGGGGTGCGCGGCGCTTCGCCCGGTTCGAACGTCGCCGCGCCCACGCTCACGGTGACGTGCGCGCTGGTGGGGCTGGACAGGTGCATCAGGCCGAGTCCGGCGACGGCGCTGCGCACGGCATCGGCCAAGCGCAGCGCGCCGGCAGCGTCGGTATGCGGCAGGATCATGCCGAACTCTTCGCCGCCATAGCGCGCGGCAATGTCGTCGCTGCGCCGTGAACACTCGGCGATCGCACGCGCAATCAAACGCAGGCAGGCATCGCCGTTCACATGACCATAGGTGTCGTTGTAGAGCTTGAAGTGGTCGACATCGATCATCAGCACCGACAACGGTGCCTGCAGACGCACCGCGTCCTGCAGCGCGCGTGACAGCCGGTAGTCGAATGCACGCCGGTTTGCGATGCCAGTGAGCGCGTCCACCCAGGCTTCGGAGCTGAGTTTGGCTTCGTTGCGATGCATGCGGCGCAATTGCAGATCCAGCCAGAGGCCGACTGCCAGCAACAGTGCAAACCCCAGCGTGGCGATCACGATCCGCTGGCGTGCGGATTGCCGCCAGGTTGCCAATGCATCGTCCACCGACACACCGGTCAGCACGGTCAACGGATACGGGCGTGCGGGAGCGAAGCTGGAAATGCGCTTCACACCGTCGATTGGTGAGCGATAGGTCGCAGTGCCATGTTTGTGTGCGCGGATGTTGACGTAGATCGCGGTGCCGGCGATCGAGGTGCCGATCACGCCCTGTTTGTCGGGCCGGCGTACCAGCACGATGCCATCGTCGTTGATGATGCCGATCGTGCCATTGGGGCCCACTTCGAAAGTGCTGTAGTAGTTCTGGAAATACTTCAGTTGCAGCGTGACCAACACCACCCCTGCAAACTCGCCACCGGGCGTGTTGAGTCGCCGGCTCAGGGTAAGCACCCAGCTGCCATCGGAACGGCTTTGGACGGGCGGGCCGACCAGCGACAAGGCATCGCGATGATCGCGGTGATATTTGAAGTAGGCGCGGTCGGCATTGTTCTGCTTTCTAGGTGCGCTGTTCAACGACGAACTCACCCAACTGCCGTCTGCGGCGTAGATGAAAATGCCATGCAGCCGATCCGAGCGGCGTGCCTCGCGCACCAGAAATCCATGCATCGCTGATCGCGCGGCTGCCGAGGCCTGATCGTGTTCTACCCGTGCGACCAGACCCGACAACACCGCATCAGCGATCGCCATGGTGTCGCCGGCATGCTGCGCAAGCGAGTTGGCCAGATTCAAGGACTGCGCTTCGGCGGTGCGCAACGCGGTGGCGCGTTCCTCGTGGATAGACCAGTACTCCGAACCCAGCAGTAGCAGCCACGAGGCGATCAGCACGAAGTGCAGCGCAATGCGCTGTGCACGTTGTCGCCGTTGCTTGCTGACTGATGTCACGGTGGCTACCTGTCTGGACACCAAGACCCTGCAATGGGTGTGCCAGCGTACGCGTTGCCCTGGACCGCAGCTGTACGGCATTCAAGAGCGCTGCACCAATCTGTGATTGACACCGCATGTGCTCGGCAGCCGCCATTTGATCGCCGACGGTTGCACTGTCCGGCTTGCTTGCGAGCGACCATGCGTGTGATTGGATGACGAGAAACACGCCTCGTGCGCGTATGCGAACACGTCGTGAAATCCCTGGCCGCAATGATGAGCGGGGTTCATAGGCGCATGCATCTCATGCCGCCAATGTGCGCATAGACCGGCACTAAACTCGGTCCATCCCTGTGTTTCACCTCCGTGTTCAAGCCAGCGCCGATGGCACTTACTCACGCGCTTGTGACCGGCCACGCTTCACATTATTTAAGAACTGTATAAGCCAGCATTGTTGGAGATGCCAGCCATGAGAGACATCAAGATGACCCGTCGCGAGGTACTGATCGCTGGCACGGCGTCGGCAGCCAGCGTTGCCGCAACCCAGTCGATGGCGGCGACTGCCGCCAATGCGATGTCGCAGCGTCAAGCCATCGAACCAGCCAATGCGTCGAGCCAGGTTGCGTTCGAGGTCAACGGCAAGCCGGTGACATTGACGTTGGATAATCGCACCACCTTGCTGGATGCCTTGCGCGAGCACTTGCACCTGACCGGGACCAAGAAGGGCTGCGATCACGGCCAATGCGGTGCGTGTACGGTCATCGTCGATGGGCAGCGCATGAACTCCTGCTTGTCGCTGGCCGTCATGCATCAGGGCGGCAAGATCACCACCATCGAAGGACTGGGAACGCCCGACAAGCTGCATCCGATGCAGGCCGCGTTTGTCAAACACGATGGCTATCAGTGCGGCTATTGCACGCCGGGCCAGATCTGTTCGGCGGTGGCGGTGCTGGACGAAGTCAAGCGCGGCATTCCCAGCCACGTCACTGAAGATCTCACCGGCAAGACCAGGCTCACCACTCCCGAACTGCAGGAACGCATGAGCGGCAATATCTGCCGCTGTGGCGCGTATTCCAACATTGTCGACGCGATCAACGATGTCGCCGGAGACCGCGCATGAAGGCCTTTAGCTACGAGCGCGCCACCTCGCCAGCCGATGCGGCGGCCAAGGCTGCGCGTCAGCCGGGTGCCAAGTTCATCGCAGGCGGTACGAACCTGCTGGATCTGATGAAGCTGCAAATCGAAACCCCCTCGCACCTGATCGATGTCAACGGCCTGAGCCTGGACACGATCGACGCTACGCCGGAGGGTGGCCTGCGGATCGGTGCGCTGGTGCGCAATACCGATCTGGCCGCAGATGCGCGCGTTCGTCGCGATTACGCACTGTTGTCGCGCGCATTGTTGGCAGGTGCCTCGGGGCAGTTGCGCAATCGTGCGACCACCGCCGGCAATCTGCTGCAGCGTACGCGTTGCCCGTATTTTTACGATACCAATCAGCCGTGCAACAAGCGCCTGCCTGGCAGCGGCTGCGCGGCGATCGGCGGTTTCAACCGGCAGCTTGCAGTGATCGGTGTCAGCGAAGACTGCATCGCAACGCATCCGAGCGACATGGCGATTGCAATGCGCGTGCTGGATGCGGTGGTGGAAACAGTACGCCCCGATGGGCAGACGCGTGCAGTGCCGTTGTCCGATTTCTATCGCGCGCCCGGCAAGACACCGCATCTGGAAACTGTACTGGAACGCGGCGAGCTGATCACCGCGGTGAGCTTGCCCAAGCCGATTGGCGGGACGCATGTCTATCGCAAGGTGCGCGACCGCGCGTCGTATGCGTTTGCATTGGTGTCGGTTGCGGCAGTCGTGCAGCGCGACGGCAGCGCACGTGTGGGTGTGGGTGGCGTTGCGCACAAACCCTGGCGCAGCGAAGCCGCCGAAGCGCAGTCGCGCCAAGGTGCGCGTGCCATCGTCTCTGTGTTGCTCGATGGCGCACAGCCGACCGAACACAATGCATTCAAGCTGCCGCTGGTGGAGCGCACCTTGACCGCGATCCTGGCCGACACGAGGGCCTGATATGAAATTCGACACTCCCGCCGGTATCAATCCCATCGATCAACTCAAGGTCGTCGGCAAGCCTGTCGATCGCATCGATGGTCCGCTCAAAACCACCGGCCAGGCGCCGTATGCGTACGAACACCATGACCTGCCTGCTCGCGCGGCCTACGGCCATGTCATCGGTGCAGGCATCTCCAAAGGCACCATCCGCAGCATCGATCTGAGCGCTGCACGCAATGCACCCGGTGTGCTGGGCATCGTCACTGCGCAGAACGCCGGCAAGCTGGACAAAGGCAAATACAACACGGCCAAATTGCTGGGCGGGCCGGAGATTCAGCACTACCACCAGGCCATTGCCGTGGTGGTTGCCGAGACTTTCGAACAGGCGCGTGCCGCAGGCCGGCTGATCAAGGTCGACTACGGTCGCCATGTTGGCGCCTACGATCTGGAAAAAGCACGCGATGGCGCCAGGGTCACCAAGGAAGGCGGCGCGCCGAATAGTGCAGTCGGTAACTTCGCTGGCGCCTTCGCAGCCGCACCGGTGCAGCTGGATGCCGAATACACCACGCCCGACCATTCGCACGCGATGATGGAGCCGCATGCATCGATCGCACAGTGGGAAGGCGACAAGCTCAGCGTCTGGACCTCCAATCAGATGATCAATTGGAGCGCGGGCGATCTGGCGAAAACGCTGAATATTCCGCGCGAAAACGTGCGCCTGATGTCGCCGTATATCGGTGGTGGCTTCGGTGGAAAATTGTTCCTGCGCGCCGATGCGGTGCTGGCCTCGTTGGCTGCACGCCAGGTGGGGCGCCCGGTCAAGGTGATGTTGCCGCGGCCGCTCATCTTCAACAACACCACGCATCGCCCGGCCACCCTGCAGCACATCCGTATCGGTGCGCAGCGTGACGGCAAGATCACCGCGATCGCACATGAAACCTGGTCCGGCGATTTGCCTGAGGGCGGTGCCGAGAACGCCGCTGCGCAGACGCAGTTGCTGTATGCCGGTGCCAATCGCCTGATCGCCACGCGTCTGGCCGTGCTGGATCTGCCGGAAGGCAACGCCATGCGTGCGCCCGGCGAAGCACCGGGCTTGATGGCGCTGGAAGTGGCCATGGACGAAATGGCCGAAAAGCTCGACATGGATCCGGTCACGTTCCGCATCGTCAACGACACCCAGGTGGATCCTGAAAATCCGCAGCGTCCGTTCTCGCAGCGGCAGTTGGTCAAGTGTCTGGAAGACGGCGCCAAGCGGTTCGAGTGGTCCAAGCGCAAGGCCAAGCCGGCCAGCACCCGTGATGGTCGCTGGTTGGTTGGCATGGGGGTGGCAGCCGCATTCCGTAATTCACCGGCGATGACCTCCGGCGCGCGCATGCGCCTGGAGCAGGGCGGGCGCGTGGTGGTGGAAACCGACATGACCGATATCGGCACCGGTTCCTACACCATCATTGCGCAGACCGCTGCGGAAATGATGGGCGTGCCGCTGGATTGGGTGGACGTGCGACTGGGTGATTCCAGCTTCCCGGCATCGGCCGGCTCCGGCGGTCAGTGGGGCGCCAATAGCTCGACGGCCGGCGTGTATGCAGCGTCGGTGAAGCTGCGCGAAGCCGTTGCCAAGCAACTCGGTCTGGACCCGGCCAAGGCCGAATTTGCCGACAGCCATGTACGCGCAGGCGGCAAGCGCATCGCGCTGGGTGATGCGGCGGCCAACGGTGCGTTGGTGGTGGAAGACAAGATCGAGTTCGGTGATTTGTCCAAGACGCATCAGCTCTCCACGTTCGGCGCGCACTTTGTCGAAGTCGGCGTGGATATCGCCACTGCTGAAGTACGCATCCGGCGCATGCTCGCGGTGTGCGCGGCCGGACGCATCCTCAACCCCAAATCGGCGCGCAGCCAGGTGATTGGCGGCATGACCATGGGTGCAGGCGCCGCCTTGATGGAAGAGCTGGCGGTCGACAAGCGACTGGGCTTTTTCGTCAATCACGACCTGGCCGGTTACGAAGTGCCAGTGCATGCGGATATCCCGCATCAGGAAGTGATCTTTCTCGAAGAAAGCGACCCGATGTCCTCGCCGATGAAGGCCAAGGGCGTGGGCGAGTTGGGCATCTGTGGGGTCGCTGCGGCCATCGCCAATGCGGTCTACAACGCCACCGGCGTGCGCGTGCGCGATTATCCGGTCACGCTCGACAAGCTGCTGCCGCACATGCCCGAGTTGCTGCGCGCGTGAGTGCATTGGTGGCCCCGGTCGCGCATGCGCCTCCGGCCGAGCCGGCATGGCCGGCATGGCCGAGCTATGCATTGCACGACGATTTGCTGCCCACGCTCACCGCCTGGCATCGGGCAGGGCAGCGGGTGGCGATCGCCACGCTGATCGACGTGCAAGGCTCGTCGCCGCGCCCGTTGGGCAGCGAGATGGCGATCAGCGCAGACGGCCGGGTGGCCGGTTATGTCTCCGGCGGTTGCGTGGAAGCGGCGGTGGCGCACGAAGCCATCGCCGCACTGCGCGACGGCCAGCCGCGTTGGCTCGATTACGGCGAGGGCAGCGAGGTGCTCGACATCCAGCTCAGCTGTGGCGGACGCATCGGCGTGCTGGTCTGGCCGGTGCCGGATCTGGGCGAGCATCTGGTGCGCTGGCGCAATGCGCGCCAGCATCGCCGTGCGTTCCACGTCGCGCTGGATCGAGAGTCCGGCGCAGTGCGTTATCCGGCGAATACGCAGGATGTACGCGCCAGCGAATTCCTGCGCACGCATCGGCCGCCATTGCGATTGGTATTGGTCGGCGCCGATCCTGCGCTGCTGGTGCTGGTGACCCTGGCCAGCCAGATGGGCATCGAGCTGCGCGTGCTGCGACCGCATGGTCCCAGCGAACCACCGCCTGGCCTGGCCCCGGAACACTACGATCGCCGCGCGTTGAGCGAGGCGTTGCAGGATCTGGTGCTGGATGCAGACAGCGCGTTGTACAGCCTGGCCCACGACAGCGATATCGATCTGCAGGTCGCGCATCGTGGGCTCGCATCCAACGTCGCCTGTATCGGCATTCTGGGTAGCCGGCACAAACGCGAAGCGCGTCTGCAGGCACTGCGTGCGCTCGGCCACGACGATGCAGCGTTGGCGCGTGTACGACTACCCGCCGGCTGGCGGATGGGGCGCTCGTCGCCGCACACGATCGCGCTCGGCATCGTCGCCGAGGCCACGCAGGCGGTCGCCGATCTGCAGGCTGCCGAAGTGAGGAGTCGTGGGTTAGCTCGCGGTATTGCTGCACGAAGTGCGTAAGGCGATAGCCCGCTGCGCCAGATCAGTGCACGGATGCTCACCATTGACGGTTGCTTGAAAAAGCAGAAGCACCGAGTGTTAGCCAGGCACTGGGCTGCTTTGATTTGAATTATCTTCAATATGTATTATTGGGCATTGGTTGATTTGGCGGCGTCGCTCCCGGCGCGCGTATTCCTTGCCAACAAGTGCCGCAGACACGCGCCACGTAGTCACCCGGCACGCACAGTCGGATCTCTACGCTGAGCGCATCTCCACTACGCGCGACGTCGCCATGACCGTATTTTCTGATCACGATGACGACGCATCTCGCGACGCTGACCAAGGTCCGTCGCGTGCAAGCAGGGCACCCATTTGCAATGGGCAGATAAGCCGTTCACGACGCGATTCACAGCCGATACCGCGAGGTTCTTCGCCACGCACTGCGGTATCGAGCGCATGAGCAGCGATCATGCTGCACTGCTACTCGCCGCAGGCGCCGGCCGTCGTCTGGGCCGGGCAAAACAATTGCTGATGCGCGATGGCGAGCCACTGTTGCGTCGCTTCGCGCGTCTCGCGCTGCAGACGTCGCCGCGCCGCTGCGTGGTGGTGCTGGGCGCAGAGGCCGACGCACTGACCGATGTCCTGCAAGGTCTGGAGGTGGAAGTGCTGCGGCACGGCAACTGGTCTGCAGGCATGGGCTCCAGCCTGGCCGCGCTACGGCACTACGTGCAGGACGACACAACGCTGCGGCGCAGCCTGATCCTGGGCTGCGACCAACCCGCGCTGGACGCACCGCATCTGCGTGCGCTACTCGAAGAGGCCGGTCATGCAGCCTCGGGGTGCGCCACCAGCGGCTACGCCGGGGTACGCGGCATCCCCGCAGTGGTGACGCATGCCGCGTGGGCAGATGTGCCGTTGCAGGCCGATAGCGGCCTGCGCGGTCTGTTCGCCAGCCTGGACGTGCAGACGCTGGGCTGCGTGAGCGCACCGGCACTCGCCCTGGACGTGGACACGCCCGCCGACCTGGCAGCCGCACAACAGCGTGGCTGGGTGGACGCGGACTGAGACGCCATGACGGGTCTCGGTCCGTGCGATGCGGCAGCCTGAGCGTCAGAGGCCTGACGTACTCAGGACCACAAGACGATCGCTTCCCGGATCACCAGGACATAACCCACCACCATCGCGGATTTGACCGGAAACTGGAACTTCCTGAGCAGATGCATGCAACTCCTCCCCCGAGGTACTTCCCAAGCGCGATTGACCTCCCCGCTGCCACCGTCCGCGCTACCTGACGGCCGCTCGCGACGTCTGTTCGCCGCTCGGGATCGACTGTAGCGCTGCGCATGACCGGTGTCATGTAAGAATTTTCCTACCGCACTGCCAGTGTCCACCCGACGGTATTCCCATAATCAAAAGAACATTCTGGCTATGCCGGACGCGGGGCCCTTGGCCACTCTCCCGCGGCCCCTTGAGTAAGGGCACGTCGGCATGCTGATGGGAGAACGCGTTCCCACGCGCAGCGCGCTGCGATAGCCCGCACGCGTTACGCACCATCGTTGATCGCTGCACGCACCGGCCGGAGGCCTGATGGACGAGTCCCGCTACGTTGTAAGCATCCATCCCGAGCAGGGCGGCTGGTGGGTCACCCGGCCGCAGTGGTCGCCGCTGCGTTATCTGCGCGAGCAGGGCGCGTTGGAAAACGCCGAGGTGATGGCCAGACTGCATTGCCTGACCACTGGCCAGCCCAGCGGCGTGGTGTTGAAGACCGCCGAGGGCGACCGCGTGGTGCGGCGGTATGGCTGAGAGCGTCTGACAAACATCTAGAACTACCTCTGTTCGCTCTACATCTGCGACATCGGCGATTGGCTTTCCCGCACAGCCCACGAATCATCTCTGCGGCAAGCTCCTCGTGACGATGCTGATGTCAACATCGATACCAGGGTGTGCGTAGAGGCCCGGGTCGGCTAGATTCATGCCATCGTCCGCTGTTGGTCGATCCGCGCATTGGCGGCCACTTTCTGGATGTCCGCCCGTAGTGAATGTCGCCGGTGCTGCGCTGATCCAAAACGATATCGTCGTCTTCGGCTTGATCGCCGCCACCTTGGGGGCGGTGTTCTGGACCTCCTCGCGCGAGCGCGGCCCGTGGCGGAGTTTCTATGCCGTGGTGCCGGCCTTGTTGCTGTGCTATCTGCTGCCGGGTATCTACAACACCGTCGGCCTGATCGACGGTGCCAACACCCGTCTGTACAACCCGATCGCCCGCGACGTGCTGCTGCCGGCGGCGCTGATCTTATTGACGCTGAGTATCGACCTGCGCGCAATCCTGGGGCTGGGCCCCAAGCTGGTGGCCATGTATCTGGGCGCCTCGCTGAGCATCATGCTGGGTGCGGTGGTCGCGTTCTGGGTGATGCGCTGGCTGCATCCGGCCACCGTGGCCGGCGACACCTGGGCCGGCATGGCGGCGCTGGCCGGGAGCTGGATCGGCGGCGGCGCCAACATGCTGGCCATGCGCGAAGTCTTCAATGTGGATGCCACCACCTTCGGCCAGTTTGCGGTGGTCGATGTCGGCGTCGGTTATGTGTGGATGGCGGTGCTGATCTTCCTGGCCGGGCGGGCGCGCAACATCGATGCGCGTAGCGGTGCCGATACCCGCGCGCTGGATGCCTTGCAGGAGCGCATGGCGCGCTTCCAGGCCGAACACGCGCGCATTCCCACGTTGGCCGATTTGATGGTGATCGTGGCGGTGGCGTTCGGCGGCGTCGGCCTGGCGCACGCGCTGGCCAATCCGCTGGCGGCATGGTGTAAGGCCAACCTGAGCTGGGCCAGCCAGTTCAGTCTGGACACCCCGTTTGTGTGGGTGGTGGTGCTGGCGACCAGCCTGGGGTTGCTGCTGAGCTTCACCCGCGCCCGCACGCTGGAAGGGGCTGGCGCCTCCAAAATCGGCACGCTGCTGCTGTACTTCCTGATCGCCTGCATCGGTATGCAGATGGATCTGCTGGCGCTGCTGGACCGGCCATGGCTGTTCCTGCTCGGGCTGATCTGGATCGCCGTGCACATTGCGCTGCTGTGGGGTCTGGGCCGGTTGCTGCGGGTGCCGTTCTTCTATTTCGCGATCGGCTCGCAATCCAACATCGGTGGCCCGGCGTCGGCGCCGATGGTCGCTGCGGCCTTCCACCCGGCACTGGCGCCGGTTGGTGTGTTGCTCGGCACGATGGGCTATGCCACCGGCACCTATCTGGCCTATCTGGTCGGCATCACCTTGCGCGCGATGGCGGGCGCGGGCTGAGCCGGGCACTGGCGCGCGCCAGTGCCCGGAGACGGGCAACGACGACTACTGGATCAGGCGGCGATGCTCTTCCTGCTGCGGGGAGGGCGGCTGCGATTGAAATTGCGCCTGCTGCTGGTTGTGTTGCCGCAGCTGGCCGACATTGCCTTGCGCCGGTTCGTTGGCCGCCGCCGCGGTCTGCACCTGGCTGCGTAGATGCGCCGGGTCGTCCATGCGGCCTTGCACAGCGAACAGGCTGTCGCCTTCGCGGCTGGGGACGAGGTGATCGATCCGCTGCAGGCCATCGCTGCTTGCGCGCGCGGCCACGCTGGCGGCCGTGTTGAGAAACGCGGTGTCGTCGCGCAGACCCAGGCGCTCGCGCTGGCTGTCCAGCTGCACCACTGCATCGTTGAACAGCTGGCTGCCGGTGTGCAGGGTCGTGCCCTGCGCCTGCCTCGGCGACTGCATGTCCTGCGCCTTGATCACCGACTCCATGCCATGCAGATCCAGCCGATGCTTGAGCATCATGCCCGGCACCAGACGCTGCCCGAACGACAACGGATCCGGCTCCGGCAACTCGATCTGGTGACCGGCTGCATTGGGCATCGTCCACTTCAACGGAATGCTGTCTTCCTGCAGATGGGTGAGAATCTCGTTCTTGACGTGATAGCCGCGGATCAATTCGCTGCTGGCGTACTCCTTGGCCGCCGATGCATCCAGACCTTGCCGCTCCAGCGTGCGGTCGTTGACGCCTGCGGCGTTGTAGGTCACGGCGGGGATGTCGTTGACCATCGCCGATGCCGCCGCCAGACCGCCGCCAAGCGAGTGCCCGGTGATCACCACCTGGTCGCCAAATGCCTGCCTGGCCTGGCTGCCCAGTTGAATTGCGGAGGCGTACTGCGCATCGTCGAAGCCCAGGCCCTGGCCGATGTTGTGCTTCCAGTCCTTGCCTTCGTCGGTGCCGCAAAAGCCGAGCACCACGTTGCCTTGATCGTTGCGGTAGAACGCGGCATCGAAACCGCTTTTAGCATCGTGGAGCAAGCCGGGGTCGATGCCGGCCTGTTGCAGCGCGCTGTCGTCCATGCGCGACCAGCCATTGGGCAAGGCGGCAAGGTTTCGGCGCCACCCGCGCGACGCTGCGCTGCAGTGGCGTACAGATCCTGCAGCACTGCCGGAAACTGTTGGTCTTCCGGGCGTGGCTGTTGTCCGCGGATCGATTCTGCGAACGGGGTGGAGGAATCAGTGGGATTTGACGGGCTCATGCGCGGCTCCTTGCGTTCGTCGTGCGAAAAGCCCGCTTAGCGGCTGCTTTCCACGGGAATGTTGTGCGCGCTCAACCACGCGCGTACGTCCGATCTGACCTGCTGGCCGCCGGCATTGAGCAAGCGATCCGGGGTAGTGAAGAAATACGCCTGGAAGGTTTTCTGCTGCGCGTTGCGCAGCGTGGGGTCCACACCGGCGTTGAGCAATTGCAGCACTGCAGCACTTGCCGCTCCGCTCTGCGCGGCCAGATGCAGCACGCTGTTGCCGGTGTGGTCGACACGCTGCACATCGGCGCCGGCCTCGATCAACAGGCCGATCTGCGCATCGCGCTTGCTCTGCACGGCGCGGAACAATGGCGTCCAGCCGGCACGCGCGCTAACTACATCGATCGGCGCCTTGTGCTGCAGCAGCACCTTCAGATACTCCGGGTCCTGCGCCATCGCGGCCATGTGCACGACCGTTTCCTGGTCCATGCCAGGCAATGAGGGATCTGCGCCGGCGTCGAGCAATGCGGCCAGTGCGCGTGGTTGTTCGTTCCAGATCGCCCACTCCAGCAAGGTGACGTTCTGATCGCCGTGTGCGGCGAGATCGACAGTGGGGGCGAGTGCACTAATTCGGGCAACGTCGCCATGCGCAATGGCCTTGGCGATATCGGTCAGACTGGGGTCGCGGAACGCGACGGTGTGATCCTGCAGCGTAGCTGACATGGTGGTTTGCTCCTTGGCACCGGGCGAGGCGGTGCATGAGACCGCGAGAAACGAGGTCGCAAGAACGAGCAGGGCAGGGAATCGCGGTTGCATCGAAATCTCCTTCTCCTGATCGCATTCCTGATGGCGCTGCGTGAAGTCCTTCCGCAGCGGGGCCGATCCTATCAGCTGCCCGAACGACGCGCGGTAAGATTGTGTGACATGCGTCGGCGCTGCAGGTTTCACTTATTCAGCCCGCTTGCCACCGTTCGTTGACATGTGGCGGATGCACCACGATCTGCGCCACGCACGCGTGCAACCGGGCACAGCCAACGGTCACAACGCGGCCGGCATAATGGCGCTTTGCGAGCAGATGGGTGCAATGGTCTACGACTTACTGATCAGCGATTGCGATGGTGTGCTTGTCGACAGCGAGATACTGGCCGACCAAGTGATGCGTGAGGCACTGGCAACATTTGTGCCGGCCGAGGCATTGGAGCATTTGCTGGGGACCACGTTCGGGCAGACCACGCATGAGGTATTGCTGCGGGTGCAGGAGCATTTCTCGGTGCAGTTGCCAGAGACGTTGCTGGCACAGATTCAGGCGCGCAGCGAAGCCTTGATCAAGGCGCAGGTGCAGCCGATTGCAGGCGCGCGCGCCGCGCTGGAACAGATCCCGTTGCCGCTGGCGGTAGCCTCCAACAGCCGCCGCCACAATGTGATCGCCTCGGTCGAACGCGTCGGTCTCACCGCACGCGCGGCAGGCAATATCTTCAGTGCCGATATGGTGGAGCGGCCCAAGCCGGCGCCGGATGTCTATCTGCTGGCCGCCCGCACACTGGGCGTGGCGCCGCAGCGCTGCCTGGTGATCGAAGACAGCCCCACCGGCGCAACCGCCGCATTGGCGGCGGGCATGCAGGTACTGGGCTTTACCGGTGCCAGCCATATTCCGCAAGGGCACGGCGACACCCTGCGACGGATCGGCGTGCTGGAGGTGTTCGACGATATGCGCGATTTACCCGCGTTGTTCGAGCGGCTCGCGCAAAAGCGCGCTGGCTGAGGAGGTCGAGTCGTCGCTTGGTTTAGCTGCAGTCAAATGCGTTAGATCAAGAGCCTGGTTAGTCGAGCGCGCGGTGCCCTCACCGCTTGCGGGACACGCCGCAAGTACGTCCATGTAGGCTCGGTGGCGGCATCCATGCCGCCACACGGTCCCGCAAGCGGTGAGGGCACCGCACCAGAGAGTTGGTCGGTAGCTAGGTGAAAAGCGGGCCATCTCGCTAGTTGCATTGGCTTACTTGTGCGGGTCGCAACAACAGGAGAGTTAGCGAATTAGAAGCGCCTCATGCATTGCTTGCACCCTGCAAACCGACCATCTCGACTGGTCCTTGCCCGCCCACCGTCGCGGGACCTTACGCGGCATGGATGCCGCGTAAGAGCCTACATGGACGTACTTGCGGCGTGTCCCGCGACGGTGGGTGGGCAAGGGCCCTACAGCCAAGCCACAGATCAGCCTGTCAGCTTGCGGCGTGTTCCGCGATGGTGAGCGGGCAAGGGCCTCGCAGCCAACCCGCAGATCAGCCGCTCTGCAACCAACGCATTGCCCTCAACGCATTGCCATCAACGCAACAGGGCGCGATTCGCATCGCGCCCTGTTGCGTTTCTACTTCTTGATCAACCGATCACCGATCACCGATCACCGATCAACAGCAACGAAACCCGCTCTTGCCGCCGTACCGCGCATCCTGGCGCTCGCGGAAGAAGGCCGGGTAGTCCATCACCGGTTTGTCGGGATGTTTTTCCAGCATGTGGCGCACGTAGTTGTCGTAATCGGGAATGCCGCAGCACAGGCGTGCGGTCTGGATCAGGCGTCGCCAGATGCGGCGATGGACCTGGTATTGGCTGGCAAGGACGAGTTGGGTGCCCATTACAGGTCCGCCATCTGGTGCGGCTGCAGCGCCACGTACGGGGTTTCGCGGTCGCTACGCTGCGGGTTGCGGCGCGCAATCACGATGGTCTTGACCGCGTAGATCAGGATCGAGCCCACCACGAACAGGAACAGCACCGTCAGCCCCGTGTTGACGTAGGCGTTGGTGACGATCTGCTGCATCTGCGCCACCGTCTTGGCCGGCGCGGTGATGGTGTTGCTGGCAATCGCGTCCTGATACTTGTGCGCCTGCGCCAGGAAACCCTGCGCCGGGTTGCTGTCGAAGATCTTGATCAGCCCCGCATACGTGGTGCAGATCAGCAACCACAGCGCCGGCACGATGGTGACCCAGGCGTAGCGGTCGCGCTTCATCTTGAACAGCACCACTGTGCCCAGCATCAGCGCGATACCCGCCAGCATCTGGTTGGAGATGCCGAACAACGGCCACAAGGTCTGGATGCCGCCGAACGGATCGATCACGCCGGTGTAGAGCAGATACCCCCACAGCGCCACGCAACCGGCGGTGGCGATGATGTTGGCGGTCCACGACTCGGTCTTCTTCAATGCCGGAATGAAGTTGCCCAGCAGGTCCTGCAGCATGAAGCGGCCCGCGCGCGTACCCGCATCCACCGCAGTGAGGATGAACAGCGCTTCGAACAGGATGGCGAAGTGGTACCAGAACGCCATGGTGTCTTCGCCCGGCAGCAGCTGGTGCAGGATCTGCGCGATACCCACGGCCAGTGTGGGCGCACCACCGGCGCGTGCCAGGATGCTGTGCTCGCCGATGTCCTTTGCGGTGGCTTCCAAAATCTCGGGGGTGATCGCAAAGCCCCACTCGGAGACTTTTGCGGCCACCGCCACGGTGTCGCTGCCGACCAGCGAAGCAGGGCTGTTCATCGCGAAGTAGATGCCCGGCTCGATGATCGATGCGGCCACCAGCGCCATCACCGCCACGAACGATTCCATCAACATGCCGCCGTAGCCGATGTAGCGCATATGGCCTTCGTTGGCGAGCAGCTTGGGCGTGGTGCCCGAGGCGATCAACGCGTGGAAGCCGGAGACTGCGCCACACGCAATCGTGATGAACAGGAACGGGAAGATGCCGCCCTTCCACACCGGACCGTCGCCGGTGGAGGCGAACTGGGTCAATGCCGGCATTTTCAGATCCGGCATCACGACCAGGATGCCGATCGCGAGCGCCAGGATCGTGCCGATCTTGAGGAAGGTGGACAGGTAATCGCGCGGGGCCAGCAGCAGCCAAACCGGCAATACCGAGGCGACGAAGCCATAGCCGATCAACATCCAGGTGATCTGCTTGGCGGTGAAGGTGAAGGCCGGGCCCCAGCTCGGGTCGGCGGCAACCTTGCCGCCCAGCCAGATCGCGCCCAGCAGCAGGATCAGCCCGACCACCGAAATCTCGCCGATCTTGCCGACCCGGATGTAGCGCATGTATACGCCCATCATCAGCGCGATCGGCATCGTGGCGATCACCGTGAACATGCCCCACGGGCTCTCGGCCAATGCCTTGACCACCACCATCGCCAGCACCGCCAGGATGATGATCATGATCAGGAATGCGCCGAACAAGGCGATGGTGCCGGGCACCTGGCCCATTTCCTCGCGCACCAGATCGCCCAGCGAGCGGCCGTTGCGGCGGCTGGACAGAAACAGCACCACGAAGTCCTGCACTGCGCCGGCAAACACCACGCCGACCACCAGCCACAGCAGCCCGGGCAAGTAGCCCATCTGTGCGGCAAGCACCGGGCCGACCAAGGGCCCGGCGCCGGCAATCGCGGCGAAGTGGTGGCCGAACAGCACATGCTTGTTGGTGGGCACGTAATCCAGGCCGTCGTTGTTGCTCACCGCTGGCGTGGCGCGGGTGATGTCCAGCTGCATCACCTTGTCGGCGATGAACAGGCTGTAGAACCGGTAGGCGATCAGATAGATCGAGACGGCGGCAACCACGATCCACAACGCGTTGATATGTTCGCCGCGCCTTAGCGCCACGGTACCCAGACAGAACGCGGCCAGCAGCGCCAGCGCGCCCCAGGCCAACTTCGAGAACCCTTTCATGCATGCCCCTCAGGAACGATTCACTTAAGGGTCACCCCCTGCCTGCCTGCGGTCAATGGCGCCGTTCCGAGCCGGGGTAAAACTTTAGTTGTAGAGCGTCTTGGCTGCACTCGGCGATCGCGATGTGGCAGCCAGGTGCAGCAGCCGGACGCGGCAGCCAGGCAATAGAACGATCGGTTGCGCCGGCTGCGGTTGGGACGCCTGTCGCGCGCATCCATCATGTGAGGCTATTCAATCCGCACAGGGAGAGTCCGATGAGCGCCACCTCCACCACCGCAGCGGTCCAAGTACTGCGCACGATTCGCGGCATGCCCACCTCCGACGGAGCCGGGGTCAAGCTGACCCGCGTGATCGGCACCCAGCAGCTGCCGGACCTGGACCCGTTTCTGATGCTGGACGAGTTCGGCACCGACAAGGCCGAAGACTATCTGGTCGGATTCCCCAGCCACCCGCATCGCGGCTTCGAGACGGTGACCTACATGCTCGACGGACGCATGCGGCACAAGGACAACCACGGCAACGAGGGCCTGCTCACCCCAGGCAGCGTGCAGTGGATGACCGCCGGGCGCGGGCTGATCCATTCGGAAATGCCCGAGCAGGAATCCGGGCGCATGCGCGGCTTTCAGCTGTGGGTAAATCTGCCGGCGCGCGACAAGATGACCGAGCCCAAGTATCAGGAATACGCACCGGAAAGCATTCCGGTCGCGCAGCCGGCGCTCGGTGTGACGGTCAAGGTGATCGCCGGCACCGTGGGCGAGGTGCGCGGGCCGATCGTGCAACCTGCCACCGACCCGCTGTATCTGGATATCGCACTGGCACCGAACGTCAGCTGGGATTACGTGCTGCCCAGCGGGCACAACGCGTTTGCATATGCCTTCGAAGGTGCGGTGACGGTGGGCGAGGGCGATGCTTCACGCGCGTTGCCGGCGCAGGAGCTGGCAGTGCTGGGCGGTGGCGAGCGTTTGACGCTGCACGCCGGTGCCGAGGGTGCGCAGCTGATCCTGGTCGCGGGCCGCCCGCTCAACGAGCCGGTGATGCGGCACGGCCCGTTCGTGATGAATACCAAGCAGGAATTGATGCAGGCCTTTGTCGATTTCCAGGAGGGTCGGTTTTGAACCGGCCCGCTCGAGCCGCCGTGGGAGAGCGTCATGAGTGACAGACCCGTCAGCGTCAGCACCGGCGCGGTGCCGTACACCGTGAGCATCCACGATGGTCAGCACACCTGGAGCGGCGACACCCAGCCGGCCAACGGCGGCGCCGACGCCGGGCCGGATCCCGAGTCGCAGGTGTTGGGCGCGTTGGGTGCCTGCACTGCGATCACGGTGTCGATGGTGGCGGCGCGCAAGCAGTGGCCGTTGACGGCGGTGCACGTGCATCTGCATTACACCCAGCGTGGCGCTACGGGCACGGTGATCACGCGTGAGATCGTGCTCGACGGTGCGCTGGATGAGGATCAGCGCACGCGCTTGATGGAAGTGGCCGACAAGTGCCCGATCCATCGGCTGCTGACCGGGCAGGTGCAAATCGACAGCGCATTGCAAACCGGCACAGTGGCAGACACTGGAACAACCCAAACCTGAGAATGCGCGACGCGGCCCAGCCGGCCGATCAGCGCCGGTTAGCTCGTCGCTGGTCATCGCTCATCGCTGCTTGCGCACCATGCCGCGTGGATTGCAGCCCGGATGGGTTTAGCGCTGCAACGCCAGGCTGGCCGGCTGCAAATCCATGTTCTGCACCAGCGACTGCATCAAGGCCAGCTCTTCGGTATTGGCGCCGTCGATCCACAGCTGCGCGTAGCGCTTCTTGCCCAGTTCGACCACGGTGACGCGGCGCGATTCCATGCCCGGCAGCTGACGGCCGCCCAGATCGAGCTTGTACCAGTAAAAGTCTTCCTGCTGGATCTGGCCTTTTTCGGCGCGTCGGTCGCGTGCCAGCGTCATTGCCGGGTCGCGGGTGGTGAGCATGACGCCCACGACCTGGCGACCGTCGGCCGTCACGGCTTTGCAGACCAGATAGTCGGCGCCTGCGAGTTCGTTCCATTGCAGGCCTGAGGCCGGCGGCAACGGCGGACAGACCGGCGAGGTTTGTGCGTAAGCGGTGGCGGCGGCCAACAGCAAGCTCAGGCCGACAAGGCAGGATGCAGACTTCATTCAAGTGTTCCCCGGCGATGGATGACTGCGCAGGGGCGATGCCTTCCAGCGTGTCGTCGTAACAGCCCGTGCGCTCCCCGCCCGGCTGTGCCTCGCACGCAACATGCCCCCGACCTAGGGCGACATCACTACCACAGTTTTGTCTGCAAGCTCAAGCGTGGTCGCAAACATGGCTGGAATTGGCTGTGCGCAGGGGCACTCGGGCTTCGGGATCGATTCGAGACTTGGGCATATCGCCGCGCCCGCATCGCTGTCTTCAGGGGTAATTGACCGGCTTAGGCGCCGGAGTTTCCGGCAATGGAATGAATTCCTTGTCGTCGCCGGGAATGCTGCCGAAACGACCGGCCTGCCAGTCGTCCTTGGCCTGCTCGATGCGCTCCTTGGAGCTGGACACGAAGTTCCACCACAGGTGGCGCGGGCCATCCAACGGCTCGCCGCCGAGCAGCATCGCCTTGAGCGGTGTCTTGGCACGCAGCCGTCCGCGCGCGCCGGGCGAGGGGATAATCAGATGGCGGGCAGGAACATCCGCGCCGTCCAGTTGCGCATCGCCTTCGAGGATGTAGAGCGCGCGTTCGAGGTGGCCGGTGTCCAGGTCGATTTCGGCATCGGGCTGCAGATCGATCGCCACGTTGAGCGTATCGCTGAAGACCTTGACCGGCGATTCTTCGCCATAGGCACGCCCGGCGATCACGCGCAGCAAGGCGCCATCGCGGCGTTGTTGCGGCAGGCTGGCGGCGGCATGGTGGTAGAACGCCGGTGCGGTTTCTTCGGCCGAGCGCGGCAGCGCGACCCAGGTCTGCATGCCGTGCAAGGCATGCTCGCGGGCGCGCTCGGGGCCGGGCGTGCGTTCGGAATGGGCGATGCCGCGGCCGGCGGTCATCCAGTTGACGTCGCCAGCGCGAATCACCTGATCGGAGCCGAGCGTGTCGCGATGGCCGATTTCGCCGGACCACAGGAAGGTGACCGTGGCCAGGCCGATATGCGGATGCGGGCGCACGTCGATGCCGTGATCCGGTTCCAGCACGGCCGGGCCCATCTGGTCGACGAACACGAACGGGCCGATGCTGCGCGCCTGGAGGGTGGGCACGGCGCGGCGAACTTCTAGCCCGCCGATGTCATGGACGCGTGGAGCGATGATCGTGGTCATGGCGGCGGCTCGTGGCGATCGAAGGAGAGCGCAAGCTTCGCACGCGCTCTCGCGCGATGGCGGCCGAGTGGCTGGGCAAGACGGTACGTTCCGCGTTGTTGCCGGCGCCGGCGGTCAGCCCAGCAGGTTGCCTTGCACGTCGGACATGACCTCGCCGCGCCGCGAGGCCAGCCGATCCGCCAGACGCGTGGGCTCGGGCAGGCGATACGCGCGCAGCGTGCGCAGTGTCCACTCGAGCGCGCCCTGCATGGAGACGCGATGCCCGGGCGAGACGATCAGCGGGTTGCAGCGCGGCTTGCTGCGCAGCGCCCAGCCGATCTGCGCGCCGCCGAGCAGGATCGGGCTGTTGTTGCCGCGTTCGGGTCCGGGTTCGGTAAAGCTGCCGGCCAGGCGCTGCTTGGCTACACCGATGCACGGCAGCCCGGTCACCACGCCGAAATGCGCGGCGATGCCCAGCTTGCGTGGATGCGCGATGCCCTGACCGTCGATAAAGACCAGATCCGGCGTGCGCGAGAGCAACGCCAGTGCCTGCAGCAACGCTGGCAGTTCGCGAAAACTGAGCAGGCCGGGCACATACGGCATCGAGATGGGCAAGCGCGCTACATGCGTTTCCAGCGGCAGCAGGGTGTGCGCATCCAGCAGCACCGCTGCGGCGCGCGTGGTCTGGCCATCGTCTTCGAAGCCGACGTCGAAACCGGCCAGCACCTGCGGTGCCGTACTGACTTGATCCTGCAACACCACGCGCTGTGCCAGTTGCTGTTGCAACTGTCTTGCCTGGAGGATGCTGCCGTCCCAACCGGCAAAGACGGGAGTGTTCGTCGCTTGCATGGTCACAGCATCGCGCGCCGCACGTAGCGATCTCGTGCACGCCAGCGAGGCGCTGGCTGCCGCTACAATCGCAGACTGATCGGCCCCCATCGGAGAACCTGAGTGACCCGCAAACTCGTACTGCTGCGCCATGGCCAGAGCCAATGGAATCTGGACAACCGTTTCACCGGCTGGGTGGATGTGGAACTCACCGAGCAGGGCCGCCAGGAAGCCGCCACCGCCGGCAAGCTGATGAAGGACGAGGGCCTGCAGTTCGATGTGGCCCACACCTCGGTGCTCAAGCGCGCCATCCACACGCTGCAGGGCGCGCTGAAGGAACTCGATCAGGACTGGCTGCCGGTGTCCAAGAGCTGGCGCCTCAACGAGCGCCATTACGGCGGCTTGCAGGGCTTGGACAAGGCCGAAACCGCCGCCAAGCACGGCGAGGAACAGGTCAAGATCTGGCGCCGTTCCTACGACATTCCGCCGCCGGCGATGGACGTCAACGATCCGGGGCATCCGTGTCACGACCGTCGCTACGCCACGCTGGATCGCAATGCATTGCCGGGCACCGAGTCGCTGGCGACCACGCTGGTGCGCGTGCTGCCGTACTGGCACGACGCGATCGCGCCACAGTTGAAGGCCGGGCAGACCGTGCTGGTGACCGCGCACGGCAACTCGCTGCGCGCGCTGTACAAGTACCTCAATGACGTCTCCAACGAGCAGATCCTGGAGCTCAACATCCCGACCGGCATCCCCTTGCTGTTCGAGCTGGACGACGAGCTGCAGGTGCAGAGCTTTCGCTACCTGGGCGACCCGGAAGCGGCCAAGCGCGCGGCCGAAGCGGTGGCAAACCAGGGCAAGGCCAAGTAAGCGCGGCGCTCGCTGGCTGCGTGCAGTGCGCGTAGCACGTCGCGTGTTTCGCACCGCGCGGTCGGATGACGCGTGCGGGTCTGAAACGTGAGCGGTGCCTGTTCGTGGATCGAACAGGCACCGTATGCGTGTGTTCTTGCAGGGGAGACATGATGTCCGGCAAACGTAAAACGCAGCAGATGAGTGCCACCTACTGCCGCGCGTATCTGGTGACGTTGGGGCTGCTGTTGGCCGGTGGCGGCGGTGCGTTCGGCGTGCTGGCCAATGGCCGTGTGTCCGGTTCGGCGATGGGGGTGGCGCTGCTGATCTGCGTGGTTGGGGTGTTGCTGCTGGCGTTCGGGCTGTTTGGGCCGTCGCGGCAAATGGAATCCTGGGCGGACGCAGCGTCCGGGCATGAGGTTGCGCTGGTGCTGATGGTGTTGGCGTATCCGGTGTATCTATTGATGGCGCCGTTTTACGCATGCAAGTAACTGCATTAGATGGCGCGTCATGCGCCGGAAGGCAGCGTTCGATCAGTTGACGACAGAACGTCATGAGCGCCCGGTTGGATGGCGCACAGATGATTTTTCCCCAAAGCGCGATCTCTGACGTCAGGGCGTCGTGGTGTCGCTGCAATGACTTGCGTGGTTGTCTTTCAGACGATCGCCTACTTTTTCGACTGCGCATGACGCGGTCTTGTGCCTTGGAGAATTCAATGATGTTGAGCAAGTTCGCCCCGCTATCGCTTGCGGTGGCCATCGCGGCGATGCTGTCGGCATGCGGCAAATCCGATGACGCTGCAAAGCCGGCGTTTACTGCGCCACAGGCCGCGCCGACCAGGGTGGATGTCTCCAAGCTCGATGCGCCGATCGTGGCGTTCGGCATCAACGATCTGGATCCGGCCATCAACGCGTGCCAGGACCTCAACGGATTCGTCAACGCCAAGTGGCTCAAGGCCAACCCGGTGCCGTCCGATCGCACCAGCTGGGGCAGTTTCGAAGTGCTGGCCGAGCGTTCCTTGACCATCCAGCACGCGTTGGTGGAGCAACTGGCGCGCGGCAATCTGTCGGCCGGCTCGGTGGACGCCAAGATCGCCGATCTGTGGCGCACCGGCTCGGACGAGGCGGCGATCGACAAGGCCGGCATCACGCCGCTGCAGCCGCAGTTGAAGGCGATCGATGCGCTGACCGATGCGCCGGCCATCGCGGCGTGGTTGCGCAATAGCTATGCGCAGGGTCAAGGTTTCATGTTCTCGTTCGGCGCCAATGCCGATTACAAGCATTCCGAACAGATGATCGCCTACGCGGGGCAGGGCGGTCTGGGTCTGCCCGAGAAAGGCTATTACACCGATCCGGCGCAGGCCAGGATCCGCGAGCAGTACGTGGCCTATATCGCACGCGTGCTGGAATTGTCCGGCGTTCCGGCAGCGCAGGCCGCCACCCAGGCCAAGGCGGTGATGGCGTTCGAAACGCGCCTGGCCGATGCCTCGCTGTCGCGCATCGAACTGCGCGACCCGGCCAAGCGCTACAACCCGGTCGATGTGGCCGGCGCCAACGCAGTGACGCCGCACTTCGATTGGCAGGCGTTTTTCACTGAGCTCAAGGTGCCGGCCGCCACGTTCTCGTTGAGCCAGCCGGGCTACTTCGCCGAGCTCGATGCGATGCTGGCCGATACTCCGGTGGATACGTGGAAGGCGTACCTGCGCTTCCACAGCGTGGATGAGGCAGCGCCGTATCTGGCCAAGCCGTTCGAGCAGGCCAACTTCGATTTCTATGCCAAGACGCTGCGTGGTCAAAAGGACATGCTGCCGCGCTGGAAGCGCACCTTGAACGCGGTCAACGAGGCGATGGGCGAGGCCTTGGGCCAGCTCTATGTGCAATCTGCGTTCTCTGCCGAGTCGAAGGAGCAGATGCAGCAGCTGGTGCAGAACCTGTCCGTCGCGCTCAAGGCGCGGCTGGAAAAACTCGACTGGATGAGCGCGGAAACCAAGCAGCGCGCACTGGAAAAATGGGCCAGCTTCACGCCCAAGATCGGCTACCCGGATCGGTGGCGCGATTGGTCGGGCCTGGAAACCCGTGGCGATGGGTTTCTGGCCAACATGCAGGCCGCGCAGGCGTTCAACTATCGCTACATGCTGGACAAGATCGGCAAGCCGGTCGACAAGCGCGAGTGGCATATGACCCCGCAAACGGTGAACGCGTACTACAACGCCACCCGCAACGAGATCGTGTTTCCGGCGGCGATTTTGCAGCCGCCGTTCTTCGATCCCAAGGCCGACCCGGCATTGAACTATGGCGGCATCGGCGCAGTGATCGGGCACGAGATGATGCATGGCTACGACGATTCGGGCAGCCAGTTCGATGCCAAGGGCAACTTCGATACCTGGTGGACCGATGCGGACCGCAAGCTGTTCACCCAACGCACCGATCAGTTGGTGGCGCAGTTCGATGGCTACGAGGCGATCCCTGGCGTCAACGTCAAAGGCAAACTGACCTTGGGCGAAAACATCGGCGATCTCGGTGGCCTGACCGTGGCCTTCGATGCATTGCAGATGGCGTTGAAGGAACAGCCGGACGCCAACAAACAGATCGATGGCTATACGCAGGATCAGCGCTTCTTCATGAACTGGGCCACGGTGTGGCGCCGCAACTTCACCGATGGCGAATTGCGCGTGCGCTTGAACACCGACCCGCATGCGCCGGCCAATTTCCGCGCCAATGGTGCGCCGTCGAACATGCCGGCGTTTGCGCAGGCATTCCAGTGCAAGCCTGGCGATGCGATGGTGCGTGGGGACAAGGATCGCGTCGCGATCTGGTAAGCGTGATTGCATCCAGCGAGCACTGTTGCAGCAGTGCTCGCCGGAAACCCGCTGTTTTTGCGGGGTTTGTCGAGCTCGCTTGTGCGCTTGCGTCTGCACATCGACATGCGCGTGCAGCGTCTAGACTGCCGCGCTCTGCAATACGGGGCCGGCAGTGACAAAGCGACACATCTTCAAATGGATCGGCATCGGGGCGCTGGTGCTCGTGCTGGGGAGCGTGCTGTCGCTGTACGGCTACGGCCGCTTTGCCGATCGTCAGCGTGGCCCGGTGAGCCACGCGCTGCCAGCCACTGCATCGGCAACGCCGATCGATCAAGTCGTCGCGCCGCTGCAGCAGGCGCATGCCGATCAAACCGGCATGGTGATCCTGCCCGACAATATCGATGCGTTTGCGGTGCGCGCGCTCACCGCGCGTGCGGCCGGGCGCAGCCTGGATCTGCAGTACTACATCTGGCATGCGGACTTCACCGGCAACCTGTTGCACAACGAATTGCTGCACGCCGCCGATCGCGGCGTGCGCGTTCGCCTGCTGCTGGATGACATGAACATCCACGGCAGCGATTCGGTGCTGGCAGCACTCGATAGTCATCCGTTGATCGAGATCCGCTTGTTCAATCCCACCCGAGCGCGCGAAGGCACGTTGATGCGTGGGGTGGAGATGGTGCTGCGCATGTTCAGCATCAATCGGCGCATGCACAACAAAGCCTGGATCGCCGATGGCCGCATCGCGGTGGTGGGTGGCCGCAATGTGGGCGATGAGTATTTCGACGCGGCGCGCGACACCAATTTCATGGACATGGACGCGGCAGTGATGGGGCCGGCCGTGGGCCAGGCCGAGCAGGTGTTCGATGCGTACTGGAATAGCCCCAATGCGCTGCCGCTGGCCGCCCTGGTGACGGCCAAGCCGCAGGCACTGGATACGTTGCGCGGCAGTCTGGATGCCGGCCTGGAATCGGCACGCGCGCATCCCTACGTGGAGCGGCTGCGCCAATCGCCGAGCGTGCAGGCGTTGACGCAGGGCGAGCGCAAGGTGCATTGGCTGGATCGGGCGCGCATCGTCTCCGATCCGCCGGAAAAGGCCGAGGGCGCGCGGCCGCAAGCGGACTGGATGACGCCGGTCTTGATCGGCGAGATGGCGCATGCGCAGCGCGAATTGAAAGTGATTTCGCCGTATTTCGTGCCGGGTGAAGAAGGCATGCGCTGGATCGGCGAGTTGCGTCGGCGCAATGTGCGCGTCAGCGTGTTGACCAACTCCCTGGCTGCCAATGATGTCGTGGCGGTGCACAGCGGCTACGCCGATTACCGCGTGCCCTTGCTCACGCAAGGCGTGCGCCTGCACGAGCTCAAGCCGATGGGCAAGCCGGACGGCAGCCTGTTCGGGTCCAGCGGTGCCAGCCTGCATACCAAGGCCTTTGTGGTGGACGACAGCAGCGGTTTCATCGGCTCGTTCAACCTCGATCCGCGCTCGATGAATCTCAACACCGAGATGGGTTTGCTGTTCGACGACCGTGCGGTCAGCGCGGAACTGGAGCAGGTGTACAACCGCAAGATCAGCGCGCCCTTGAGTTATCGCGTGACCCTGGACCAGGGCGAGCTGCAGTGGCACGACGATGCGGCGCAGCCGCCCGAGGTGTGGTCGCAAGAGCCGGCAGCGAGCGTGTGGCGGCGTGGCGCAGCGACGGTGATGGGCTGGTTGCCATTGGAGTCGCAGTTGTAACGCCAGTGCTCCTCGCGCAGCGCGTTACTGCAGCTGCGTCACGATCTCGCGCGCCATCGCGCCCAGCGGCAGGATGCGGTCGGCGCCGCCGCGCTTGATCGCTTCCTTGGGCATGCCGAACACGATGCTGGTGTGCTCGTCCTGTGCCACGGTGCGTGCGCCGGCCTGACGCATTTCTAGCAGGCCGGCAGCACCGTCGTCGCCCATGCCGGTCATGATGATGCCCAGTGCATTACTGCCGGCGGCGCGTGCGGCCGAGCGGAACAGCACATCCACCGAGGGACGATGGCGGTTGACCGGCGGGCCTTCCATGACTTCGACGAAGTACTGCGCGCCACTGCGGCGCAGCAGCAGGTGCTTGCCGCCGGGCGCGATCAACGCGCGGCCCGGCATCACCCGATCGTTGTTGGCAGCCTCTTTCACTGCGATCTGGCACAAACCATTCAGGCGCGCGGCAAAGGCTGCGGTGAATTTCTCCGGCATGTGCTGCACGATCACGATGCCGGGGCACACGCGCGGCAAGGCGGTCAGCACTTCTTCCAGCGCCTGGGTGCCGCCGGTAGAGGTGCCGATGGCGACGATGCGCTCGGTGGTCTGCGCCAGCGCGCGTCCGCTCTGCGCTGGCAGGATCACATCGGCGGTGTGTTTGACCTCCGCTTCCAGCGGCACCGCAGTGACGCGCGCGGCCAGCCGTTTGACGTTGGCGCGTGCGGCGCTGCGCACGGTATTGACCAGTTCGTCGGCCGAATCGGTGAGGAATTGCTTGAGCCCCAGTCGCGGCTTGGTCACCACCGCTACCGCGCCGGCGGCCAGGGCATCCATGGTGACGCGCGCGCCTTTTTCGGTGAGCGTGGAGCAGATCACCACCGGGGTGGGCCGCTCGCTCATGATCTTGCGCAGGAAGGTGATGCCGTCCATGCGCGGCATTTCCACATCCAGCACGATTACGTCCGGCCATTGCTTGCGCATCTTCTCGATTGCCAGCAGCGGGTCGGCTGCAGTGGAGATGACCTCGATGTCGGCCGCGTCGTTGAGCACGCTCACCAGCACCTGGCGCACCACTGCCGAGTCGTCGACGACCATGGCCTTGATGGTCTTGGTGTTGGCAGCCGGGCTGGCGGCGGGGCGGTTGAAGGCTGTCGACACGGGCGATCCTTGGCTCAGGCCTTGCGGAAAATCGAGGGTGCCACCTGGACCAGATCGATGTCGAGTTCGCTCAGGCTTTCCGAATGGCCGATGCAGAAATGCCCGCCCGATTTGAGATTGGACAGCACGCGCAGGATCACCTCGCGCTTGGTCTGGCCATTGAAATAGATCATGACGTTGCGCAGGAAGATCGCATCGAAGCTGCCCAGCGCCGGCAACGCGGTATTGAGGTTGGCGTGCACGAACTTCACCCGATCGCGCAGCCGGCGTTCCACCAGCAAGCTGCCGTCGTACTCGCCCTGACCGCGCAGGCAGTAGCGTTTGAGATACGCCTGCGGAATGCCGTCGATACGTTGCAAGGCGTAATGCCCGGTGCGCGCCTTGGCCAGCACGCGGGTGCTGATGTCGCTGCCGACCACCTCGAACGGGCGGCCTTGCAAGGTATCGTCCAGCACCATCGCCATGCTGTAGGCCTCTTCGCCGCTGGAGCTGGCTGCGCTCCAGCAACGGAACGGCAGGCCGCCACGATGGTCGCCGGCCAGCTTGCGCAGCAGCTCGAAGTGCTTGGGCTCGCGGAAAAAATAGGTTTCGTTGGTGGTCAGCAGATCGATCGCGGTCTGGATCTCGGCGCGGTCCTGGCGGCTCTCCAGCAACTGCAGATACTGCGTGTAGTTGCTGAACTGATGTTCGCGCAGGCGCTTGCCCAGGCGGCCGCACAACATGGCTTTTTTGCCGGAGGAAATGCTGATGCCGGCCGCTTCGAAGATAAAGCGCTGGAAGCGGCCGAATTCCTGTTCGGTGATGGCGGTGGCGGTGCTCATGGCTCAGGCGACATCCGCATCGCTGGCCAGCGCGCTGTCGCTCAGGCGCGCGATGCGCACGGCGTGTTCGCGCCACCAGTCCGACAGCATCGGCCCGGGCATCGGCGAGCCCATCAGATAGCCTTGCGCCAGATCGCAGCCGAGCTCGCGCAGCAGGCGCCAGTCCTCGGGTGTTTCCACGCCTTCGGCCACGGCAGTCAGTTCAAGCCGGTGCGCCAGTTCCAAGGTGGATTCGAGCACGGTGCGCTGGCTGCGGCTGCGATGCGCGGCATGCACGAAGCTGCGATCCAGTTTGAGTTCGGTGAACGGAATGCTGGCCAGGCGCTGCAGCGAGGAGAAACCGGTGCCGTAATCGTCGATCGACAGACCGAAGCCATGCAGACGCAGTCGCGCCAGCATGCTCAAGGCATTGGCCGGCTCCACGATGGCGCTTTCGGTGAGTTCCAGCACCAGATCGGCAGGGCTCAGGCCGTTGTCGCTCAGCTTGGCGCACAGCTGTTCGAGAAAATCCTGCTCGCTGAGCAGATTGGGCGAGAGGTTCAACGCCAGCGTCAGCTGGAATCCTTCTGCACGCCAGTCCACCAATTGCGCAATCGCCTTGTCGATCACCTGCTGGGTCAACGCGTGGATCAAGCCCTCGCGTTCGGCCAGCGGAATGAAGCGGTCCGGCCCGATCATGTCGCCTTGCGGGCGGCGCCAGCGCGCGAGCGCTTCCACACCGCGCAGCCGGCCATCCTTGAGATCGAGTTTGGGTTGGTAGGCCACACGGATTTCGCCGCGGCGCATCGCACGGTCCAGGCGCGACGCGGCCGCGCCACCGCTGGACATCAGCGGCGACATCGCCGCCGGTGCAAACGCCGCTGCGCCAGCCGCGGGCTCGGGTTCGCACTCCAGCACAGTGGCCAGATCCTGCAGATGCATCGGCTTTTCGATGCCGCCGAGCACGCGTACGCCGGCGCTGCGGCTGAGCTGCATCACCGCATCGATCAAGGCGCCACCGCGTTGCGACACCACGATCACCGGCACGCTGTACTTGCCGCGTGCCAGTGCATCGAGCAACTGCACGCCATCCATGCCGGGCATTTCCAGATCGATCAGCAGCAGAGATGGCGCGATAGCGCTGCTCAACCAGGCCAGTGCGGCGTGGCCATCCACCGCGCCGTCGACCGCAACGGCACCCAGTTGGCGGCACAGCGCCATCGCATGCTCGCGCTGGACCACGCTGTCGTCGACGACCAACACCGGGCCGTCCAGCGCGCAGCTGCAGGAGAGAAGGGTGGGGCGCATGGGAGTCCTTGCGTGCATGCGGAGCATGTCAGGCCGCCAGCTCGGCGACAGGAAGCTGGGCGAGGGTGTCGTTGCTCAGCACGGCATCGGCATCGAGCAGGATCACGAAGCGCTTGCCGATCTTGGCCATGGCCTGGATGAAATCGCGGGCGATGCCGGCGCCGAAGCTGGGCGCGCCGGCGATGTCATCGGGCGCGATGTCCAGCACTTCGCTGATCGCATCCACCAGCAAGCCGAGCACCTGCTGCGTACCGCCATGGGCGATCTCCACGATCACGATGCAGCTGCGCTTGGTGATTGCGCTGGCGTTGCGGCCGAAGCGTTGCTGCAGATCCACCACCGGCACCACCGCGCCGCGCAGGTTGATCACCCCGCGCAGGGCCGGCGGCATCATCGGCACGTCGGTGGGCGCGCGGTATTCGATGATTTCCTTGATGCCGAGAATGCCCAGGCCGAACATCTCCGTGCCCAGCAGAAAGGTCAGGTATTGCTGCGGTGCCGTCGAGGACGGCGCGGCGGCGGTGTTGGCTGCGCTGTGCGATTGCATCGTCGGTTCCTCAGAAGCTGGCGAACTGCGATTCGTCGATCGCATCGGCGGTGGCAGCCACTGCGCTGATCTGGCGCACGTTGGTGCGCCGCGGTGGCGCGCTGAGCGCGGTGCTGTTGCTGTGCGGCGCGATCCGGCGCGGACCCGGCTTGCTGCTGCCTGAAGCCACGGCGCGGCCGCCATTGCCGAGCCGGAAGAAGCCCATCAGTTGCTGCAGCTGCTCGGCCTGCGCGCTCATTTCCTCCGAGGTGGCCGCCAGTTCTTCGGCATTGGCCGCCGCCGATTGTGTGGTCTGGTTCAACTGGCCAACGGCGGTGTTGATCTGGCTGACGCCGGCGGTCTGTTCTTCGGAGGCAGCGGCGATTTCCTGCACCAGGTCGGAAGTGCGGCGGATCGAGGGCACCATCTCGCCGAGCACGCGGCCGGCGCTTTCGGCCAGCTCCACGCTGGAACCGGCCACCTCGCCGATTTCCTGCGCGGCGATCTGGCTGCGCTCGGCCAGCTTGCGCACTTCCGCTGCGACCACCGCAAAGCCCTTGCCGTGTTCGCCGGCACGCGCGGCCTCGATGGCGGCGTTGAGCGCGAGCAGATTGGTCTGGTAGGCGATGTCGTCGATGATGCCGATCTTCTTGGCGATGTCCTTCATCGCCACCACCGTGGCGCGCACGGTGTCGCCGCCGTCTGCGGCTTCGCTGGCGGCCTTGGCGGCCATGCTGTCGGTGACGCGTGCGTTCTCGGTGTTCTGTGCGATGGAGGCGGTCATCTGTTCCAGCGAGGCGCTGGTTTCTTCCACGCCGGCCGCCTGCTCGCTGGCGGCCTGTGCAAGCGCCTGCGCAGTGGCGCTGACCTGTTCGGAGGCGCTGGCCAGGTTCTCGGCATTGCGGTTGACCTCATCGACGATCTCGGTCAGCCGGCTCATGGTGGTGTTGACGTAGCGCTGCATGTCGGCGAATGCGCCTTCGTAGCGGCCTTCCACGGTGTGAGTGAGATCGCCCTCGGCCATCGCGCCCATCACCTGGATGACTTCGGAAATGCTGCGCAGGTTGCCGCGCGCACGCTCCACGGTGTCGTTGATGAAGGCCTTCTTGCCCGGCAGCTGCGCCAGCGGTGCGTCGAAGTTGCCGCGGCCGAATTCGGCCACCACGCCCATCGCCAGTTTCTTCACCGCGATATGCGCGCCCACCATCTGGTTGATGCCGGTGGCCATGCTGCGGAAATCGCCGTCGAAGCCGCTGCTGTCGATCACTACATCGATATCGCCGGCTTCGTGCTCGGCCGACATGTGGTTGATCTCGCGGATCAGGCCGGTGAGGCTGCCGCGCACCTGTTCCAGCGTGTCGTTGATGAAGCGCTTCTTGCCCGGCAGCAGCGGCAGCTGCGCGGTGAAGTTGCCGCGGCCGAACTCGGCCACACAGGCGATGGCCTGCTTCTTGACTGCGATGTGGCTGGCCACCATCGCATTGATGCCTTCGGCCATGCGGCGGAAATCGCCGGTGAAGCGTTGCGTGTCGATGACCACGTCGATGTCGCCGGCATCGTGCTCGCTCGCCATGCGGTTGACCTCGGCGACCATGCCGGTGAGGTTGCCGCGGATCTGGTCGACGATCTCGTTGATGAAGGCTTTCTTGCCCGGCAGGCGCTCCAGCTCGGCGGAGAAGTTGCCGCGGCCGAACTCGGCCACGCAGGCCATGGCCTGTTTCTTCACCGCGATGTGGTTGGCGACCATACGGTTGATGCCTTCGCCCATCGTGCGGAAGTCGCCATCGAAGCGAGCCACGTCGATGCGCGCATCGATCTCGCCGGCGTCGTGTTCCTGCGAGACGCGGTTGATCTCGTCGTTGACATGGCGAATGCTGCTTTGGACCTTGCGCAGTGCACGCAAGACCTCACAAGCCTGTTCATCGCGCACCTGTGGCATGGCCACATCGAAGTTGCCGCGCGCGAATGCGTCCAGCGTGGTGGTGGCGATACTCAGCGAGTCGTTGGCGATGCGGATCGACCAGGCCAGCAACGCGCCGCTGACGAGTGCGGCCACCACGCTGGCGGCGAGCAGGGCGCCGTGCGACAGCGTCAGCGCAAAGCCGGCCACGACCACGATGACGGGCAGAACAAGGGCGAGGGCGGCGGTAAACCACAACTGGGTGGCGATCGGGAGACGGTGTGACATGGCGGCAGCTTCCTGGGGTCAGGGAACAACGAATAACGCGGTGATGTGGGGAGTGATGGTGTAAACGCTCAGGCCGCCAGGGCGTCCTGGTTGGGATGCAATTGCTGGAGCAGGCTGGGCACATCCAGAATCAGCGCGACATCGCCGCTGCCCAGGATGCTCGAGCCACTGATGCCTTTGACCTGTGCGAACACCTTGGACAACGGCTTGATCACGGTCTGCCATTCGCCCAGCAAGGTGTCCACGACCAGGCCGAAGCGCTGCGCGCCCTGGCGGATCACCACGATGCTTTCGCGTGCAGGCGTCTTGCCGCCGAGCGCGAACAATTCGCGCAGGCGCACATACGGCAGCACGCTGCCGCGCAGATCGATGTAGTCGCTGGCGTAGTCGGGCGTGAACTCCACGCATTCCTCCACCACATCCAGCGGCACCACGAACACCGATTTGCCGACACCGACCTGGAAGCCGTTGATGATGGCCAGTGTCAGCGGCAGCCGCACCGAAATGGTGGTGCCCACGCCGGCGGTGCTGTCGATCTCTACGGTTCCGCGCAGCGCGGTGATGTTGCGCTTGACCACGTCCATGCCCACGCCGCGCCCGGACAGATTGGTGACTTTTTCGGCAGTGGAAAAGCCCGGCTCGAAGATCATCGCGAACACGTCGCGGTCGCTGAGCTGGCGGCCCGGCTCGATCAGCCCGCGTTCCAGCGCCTTGGCCAGGATGCGGTCGCGGTTCAAGCCGCCGCCGTCGTCGGTGATCTGGATGACGATGCTGCCGGAGTCGTGATACGCGTTGAGACCCACGGTGCCGCGTGCGGGCTTGCCGCGTGCCACGCGTACATCGGCCGGCTCGATGCCGTGATCCATCGCGTTGCGCACCAGATGGGTGAGCGGGTCGCCGATTTTTTCCACCACCGATTTGTCCAGCTCGGTGTCTTCGCCGGCCACCGCCAGCGCGATGTCCTTGCCGAGTTCGCGCGCCACATCGTGCACCACGCGCTGGAAGCGGCTGAAGGTGCCACCGATCTTGACCATGCGCAGCTGCAGGGCGCTTTCGCGCACGTCTTCCACCAGGCCGGCCAGGATCGAGGCCGATTCCAGCAACTGGGCGTCGCCGGTGCGTTGCGCGTTGGCGTTGGTGCCGGCCACCGCGATGATGAGTTCGCCGACCAGATCGATCATCCGATCGAGCTTGTCGGCGTCCACACGGATCGATCGCGCTTCGGCGTTGCGTGAGGCGCTGTCCTGGGGGGCGCGTGGCGGGGTTGCAACCGAGGTTGCCGCCGGTACTGCAGCGAGCGTGCTGGCGACCGGTGCAAGCGCTGCAGGCTCGCTGACGAGAAGGGCGGCAGCCTCGGTCGGCGCCGTCACCGAGGTGATCTCAAGATCGCAATCCTCGCGCACGAACTCGAACACTTCTTCGATCGCGGCGCGGTCGGCGTCGCTGCGCAACAGGATCTGGAAACCGAGATAGTTGGCTTCCGGATCGAGCGCTTCGAAGCTCGGCAATTGGCTGTAGTCGGTGCTGATCGATTCGACCGAACCCAGCCCGCGCAGATTGCGAATCAGCTTGAGCGGCGAGTTGCCGAAGCGCAGCGCGTCGGCAAACAGCGTCAACGAAATACGCCAGTAACCACTTTGTTTTTCAGGTGTGCCGAGCTGGATGGCGGCCTCAGTAACGCCGCACACGCTGCCTTGCAGATAGGTCTGCAACTGCGCGAGCAACGGCTCGGCCTCGGTCGCCAGTGCGGCCGCATCGGCGTGGCTTGGATCGGCCGCGGTTTCCACCAAGGCGTGGATGTGATCGCAGCACACCAGCAGCAGCGCGATCAGTTCCGAACTCAGCGTCAGTGCTTCCTCGCGCACCAGATCCAGCACGCTTTCCAGCACATGGGTGAAGCCGACCAGCTGCGGCAGATCGAACAACCCGCCCGAGCCCTTGATGGTATGCGCCGCGCGAAAGATCGCGTTGACCGCATCGGGCGAAGACTCGCCACGCTCGGCTTCGAGCAGATGGCGTTCCATGTCTTCGAGCAGATCCCGGCTCTCGGCCAGAAAGGTCTGCATCAGCTGGTTCATGTCCATGCGCGTGTTACCTGTCCGTTAGTGAATGCGTTCGCCGAGGCACGCGACCGCATGCGGGTACAGCGCTTCGAGCAGGCCGAGCAATTCGATCACATCGACCACTGCACGGCTGGAATCGGTGAGCGAAAACGGCCGCCCATCGGCCTGGATCGCCTGCTTGGTGGCCAGCAGCAACTGCAGGCCGGTGGTGTCGATCTCGCTGACCGCAGCAAGGTCCAGATGCAAACCACCCGGATGCAGCAATGCCGGCTGCAAGAGCGGCTTGAGTTCTGCAGCGCGACGGATCGTCATCTCGCCTTCCAGGGCGAGTGTCAGCGGCGCGGGTAGAGCGGACAGTGGCGTGTTCATTGATGCCTCAAGCGATGCGATGGCGCACGGATGCGCGCCATGACGCGGAAGAAGGTCGCTCCGGCGTGGGCTTGCGTGGGCAGCTCTGCACACGGGGACATGCCGGTCTATGCAGGTATCGGCGCGCGGCAGGAATATTTAGGCAAAATTCAGCGCGGTGACGGATTTGAGAAATCCATCACTGCCTGGGCATTAATTGCTCAGGTTTGTCGCAAGCAGTCTCGGGAGTCGAATGTCCCGGACAGTCCTGCAGGACAGATAGCCGCATTTCGGTCGAATTCTTTAATGCGTGCGCTTGCCGAGATTTGCAGCGTCGCTGCAGATAATGCGCATGAAACAAGCGCGTTGCGGCGTGCGTTGGATTAAATGGCGCGATGGGTTTTAGCGAAAATTCCGCATCACGTCCGAGTCGCCTTTATGCCATTGCCATAACGCGCCCGACGCATCCTTGCGTCTTCTATGGTCGAGGTCGTCACACGAAGCAAGCGCAACCAGCGATAGCGGATTATCTCGGCGCCAACATCGTCAACAAGCCACGCGCGGCATTGAAGCGATCCACACCTTCCGGCAGTGGCAGTTTGATGCGCAGCTTGTCCAGGCCGTCCATCGTGTAGATCTTGGGCTGCTTATGGATCACTGCGAACGGTGTGGCTAGCCGACCCGATAGCGCACGCTGAATCTGCTATCTCTTTCAGTTGACAACCCAATCAGTCAGCAGCAAGCTCTACCTCAAGGAGCGTAGAAACTCCCCTAGTAGCGGTACCCACCTCCGTCAAACCGGTGGGTTTTTTGTGCCTGCATTTTTTGCAGGTGCAGCCGACGTGATGCCTGCGTCGGGAGGGCGGCTAATACAACACCCTTCGGGGAAATACGCCCGCCGACTACTAGCGGTTTCTAACCTCCCGACATCTCGCCGCCACGTGGCGGCGGGGCCGTTCATCAAGGAGGATTTGTCATGCGTCAACTGCCGTCCAGCCCCAACAATGCGCGCAAGCGTGTACCACATCAGCCCAAGCGCGACGCGGTCTGGCGCATCGTGGAACCATCGCCACCTCGCATGCTCACAGTCGACGAGGTAGCGGAAGCCGATGCCGCCGATCTTGCACGTCAGCAACGCGCCCCTCGCCGCCCGCGTCCACCGCAGCAGTGCACCATCGGCTATGGCTACTATGCCGCCAGCCAGCAACGCGTGCCGACATTGCGCCTGCGCGGCCGCTGGCTGGAGCAACTGGGCTTTGTCATTGGCAGCAAGCTGGATATCCGCATGCGCGACGGCGAACTGGTGGTGAGCTTGGCCCGTAAGGACTTAGCAGCTTGCTGTGCAGCATCGCCACCCGCGCGATCCCGCAACCGCCCTTCGCCGAGCATGCTCAGGCGGTTGCAAGCATCCAGCAATTGCCGCCCTCGCCGGCGGAAGTGCAGCGCGAGCAGACGTTATATAGCTACCGTGTTGTGGGAACGGAGTTGTAGCCGCCGTGGCGCGAGGTGATCGAGTTGGTGACGCAGCTGTGCGTTGCTTGGACGCAGGAAGAGCCTGCTTTGCTATATTTCGCTGAGTGTGATGTAGCTGGCACCTACTTGCTTCACTCCCGCGCTCTTCGACATGGAGTCTCCCGACATGTTCAACATCCCTAATCTGCATCTGGCAAGAAAAAAGCCAGGCGAGCCTTGGCCGCTGCGGTTCGATAGTTACTCATTCGATGCGCGCTGTTATCACACCTTGCGATGCAGCATCACCTTTGCTCGGTAACAGCATTCTCTCCATGTGGCTGAGCCTTCCGGAGATCCTTACAAGCCGAATTGGAAGGATAACTGGACTGGAAGTTTCGGAAGCACCGAAGAGTTCGAGACGCGCGGCTTTCCATCGACAGTCGATATCCGCTGGACGGCGATGGACGGCGCGGAGCGCTATGTCGAAGTCGATTTCGAGAAAATTTTCCCCGGCCATTTCATCCTGCATAGCGTTGCCAGAGAAGATATCGATGAGTTCTTTTTGGTCTACGGATTTTCTGGAAACGGGCGCAATCACGTTTACATCCTTCTGGAAGTCAACGACCGCACGATCAACGTCTATATGCGGTCCGACATCCTGACCAAACATTTGGTCGATCCAGAACATGATCCGCTCAAGAAGATCAGCCGTGATGAACTGATCCTGGCCTGGAGCAAGACCTACTGAGTGAGCGCTCGACATGGACAAGAAGATTGTTCTGCAGCTGGGCGAAGATGGTCTGCCGCTCGATGACGTGTCGCACTATGCTGCGACGCCGGAGCATCTCCGTAGCTATGAACAAGCGGCCGACGAACTCTATCGGTTCAAGGTGCCGCAGCTACTGGATCATGCCGACCCGCACTCCTAGCGTGATCAGCGGGAGGCGATCGAATTGACGATGCGGTGCATTTCTTGGACGCAGGAAGAGCCTGCTTTGCTATATTTCGCTGAGTGTGCTCTGTCTGATGCCCACCTAACTTACTCCCGCGCCCTTCGACATGGAGTCCCTCCACATGTTCAACATTCCTAATCTGCATCTGGCAAGAAAAAAGCCGGGCGAGCCGTGGCCGCTGCGGTTCGATAGTTATTCGTTTGATCCGCGGTGTTATCACGTTATGCGGTGCAGCATCATCTTTGCGCGGCAGCAGCATTCCAGTTATCTGGACAAGCCCTCTGGTGCGCCCCCCAAGCCGAACTGGAAAGATGACTGGACAGGCGGCTTCGGCAGTACCGAAGAGTTCGAGACGCGCGGGTTTCCATCGACGGTGGATATCCGCTGGACCGCAATGGACGGCGTGGAGCGCTATGTCGAGATCGATTTCGAGACGATCTTTCCAGGCCATTTGATCCTGCACAACGTCCCCAAAGAGGATGTTGATGAATTTTTCTTGGTCTATGGCTACTCGGCAAACGGGCGGCATCACGTTTACATCTTGCTGGAAGTCAACGACCGCACCATCAATGTCTATATGCGGGCCGATGTCCTGACCAAGCACCTGGCGGACCCCGAGCACGATCCGCACATAAAAATCAGCCGTAACGAATTGATCCTGGCCTGGACCAAGACCTACTGAGCGAGCGCTCGATATGGACAAGAAGATCGTTCTGCAGCTGGGTGAAGATGGTCTGCCGCTGGATGACGTGTCGCACTATGCCGCGACGCATGAGCATTTGCGTACGTACAAACAAGCAGCCGACGAACTCTATCGGTTCAAGGTGCCGCAGCTACTGGATCGTGCCGACCCGCACTCCTATCTAATCGTGGGCCTGATGGATGGCACCGGCAATGATGCCGACAAAGATCCGTTGCATGCCACCAATGTCGCCAAATTTCGTCAGCAAGTTAGAGATTTGAAAGACGCTGGCGTGGAACGCATCCGCGTCGAATACATCGAAGGCCCCGGCACCCAGGACGAAGTTCTGGCGCGGACCGTGGACAGTGCAACCGGCCGCACAAGCCTGGCGCGTGCGAACGAAATGTATGAGCGTTTGAAGACACAATCACAGAATATCTTCCAGGCCGATCCCGAGGCCAAGATTGCTTTTCATCTTGAAGGTTTCAGTCGCGGTGCCAGCCAGGTTCCGCTATTGGCCCGCATGATAGACGCACGCGGCATTCCCAATCTGAAGGGCGGCATTCGCGGCATCGGTGAAGACGGGCTACCGCTCTACAACCGCTATCACCAGCCTCCCGGCCTGACCCCGATGAGCGTGGGCCTCTACGACCCGGTACCCACCGGCTATATGGAGCTGTTCGACCGCCGCTTGCCGCCGTCGGTGGTATCGGGCTTTCAGCTCAGCGCTGCGCATGAGCGGCGTGGACTGTTTCCAGTCGATCTGATCCTGCCGCAGGGGGTGTCAGGGGTCGGCCGCTTCTTGCATCTCACCGTGGCCGGTGCGCACTCGGATCTCGCCGGTACTTACTTGCGCGGTGGCATCGGCGTGCGCAGCCTCAACCTGATGACCGACTACCACAACGGCTTGCTAAGCGAGCCATTGCTGCCGCGCATGCACGAGCCGACCGATGCGCGCATGAATGTGATTCACCGCTCGGAAGAGGGCAATGTGCTGTTCCGCAACACGCCGAAGATGGACCGTGCCACGTCCGCTGGGCAGGTGCATCAACTCACCGCCGACTACGCGCGTTATGCGCAACCGGGCGAAGTGGTGCAACTTCCTTCGCATATGCCCGAACCGCTGCACAGCGCATTTGCACCTATGGCACAGACCGCACGGCCAGTGCAACGCAGCGCGCAGCTGGCCGATGCCGCGTTGACAGAGGGCGATGCGCTCACTGCACGCCTGTTGCGCACGCCCGGTGTCGAACTCCGGCCTTACCCACCACCCATGCTCGACCGCCCCGGCTTCAAAGCCGCCGGGGCGCTGGGCGTAGCCACCACGCTCTACGAAGCGACACAGTCCGGCGAGAAAATCGCCACGTTGCTCTCGCAAAATAATCCGCTGGCCGCACGCTCGGAACTTGCACATTTTGCCGGCCGCAATGTCGGCGGCTGGGCCGGCGGCACGGCCGCTGCGTATGCGTTGGGTGCCTCCGGTGCTGGCCCAATGGCGCTGATCGCGGCCGATGCGTACTTCATGAGCAAGGCCGGCGAGAAGGCGGCCGATCTGCTCGACAACCGCGCCATTTACCAGCAGACCGACCGCCAGGGTGTGCAGTGGGCGTTCAACGGCACCGCGTGGTCGCGCGATGGAATGGCTGATGCCACGAACGATGGCAGCGAAAATCCCAATTCCACACGGATCACCGCCAGCTACGAAAAAGCCCGCGAACTGAATTACCAGGCCACCAATGCAGCGGCGGAACTGGCGTTGCGCGACGCACCTTCGCCGCAGAATCCCTATCGCCTTCCTGCGAGCGACACCGACACCCCGAGCCTGAGCGCCGCCGACTGGATGCGCGATGCATCGGATGGCCAATGGCATCGCCAGATCAAGACCGGCATCGCGGGCGCAAACGATCGCGGCGTCTACGTGCAGGAAACCGCGGCGCCTGCGCGTGCGGCAGAACTGGATGCGCAAGCCGAGGCGGTGATCGCCCGCAACATCGCCAACAGCCCTGGCGCCATCGCCGCGCGCTATGAACTGGCCCATCACCGCAGTGGCTGGGCTGCCGATGGTCTTCCGCTCTCCGACGCGATGCAGCAGGCCTTGCCGAATCCAGACGCACTGAACGCCTCGGATGGCCAGCAGTATCGCCGCGATGCCGACGGCCGTTGGGCGGGCGAGGGCGGCGCTGCGACAGGCAATTTGGCGCGGGAACTGGATACCACCCGTGCGATCCTGCAACCGGCCTTGGCCGAGCATGCGCAGGCGGTTGCATCCATCCAGCAATCGCCGCCATCGCCACAGGACGTGCAGCGCGAGCAGACGTTGTACCGCTACCGTCTCGTTGGAACGGAGTTGCAGCCGCAGTGGCGTGAGGCGATCGAGTTGGCGACCCAGCGCACGCGCGAAACAGCGGGGCTCTCCGGCGATGGCGCGATGCAATTGCAGCGCGGGCCAGGCGGCGTGTTCGGGGCCGACAGCCCGATTGCCCATTTTCAGCGTGGGCCCGATGGCGTGGATCGCATTGCTGCCGTTACCAGCAGTGAAGATATCCGTCAGGCACTGAGCGAAGTGCAAGCGCAAAGGCAAGCGCGTTCCTCCTCTGCCGATGTGCTTGCTCAGCGACCGACATCCACAACGCAAGCAGCCGAGGGATCGGCCGACAGCGACACGTCGAGCTCCAACGCATCTGCCAGCCCGCAGCTGGTGATGGATATGCAGGTGCGGATGCAGGCAGCCAGCGCCGCACAAGCGCGTCAGGAACGCGCACAGCAGGAACGCCAGGCGCAGGAGCAGCAGGCTGCGCAGGTGCGCGAGCACACGTTGCAAGCGCAGTCCGTACATGAAGAGCGTGGGCGCGCCGCACAGGCGCTGCAAGCCCACGCAACGCTTGCGCATCAGGGCCAGGTGCTGCAGCAACGGGAGCAAGAGGAAAAACAAGCACAGCAAGCACAACACACCCAACAGCGTGAGCAGCAACGGCAGGCGCAGGACACACAACAGATCCAACAAGAACAGCGTCAGGTTCAGCAGCGCGAAACCCAGACACATCAGGCGCAGGATGCCCAGCAACACGAGCAAGAACAGAAACAAGCGCAGAACGCTCAACGGCATGAACAACAGCCGCTTCATGGCCCGAAGGCGCTGCAAGGCGAGCAGGCGCAATCGCTTCAGGCACAACACGCGCAGCAGCGCGAGCTGCCGTCCATCCATACGCAGAGTGTTCAAGAGCGCGAGCAGCATCAGGCCCGGGACGTACAGCAGTACCAGCCATCGCAGTTACAAACGCAGGATATTCACGCGCGCGAACAGCAGCAGCGTCAGGTCCAGACTGAGCTCGCCCAAACCACGCCAGAGCAGCAGGCCCAGCGCGGGCAATTGCATACGATCGATATCGCTCCGCAACAGGCGCAAGGCCCGCAAACGCTAGAGTCAGGCACACAAGAAGCCACGCAACTGTCGCAGCAGACCACCGCGAGTGCGCATGCATCGCCAGCATATCCGCAGCAGGATGCGGGTGCGCATACCGGTCAAGAGCTGCCGACGATGCAAGCCTCGGCTGCGCATCATGAAGCGTTGGCGCAGCTGACAGAAGAGCAAGCGCACGCGCATCTTGGTCAGATGACGAACGCGCTGCCTGCTCCGTCGCTCGCTACATCGATCGTTGTAGAACGCAGCGACGAGCAACAGCAACAGACGCCGCTGCCTTACGTGCTGGAAGCGCCCAATGCCCCAGCAGCGTTGCCATCGTTTGCACACCTTGCACAAGCGGCAGCGCCATCCCTGGCCACGCCGACGGCTGACCGTTCTACCGAGATGCCCGAGGGTGTGGCCGATGCGCGGCAGTCGCCTTCCGTGTCCCAAGCAGCTGAGCAAGATCTTCTTGCCACACCTGTGCTTGCGGATCCAGACTCCTGGGAGGAAATAACGCGCACCATGCATGCGCTCCGCATCCAGATCGAACAGGATCTCGAAACAGAAACCCGCGTCGCAGAAGCGCGGCAAGCGCGCGTGGAGCGCGGTGAGCAGCCGTTTACCGAGCTGGAATTACGTAATGGGTACGATCCCGATGGCCCCTCCGCGCTCAGACGGCCAGCCCCCGCGCCAGCGGACGCCGTGCCGCAACGCTATGCTTTTGCTGCCGGTGCGCAAGCGGTTGGCGAGCAGGACGATCGGCCACCGCCTACGCGCAAGAACATCACCGGCGATCCCGATGTGGATGATCTGCTGTACGCCCTCGATTCCAAGAACGATCTTGCGATCGAACAGGCATTGAGCCGGGTCGCCAACAGCGCGTATAGCAATGCCCTCGCACAGCAGGGCCACGAACATCTGGAAGCCAAGGCATTGCAAGAGGCACAGGAACAGGTGACCACGCGCCAGGCATTGGGCATGGACGTCTCAACAGAGGTACAGACCAGCCGTGGCCCGGTGATGGTGATGACGCTGCCACAGTTTGCCAATGCACCGGCGATGCAAAACGGCCCGCAAGGTGACGGAGGTGGTGGTGGGCGACGGTGGTGGTGGAGGAGGGGGCGGTGGAGGCGGCGGGTAGCTGGAAGACCATGCACACAGTGTAATTTTCAGGGGAATATTATGGACATGAAGAACACCTCGGCGCTGCCTGAAGCCAACCAGCTGGACCATGCGACGCGAGAATCAATCAAGGCCATGGCAGGACTGATCGCGGTGCTGCAACAGCGAGAACAGTCCTTGGAAGATCTCGTGCGGCAACAACTGCAGCTGCTACAGAGCGCGGTCAATAACGCCGATCAACGCGTCAATCGCGTGGTGGAGAACGCGCTCCCCCGGCTGACGCAATTGACCAATCAGGCGTTGACGCAGGCGCTGGAACCGGCGGTGGAGCGATTCAACAAGAAGATGGTCGATGCAGACCAGACGCTCCACCACGCCACCTACCGCTATACGCAAGCACAGCAGTCTCTGGAAACAACAGCCACGCGACGCATGTGGATCGGATTCGCTGCGATGATCGTTGGGGCGATCATGTGCGTGGGCGCGGCTGGTTACGCTGTCAAAGGCGCAACGCCGATTCTGGCCGAAGCCAAACAGCGTCGTGCAGAGATCGACTATCTGGATCGTGTGACCCGCGCCAACCTCGTTGCCTGCGGCGAAGACAGGCTATGCGCCGAGTTCGAGAAGAAAGGGCCGCGATACGGTGATCGCGGTCAGTATCGTGAGATCACGCTGCGCAAATCCACGTTGCAATAAATGCCCGCAAACGTCTCCGATTCCGATGAGGTCCGATCTATCTGCATCCGGATTGTTTCGTCGATATCGTGCCTGAGTACTTAGATACGGGTCGCGTACTTTTCGTCATCAGCCAGCGCTTGCGCGATGACCGAGGCGAGTGGGCCCTCAAGCGTTCTCGCCGACCCGCATACACCGGCCTGTTTACAGACATCGCCTCGGCGTCATCTCGGCGCCAGCATCGTCAACAAGCCACGCGCGGCGTTGAAACGATCCACGCCGTCCGGTAGCGGCAGCTTGATGCGCAGCTTGTCCGGGCCGTCCATGGTGTAGATCTTGGGCTGCTTCTGGATCATCTGGATCACCGCGACCGGGTCGATCGACGGCTTGGCTTCGAACACCAGACGGCCGCCGTTTTCGCCCAGATCCAGCTTGCGCACACCCAGCGCATTGGCCTGCAGCTTGAGCTCGGCAATGGCGAACAGATGCTTGACCGGATCCGGCAACAGGCCGAAGCGGTCGATCATTTCCACCTGCAATTCGCGCAGGGCATCGCTGTTGCGCGCACTGGAGATGCGCTTGTACAGCGTCAGCCGGGTGTGCACATCGGGCAGATAATCTGCGGGAATCAACGAGGCCACATGCAGCTCGACCTCGGCACCGCGCACTTCGTCGCCTGCATCCAGATCCGGCAGATTGCCCTGGCGAATACTGCGCACCGCGCGTTCCAGCAGCTCGGTGTAGAGGCTGAAGCCGACCTCGGCCATCTGCCCGCTCTGGTCTTCGCCCAGCAGCTCGCCGGCGCCGCGGATTTCCAGATCGTGCGTCGCCAACGTGAAGCCGGCGCCGAGCTCGTCCATCGAGGCGATCGCTTCCAGACGCTTTTCGGCATCGGCGGTGATCGAGCGCCGGTCCGGCACCACCAGATACGCGTAAGCGCGGTGATGCGAACGACCGACGCGGCCGCGCAACTGATGCAACTGGGCCAGGCCGAAGCGGTCGGCGCGGTTGATGATGATGGTGTTGGCGTTGGGAATGTCGATGCCCGATTCGATGATCGTGGTCGACAGCAACACATTGAAGCGCTGCTTCTGGAAATCCAGCATCACCCGTTCCAGCTCGCGCTCGGGCATCTGCCCATGCGCGATGCCGATGCGCGCCTCCGGTACCAACTCGGACAACTCGCGCTGCATGCGCACGATGCTTTCCACATCGTTGTGCAGGAAATACAGCTGCCCGCCGCGACTGAGCTCACGCTGGAAGGCCTCGCGCAGCAGCGCGTTGTCCCAGGCGGTGATGAAGGTCTGCACGGCGAGCCGGTTCGGCGGCGGAGTGGCGATGATCGATAGATCGCGCAAGCCGGCCATGGCCATGTTGAGCGTGCGCGGAATCGGCGTGGCAGTGAGCGTGAGCAGATGCACGTTGGCGCGCATCGCCTTGAGCGCTTCCTTCTGCCGCACACCGAAGCGCTGTTCTTCGTCAACGACGACCAGGCCCAGATCCTTGAACTTCACGTCTGGCTGCAGCAGGCGGTGCGTGCCGATGATGACGTCGATATCGCCGCTGGCGACCTTCTCCAACTCGGCCTTGATTTCCTTGGTGCTCTTGAAGCGCGACAGCACTTCCACCTTCATCGGGTAATCGGCGAAGCGGTCGCGAAAATTGCGGTAATGCTGCTCGGCCAGCAGCGTGGTCGGCACCAGCACGGCGACCTGTTTACCGGCGCTGGCCGCAGCGAACGCGGCGCGCACCGCAACCTCGGTCTTGCCGAAACCCACGTCGCCGCAGACCACGCGGTCCATCGGCTGGCTGCTGCCCAGATCGCGCAACGTGGCATCGATGGCGGCCAACTGATCGGGCGTCTCTTCGAACGGAAAGCCGGCCGCGAACGGCTCGTACATCGCGCGGTCCACCTGCAAGGCCAGACCGGCACGCGCGCGTCGGCGCGCCTGGATTTCCAGCAACTCGGCCGCCACGTCGCGGACCTTTTCGGCCGCCTTGCGCTTGGCCTTGGTCCATTGCTCGCCGCCCAGCGAGTGCAGCGGCGCGGTCTCGGCCGAGGCGCCCGAATAGCGGCTGATCAGATGCAGCTGCGCCACCGGCACATACAGCCGGTCGCCCTTGGCGTATTCGATTTCCAGGAACTCGCCGGGCATGCCACCGGCATCGAGCACGATCAGCCCGCGGTAGCGGCCCACACCGTGGTCTTCGTGCACGATCGGCGCGCCTTCAGACAGCTCGCCCAGATCGCGGATGATCGCTTCCGGCTCGCGGCCCACACGTCGCGTGCGACGCGGCTGGTTGGCCCGCTCGGGAAACAGCTGGCGCTCGGTCAGCACCGCAATCTGCGGGTTATCCAGCGCAAAGCCGTCTTCCAACGGCGCCACGGTAATGCCGAAGCGCAGCTTGGGTGCGGCCAGGAAGGCGGGCAGGTCGGCGACGACCTCCGGCTTCAACTGCGCGGCGGCCAGCACTTCCATCAAGGCTTCGCGGCGGCCGGCCGAATCGGACGCTACCAGCACGCGGCCCGGGTAATGGCTCAGGAACGAGGCCAGGGCCTGGCCGGCCGGGGCGTCCTTTGCCGCCACCGGCAGCGGCGGCAACGGTTGGTCGCCGAGTGCGGCGGCCTCGTCGATGCGCGGGTGATCGCTGGCCCAGACTTCGATACGTGCCAGCTTGTTGAGCCGCTCGCGCAGTGCATCCGGCGATTGATACAACTCTTCCGGCGTCAGCAGCGGGCGTTCCACATCGTGACGGCGTTGCTCATAGCGGTCCTGCGCCTGCGCCCAGAACGTATCGGCCGCGTTGGACACGCCAGTGGCAATCAACGGCAGCGTGCGCTTGTCCAGATAATCGAACAAGGTGGCAGTCTTGCTGAAGAACATCGGCAGGTAATACTCGACCCCCGACGGCGCCAGGCCCGATTTCAGATCCTGATACAGCGCGCTGCGCCGGGTATCCACGTCGAAGCGCTCGCGCAGGCAAGCCAGCACGCGTTCGATGCTGGCATCGTCCATCGGTACTTCGCGGCCGGGCAGCAATTTGACGGCATCGACCTTGTCCAGCGAGCGCTGCGATTCCGGGTCGAAGGCGCGGATCGAGTCGATATCCTCGTCCAGCAGCTCTACGCGCAACGGCGTGGCTTCGCCCATCGGAAACACGTCCAGCAAGCCGCCACGCACCGCGAAATCGCCCGGGTCCATCACCTGCGGCACGTTGCGGTAGCCGGCGCTTTCCAGGCGGCGTTTTTCCGCATCCAGATCCAGCCGCTGCCCGACCTTGAGATCGAAGCTGCCGCCGACGATATAGCTCAGCGGCGCCAATTGCTGCATCAGCGTCTGCACCGGCACGATCACCACGCCACGGGTCAGTGTGGGCAAACGGTGCAGCGCAGCTAAACGCTGGCTGATGATTTCCGGGTGCGGGCTGAACTGGTCGTAGGGCAGGGTTTCCCAATCGGGAAACGGCACCACCGGCAGCGTGGCGTGTTCGCCGAGCAGGGCATGCAGATCCGATTCGATCTGGTGCGCACTCTGGTTATCGCGTGCGATCACCAGCAGCGGGCCGGCATGCGCCTCGGCGGCGCGCGCGATCGACCAGGCCAGCGCAGTCGGAGAAGACGGGGCGCGCCAATAGGCACGAAGCTGGCCGGACTTGGGCAGCGGCGGAGAGGGGAAGGTGGTTGGCGACGGCATCAGCCCGCAATTTTACCAGAGCGCCCGCTGCGACCGGTCCATCCGGTGTGAAACCCGGCGTCTGGCCACCTGCGCAGAAGGGCGCTGCAGGGTCTAGCGTTACGTACCGCCTTTCTGGCACCCGGCAAACCTTGGCAAGCACCCCGTGGTGCAAGATGCAGTCGGAGGCGTAGGTCAAAAGCCCGGTTGGTCGAGCGCGCGGTGCCCTCACCGCTCGCGGGACACGCCGCAAGTACGTCCATGTAGGCTCGGTGGCGGCATCCATGCCGCCACACGGTCCCGCAATCGGTGAGGGCACCGCACCAGAAAGTTTGCTGGCTGCTTTGTTAAAAACCATACGTACCGACCATCTCGACTGGTCCTTGCCCGCCCACCGTCGCGGGACCTTACGCGGCATGGATGCCGCGTAAGAGCTTACACGGACGTACTTGCAGCGTGTCCCGCGATGGTGGGCGGGCAAGGGCCTTGCAACCAAGCCACAGATCACCCGCTTTAGGCAGAATCCCGAATCCCGAATCCCGGCGAATCAGGCATCCAGCTCCAACACCATGCGCACCAGCTCCGGCGAATCCGGATGCGGCTGCGGCTTGAAGCCCAGCGACTCGGCCAACTGCAGCATCGGCACGTTGCTTTGCAGCACATCGCCGAACAGGCAGTCGAGATACTTGCGCCGCGCCCACTTGACCAGCTTGCGCATCAGCTGCCGTCCCAGGCCCTGGCCGGCGACGAAGCTGCTGACCAGGATGGTGTACTCGGCCTGGCGGGTGCCCGGCACCAGCGCTGCGCGCGCGACTGCGCCAACCAGCGCCTCGCCCGGCGGCAACTGCTCGGCGGCGACCAGTACGATTTCGCTCTTGGGATTGGGATGGGTCAGGCGCTGGACCATCTCCGGGGTGATTTCGGCGGAGGAGCGCACGAAGCGCTCGCGGATTTCCTCCGGTCCCAACAGGCTGAAAGCCCCCTGCAGCGGCGGACCGTCCTCAGGACGGATCGGTCGGAGCAGAAGGGTGCGGCCATTGGGCAGACTGAAGTTTTCATGCCAGGGAGGCATGCGATTGCGAATGGCCATGACCGGTGTTCCTTGAAGATCGGAAGATTCTGGCACCAGCCCAGCGCACAACCGTGAATGAATCCGGTGCGCCGCTGGGGGCCGTTTGGAGGGTGGCAGTGCTTCCCACATTACTGTACCGAGCGATACCGTGATCCAGTCGTGAGTATGCAGCTGCGTTTGCCGAGGCGAAGGCACGCCCGGCCCTGATGACTCAGGCGTCCTGGCGCAGCCATTCCAGCCGGGTCGAGGCACCGGCCTCGCCGAGGTGCTTCTTCAGCACCGGCAGCGCGGGTGCCAGCACCTGGTCGAACTGCCACGGCGCATTGACGATCAGCAGCCCGCTGCCGGTCAGGCGCAGCGGCGAGTCGTCCGGGCGCACCTGCAGCTCGGCCACCAGCACCGACTTGGCCGGCAGCGTGGCCGCCTTGCGCATGAACGGCTGCAGGCTGCGGCGCAGTTTGATCGGGTACCACACCATGCACATCGCCTGCGGCCAGCGCGCCAGGGTCTCGCGCACGCTGTGGATGACTTGCGGGTACTCGGCCTCTTGCGACTCGTACGGCGGGTCGATCAGCACCAGCCCGCGGCCGATCTTGGTCTCGCCCGCGCGCGGCGGCACGAAGGCGCGAATCGCTTCACAGCCATCGCCGGCATGCACGCGCACGCGGCTGTCCTTGGCGAACAGGCGCTTGAGCGCCTCGGCCTCTTCCGGCTGCAACTCGCAGAACGCCATGCGGTCCTGCTCGCGTAGCGCTTGTGCGGCCAGCAACGGCGAGCCGGGGTAGTGGTTGATCTGGATGCCGGCAGTGGGCCGCGCCGGTTTCTGGCCGGGTGTGGACGGGCGGGCGACGGTCTGGTTGTCGGCCTGCACCGCGCGCAGATAGCGCTCGACCACCTCGGGCAGGGTCGACTCGGCCATCAGCCGCATCACCCCGGCATCGGCCTCGTTGGTCTTGCGGCTCTCTTCGCCACCGAGCTGGTAGCGCCCGCGCCCGGCGTGGGTATCGAGCACGAAGAACGGTGTGTCCTTGCGCTTGAGGGTGTCGATCAGCGCCAGCAAGGCGATGTGCTTGAGCACGTCGGCATGGTTGCCGGCATGGAAGGCGTGGCGATAGTTCATCGCAGCAGTTTAGAGGGTGTTGCGCCGTTTTAGGGCCTGTTAACACATCCGAAGCCCATCAACGACTAGGACGAAGCTGAGGAATCCAAGGAACATGACATCCAGCTTCTCGAAGCGCGAGAAAATCCGGCGGTAGCCTTTCAAGCGACGGAACAGTCTCTCCACTTCGTTACGCCGCTTGTACATCTCCCGGTTGTATTCCCAAGGCTCGACCCGATTGGATTTCGGCGGGACCACCGGCACGAAGCCAAGATCGAGCGCCAACTGGCGTGTTTCGTTGCCTTCGTAAGCACGGTCCATCAACAAATGAATCGGCCGCTCCACTGGCCCCAGGTGTTCAAGCAACGCGCGGCCTGCAGGTGCGTCATGCACGTTGCCAGGCGTCAATCCAAAGGTGATGGCTGTTCGAGCATCTGCGGCAACCATATGAATCTTGGTGTTCCATCCACCGCGAGACTTGCCGACGGCCTGCGGGCCGTTTTTTAATGCACCCGTGCCATCGGGATGGACCTTGACGCTGGTGGAGTCCAGCGAGACTGCTTCGATCTTGATGCGCACGATCTGGGACTTCTGCAATTGGGCGAACATCCGGTCCAGCACACCCGCCTTGGCCCAACGGTTCATGCGTGTGTAGACCGTATGCCAGTTGCCAAAGCGCTTGGGTAGGCCGCGCCATTTGCAGCCATGCTCGGCAACGTAAAGGATGGCGTTGACCACTTGCAGGTTGGTCATGCTGACATTGCCGCGCTGCGCCGGCGAGGCAGTGTTCGATCAGAGAAAATTGTGCTGGCGTGATCTCCATGCCCAATAGTTTAATCGCTCGGGCCATTAGTGTTAACAGGCCCTAGATCAGTCGCGTTGCACGCGGTGCCCTGCAGGCCGCGCCAGCATGCGGCTATGCTGCGCGCCATGTCCGAGTCCCCCGCCCGCGTGCTCGTCGTCGAAGACGAAGCCGCCATTGCCGATACCGTGCTGTACGCGCTGCGCAGCGAAGGCTATGCGCCCGAGCATTGCCTGCTGGGTCGCGATGCATTGGCGCGGCTGCGCGCCGACCCGGCCGATGTGGTGGTGCTGGACGTGGGCCTGCCGGACATCAACGGTTTCGAGGTGTGCCGCACGCTGCGCAGTTTCAGCGACGTGCCGGTGATCTTTCTGACCGCGCGCAACGACGAGATCGACCGCGTGCTCGGCTTCGAGCTGGGCGCCGACGACTACATGGCCAAGCCGTTCTCTCCGCGCGAGCTGGTGGCGCGGGTGCGTGCGCGGCTGCGGCGTCGCGCGGTGGCCGCAGTGGTCGAAGCGGGCTGGCAGCCGCATGGCGCGTTTGCGATCGATCGCGAGGGCAGCCGCATCCGCTACGGCGAGGCGTTGCTGCCGCTGACCCGCTACGAGTACGCGCTGCTGTCGGCATTGTTGCAGCGCCCCGGCGCGATCCTGAGCCGCGCGCAGCTGATGGACCGCGGCTGGGATGCCAGCGCCGACAGTGCCGACCGCACTGTCGATACTCACATCAAGACGCTGCGCGGCAAGCTGCGCCAGGCCGGCGTGCCGGCCGACCCGATCCGCACCCACCGTGGCCTTGGCTACGCGCTGGAGCTGTAGGCATGGCCGAGCGCATGCGTCGCGTTCTTATCGTCGGGGTCTGACATGCGGCTCGGTCTCAAGCTGTTCCTGGGCTTCTTCCTGATTGTCGGGCTGGCCGCATTCTTCGTGATGCGGGTGTTCGTCAACGAGGTCAAACCGGGCGTGCGCCAGGCGATGGAATCCACCCTGGTGGATGCGGCCAATGTGCTGGCGGAAATGGCCAGCGGCGAATTGGCCGGCGGCACCATCGCCACCGGCAGCTTTGCGCGCAATGTGGCGCAGGCGCAGCAGCGCGATCCCAAGGCCAGGGTATGGCGGTTCCGTAAGAACGACGTGGCGTACCGCGTCACCGTGACAGATGCGCGCGGCGTGGTCGTCTTCGATTCGCTGGGCCGCGATGTGGGCCGCGACAACTCGCGCTGGAACGATGTCTATCGCACCTTGCGCGGCGAATATGGCGCGCGTTCCAGCCCCGAGGTCGATGGCGACCCGACCGCCACGGTGATGCATGTGGCCGCGCCGATCTATGCACCCAACGATGCAGGCAAATTGATCGGCGTGCTGACGCTGGCGCAGCCCAATCGCAGCATCGACCCGTTTATCGAGGCCAGCCAGCGCAACATTTTGCAGCGCGGGGCCTGGTTGATCGGCATTTCCGCATTGATCGGCATCTTGATGACATGGTGGCTGATGCGCGGCATCGGCCGGCTCAACCGCTACGCCCAGGCGGTGAGCGCGGGCATTCCGGTGCCGCCGCCCAAACCGCGCGGCGATGAAATCGGCGATCTGGGCCAGGCGCTGGAAAGCATGCGTCGCAAGCTGGAGGGCAAGGCCTACGTGGAGCAGTACGTGCAGTCGCTGACGCACGAGATGAAGAGCCCGCTGGCGGCAATCCGCGGTGCGTCCGAACTGTTGAGCGAGCCACTGCCGGAAGCCGATCGCCAGCACTTCGTGGCCAGCATTCGTGCGCAGGAGCTGCGGCTGACCGAGACCATCGACAAGCTGCTGGCACTGGCCGAGGTGGAGCAGCACGGTTGGTTGCAAAAGCGCGAGCGCATCGCGGTGGCTGGCTTGCTGCATGCAGCAGTGGATGCGGTTCTGCCACGCGCGACAGCGGCCGGCGTGCGGGTGGAGATCGATGTCGCATCTGATGCAGCGCGCGAGCACTACGTGCTCGGCGACGGGTTTCTGCTGCGCCAGGCGCTGATCAATCTGCTGGAAAACGCAGTCGCGTTTTCGCCGGAAGGCAGCACCGTGCAATTGCGTACGCAGTTGCACGATGGAAAATTGCAGGTGTCGGTGCAAGACCGTGGTAGCGGCGTGCCGGACTACGCAGTGGAACGGGTATTCGAGCGTTTCTACTCGTTGGCCCGCCCGCAGACCGGGCAACGCAGTTCCGGGCTCGGCTTGCCGTTCGTGCGGGAAGTTGCGCGCCTGCACGGCGGCGAAGTAGCGCTGGGCAACCGCGAGGGCGGCGGCGCGATGGCGACGTTGCGGCTGCCGGCTGGCTGACGCACCAAGAGCGGCTAACAAAACTACTTCACGCCAGCCTACTGCAGGCCAGCTGATCTGCTGGCGGCTGGGCGGCTTGCCAGCTGATCTGCTGCCTGGCTGCAGGGCCCTTGCCCGCCCACCATCGCAGGACACGCTGCAAGTACGTCCTTGTAAGCTCTTACGCGGCATCCATGCCGCGTAAGGTCCCGCGACGGTGGGCGGGCAAGGACCAGTGGAGATGGTCGGTGCGCATGGTTGCAAGCAAGGTATACACGCGTTGTCTGGATAACCGTGCATCCGATCAGCTTCGCAACGCAACGAGATCAACAGGCAGGCTTTCAACAAAGCAGCCGACTCACTTTCTGGAGCGGTGAGGACACCGCGCCCTCGATGCCGCGGGTTTGCTGCAGGGCCCTTGCCCGCCCACCATCGCGGGACACGCTGCAAGTACGTCCTTGTAAGCTCTTACGCGGCATCCATGCCGCGTAAGGTCCCGCGACGGTGGGCAGGCAAGGACCAGTCGAGATGGTCGGTGGTCATGGCTTTCAACAAAGCATCCAGCAAACTGGCTGGCGCCGTGTCCTGTTCTCAATAAAGCAATCAGCAACCTGTCTGGTGCGGTGTCCTCGCCGATTGCGGGACCGTGTGGCGGCATGGATGCCGCCACCGAGCCCCCAGGGATGGGTTCACGGCGTGTCCCGCGAGCGGCGAGGGCACCGCGCCCTCGACCCAGGCGAGCGCTTGCCAGTTTTTGTTAGCCCCTCTAATTGCAGCAAGGCACGACGATTCGCCAGCTGATCGCCCACTTCACATTCGCTTCAAATTCGCCTCAAACCCTCCACACCGGCACATCGCACCCTGGCCACCTCCAAGAATGAGGATGGCCGATGAAATCCCTGAAACTGTTGTTGCGGTTCGCCACCATCGGCGGGCTGATCCTGCTGTTGCTGATTCCGTTGCTGTTGATCCGCGGCGCCGTGCAGGACCGCGCCCGCTACCGCGACGAGGCGGTGGAGCGGGTAGCGCAGAGCAAGGCCGGCGAGCAGCAGTTCATCGCGCCGGTGCGGGTGCTGCCGTATACCGAGGACGTGCAGGTCACCGAGCCGGACGAGCAGGGCAACCAGCGTAAGGTGTGGCGCAAGCGCGAAGGCGCGCTGCTGCAGACCCCGCGCAGCCTGAAACTCAGCGGCGAGATGGTGCCCTCGGTGCGCGAAGTGGGCCTGTATCGGGTGCAGGTGTATTCCTGGAAAGCGACCCTGCATGCCGAATACGCGCCGTTTGACTACGTCGCCGCGCCGACCCGCGTGTATGGCCAGCCGCACCTGGCGGTGGGCATTTCCGATGTGCGCGGGCTGGTGGGCACACCGCGCCTGCAGGTGGATGGACGCACGCTGGCACTGGAAAGCGGCGCAGGCGCATTGGCCGATCGCTCGGCAGGGATCCATGCCCAACTGAGCCCGCTGGCCGACCCGGTCGCCGGCCGCCTGCAGGACGGTAACGTGGTGGACATGCAGTTCGTGCTGGACGGCACGCGCCGGCTTGCCATCGCACCGATCGCCGACAATAACGAGATCGCCTTGCGCTCCAGCTGGCAACACCCGTCCTTCGGCGGCCGCTTCCTGCCGAACGCGCCGAGCATCGGGCCGAAGGGCTTCGATGCCAGCTGGTCACTGTCGTCGCTGGCCACCGGTGCGCAGACGCAGTTGCAGTCCAGCCAATCGTCGTTGGATACGCTGGAAGTGCGCCTGGTCGACCCGGTGGACGTGTATACCCAGGCCGACCGCGCCAGCAAGTACGGCATCCTGTTCGTGGTGCTGACGTTTGTGGCGTTCGTGTTGTTCGAGTTGATCAAGCGCTTGCCGATCCATCCCTTGCAGTATCTGCTGGTGGGTCTGGCGTTGGCGATCTTCTTCCTGCTGCTGTTGAGCCTTTCCGAGCACATCGCGTTCTGGCAGGCGTATCTGGTGTCGGCCGCGGCGTGTATCGGTTTGCAGTTCTTCTATCTGTCCGGGGTGTTGCGCAGCTGGGCGCGCGCGGCGGGGTTCTCGGTGATGCTCACCGCGTTGTATGGCGTGCTCTACAGCCTGCTGGTCTCCGAAGACAACGCGCTGTTGATGGGATCGTTGCTGCTGTTCGGCATCCTGGCCAGCATCATGTGGGTCACCCGCAAGCTCGATTGGTACGAGCTTGGCAACAGCCTGCGCTGAGGCCGGCATGCTCGCTCACGCACAGGTACACCGGCGGGCGCAGCGTTTGCTGCCCGCCGGGATCGACACGGTGGCGCTGCTTCCCGCAGCGCCACTGCAGCGCTGGGAATGTTCGCCGTTGTCGGCGTTGCCGCTCGGCCGTGAGGGGCGCGGCGGCGTGATCGGCCTGCGCCTGCATGCAGCCACTGCTCAGGCGCTGCGCACGGGCGGAGCCGGTTTTTTGCGGGCGGCGCAGCAGCACAAAGCGCGGCCTGGCACGGCGCCGACGCACAGCTACGGGCCATGGCAGCGGTTGAACAACGGCAGCTATTGGACGCGCAGTACCGATGCACTGCTCGGAGTGCTGCTGGCCGCCGAAGAAGCGGCGGTGTGGCTGCTATGGCAGCAACCCGATGCGGCGGGTCCGGGCAACGGCCGTTGGCTGCGGTGAGGCTCGATGTGGAAGGCGGGTCAGGCTCGCTTACCATGCAGGCATGACTGGTTCCTCCCTGATCGTCGAAACGGTGCGCGGCACGGACGTGTTGCCGCATCTGGATGCGGTGGCGCAGCTGCGCATCGCGGTGTTCCGGGCATGGCCGTATCTGTACGAGGGGGATGCCGATTACGAACGCGGTTATCTGGCTGCGTATGCGGCCTCGCCGGATAGCGTGTTCGTGCTGGCACGCGATGGCGATGCGGTGGTCGGTGCCTCTACCGGTTTGCCGTTGCTCGACGACAGCGAGGCCTTCCACTTGCCATTTCGCGTGGCCGGCATCGACCCGGCCAGCGTGTTTTATTTCGGCGAATCGGTGTTGCTGCCGGCGTATCGCGGGCAGGGGATCGGTCACGCATTTTTCGACCAACGCGAGGCGCATGCACGCGCGCTGGGCCGATTTGCGCTCACTGCGTTTTGCTCGGTGGAACGTGCAGAAGACGATCCGCGCAAACCGGCCGACTACCGGCCCAACGATGTGTTCTGGCGCAAGCGCGGCTATGCGCCGCAACCGCAGATGCGCGTGCAGTTGGCATGGGCGGAGTTGCAACACGGCGAGATCGACCACAGCTTGAGCGTGTGGACGCGTGCGGTGTCGTCATGATTGCCAACGAGCGCCTCGCCACGTCGCACCTTCCGATCAATCGCAACAAGGCCACCAGATGAAAATCGCCGTCGCCAAATACCCGATCGGCAAACCCGCCGATTTCGCTGCGTTCGCCGCGCGTCAATCCGCGTTGGTGAGTGAGGCCGCCGCTGCCGGCGCACGTGTGTTGGTACTGCCGGAATATCTGGCGCTGGAGTTGGGCGCAACCTTCGGCACGCAGGTTTCTGCCGGTTTGCCGGAGTCGCTGGCGGCGATCCAGGCGCTGCGTGCGCCGTGGCTGGAGCTGTTTGCCGGATTGGCGCGCCAGCATCAGGTACATCTGATTGCCGGCAGTTTTCTGCTGGACCTGGGCCAGGGCCGCTACCGCAATCGCAGCGACTGGTTTACTCCCGAGGGCCGGCACGGCTGGCAGGACAAACTGCAGCTCACCGGCTTCGAAAAGGCCACCGGGTTGATCGATCCCGGCGATGCGCTGAAGGTGTTCGAGCTGGATGGCGTGCGCGCGGCGATCGCGATCTGCTACGACAGCGAATTTCCGCTGCCGGTGCGTGCGCAATACGAAGCAGGTGCGCGGCTGTTGATCGTGCCCAGCTGCACCGACACCGCCGCCGGCGCGATGCGGGTGCGCATCGGCTGCCTGGCGCGCGCGCTGGAAAATCGTGTGTTCGTCGCGCAATCGGTCACCGCCGGCGATGCGCCGTGGAGCCCGGCGCTGGACGTCAATACCGGCGAAGCGGCGGTGTTCGCGCCGATGGATGTCGGCTTCCCGGCCGATGGCGTGCTGGCACAAACGCACGGCGATGCGGTGTGGGCCTATGCGGAGCTGGACTTCGACGCCTTCGAAGCCAGCCGCGCGCACGCGCAGGTCGCCAACGACCGCGATTGGCACGGGCAGTTGGCCGCTCACGTGGCGCGTGCCAAGCTGGCCGCGTTCGACTGACCCACCACCCACCAGGTTCCCATGGCCAAGAAAATCCTGATTCCGCACAGCGTCCGGCTCGAATTCGCGCCCGGCGCGTTGGTGCACAGCAATCTGTCCGGCGCGGCCTTCACCGACGACTGGCTGTGGGTGGCCGGCGACGAAGCCTGCGCGGTGGATCGGCTGCGCAAGCTCGATCCCGTGCAGCGCGAGACGCTGCGCTTCGGCCAAGGGCAGAGCTTTGCGCTGGCCGATTTGCTGGGTCTGCCGGGCGAGGCGGCCGAGGAGGCGGATCTGGAAGGCATGGCGCTGTCGGATGGATTTCTGTGGGTGATCGGCTCGCATGGCCTCAAGCGCAAAAATGCCAAACGCAGCCGCGACGATGCCGAAAACGCCAAGCGCCTGACCAAGCTCAAACTCGATGCCAACCGCCGCCTGCTGGCCTGTCTGCCGATCGAACGCGATGCCGACGGCACCCCGCGACTGGTGCGCGAAGCCGCCGACGGCCGTCGCGCGCTGCGACTCAAGGGCGATGCCAAACACAACCAGCTCACCGACCTGCTGGCCGAAGACCCGCATTTCGGCCCGTTTCTGAAGATCCCGGGCAAGGACAACGGCTTCGATATCGAAGGCATCGTGGTGGACGGCCAACGGCTGCTGCTGGGCCTGCGTGGGCCGGTGCTGCGCGGCTGGTCGGCAATGCTGGAGATTCGGGTCGAAGCGCATGGCGACCATCTGCGCCTGGCGCCGCTGGACGAAGACGGCACGCTGTTGCGCAAGCACTTCCTGCAACTGGGCGGGCTGGGCATCCGCGACCTGCATTATTCCGGCGACGATCTGTACCTGTTGGCCGGGCCGACCATGGTGCTGAACGGCGAAATCCGCCTGTTCAAATGGCCGGACGCGCGCGCAGCGCTGGCCGCCAACCAGGCACCGGTGCGCTTTCAGCACGACCTGCTGGAATCGGCGGTGCTGCCGCATGGCACCGACAGCGACCGTGCCGAGGCGATCTGCAACCTTCCCAAACACCTGGCCGGCAACACGCCCAGTTGGCTAGTGCTGTACGACGCACCAGGCCCGGCGCGCAGCGGTGGCGATTGCGTGGTTTACGGCGACCTGCTGCGCAACCGCTGAGCCGCAAGCGGGCAGGTCTGCGCTGCGCAAGGTAAAATCGGCCGACACCCGTTTTGCCGAGCGCTCCATGACCTGCCGCACCCGTTTTGCTCCCAGCCCCACCGGTTACCTGCACATCGGCGGCGCCCGTACCGCCCTGTATTGCTGGCTGGAGGCACGCCACCGCGGCGGGCAGTTCGTGCTGCGCATCGAAGACACCGACCGTGAGCGCAGCACCCAGGAGGCGATCGACGCCATCCTGGAGGCGATGGAATGGCTGGGCCTGGGCTACGACGAAGGCCCGATCTACCAGACCCAGCGCGTGGCCCGCTATCAGGAGGTCGCCGAGCAGCTGCTGGCGCGGGGCAAGGCATATTACGCCTACGAAACCCGCGCCGAGCTCGACGCCATGCGCGAGGTCGCGATGGCCAAGCAGGAAAAACCGCGCTACAACGGCGCCGCCCGCGAGCAGAACTTGCCGTACCGCGACGACCCCAACCGAGTCATCCGCTTCAAGAATCCCATCGGCGGCACGGTGGTGTTCGACGACCTGATCAAGGGCGTCATCGAGATCGCCAACAGCGAGCTCGACGACATGGTGATCTTCCGCCCGGACGGCTTTCCCACCTACAACTTCGCGGTGGTGGTGGACGACTGGGACATGGGCATCACCGAGGTGATCCGCGGCGACGACCACATCAACAACACCCCGCGCCAGATCAACATCTATGAAGCATTGGGCGCGCCGGTGCCCAAGTTCGCGCACATGCCGATGATCCTGGACGAGCAGGGCGCCAAGCTGTCCAAGCGCACCGGCGCGGCCGACGTGATGCAGTACAGGGATGCCGGCTATCTGCCGCATGCGTTGATCAATTATCTTGCGCGTCTGGGCTGGTCGCACGGCGACCAGGAGTTGTTCACCCAGCAGGAATTGCTCGACCTGTTCGACGTCAAGGACGTCAATTCCAAGGCTGCGCGGCTGGACATGGCCAAGCTGGGCTGGGTCAATCAGCATTACCTCAAAACCGACGACCCGGCCAGCATCGCCCCGCAGCTGGAATACCAGCTGGCCAAGCTCGGCATCGATGTCGCTGCCGGCCCGGCCGCCGCCGATGTGGTGGTGGCATTGCGCGAGCGCGTGCAGACCTTGAAGGAAATGGCCGAAAAAGCCGTGGTCTGGTACCAGCCGCTGGAAACCTATGACGAAGCTGCGGTGATCAAGCACCTGAAGCTAGGCGCCGAAGTGCCGCTGGGCAAGGCGCGCGAACTGCTGGCCGGCGTCAGCGAATGGAGTGTGGAAAGTGTCTCGGCCGCGCTGCACGATGCGGCCGCCGCGCTGGAACTGGGCATGGGCAAGGTCGCCCAGCCCCTGCGCGTGGCCATCACCGGCACCCAGGTCAGCCCGGACATTTCGCAGACGGTGTACCTGGCCGGACGTGAGGGCGCCTTGAAACGCATCGATGCGGCACTCATCAAGATAGGAGCGGGCTGACCGCCGGAGCCTGTGATGAAGACCAACGAACACGCCTGCACTGCACCGCATCACCACGTTGACGACGCCAATGGCTTCGTGCGCGCGGTGGAGCGCGCGTGCACCGAGCGCGGCCTGCGGCTGACGCCGATCCGCGCCAACGTGCTGCGGCTGATCGCCGACGCCGGCAAGCCGGTCAAGGCCTACGAGCTGTTGGACTGGGTGCGCGAAGGCAAGGGCGTCGGCGCCGACGCGCCGCCCACGGTGTACCGCGCGCTGGATTTTCTGATGGCCAATGGCTTCGTGCACAAGCTCGAATCGGTCAACGCCTTCGTCGCCTGCCACCACCCCAACAGCGCCCAGCACTCGGTGCCGTTCCTGATCTGCGACCGCTGCCATAGCGCGGTGGAGCTGGAAGACCGCGACGTGGTCTCGCAACTGGAAGCCCGCGCCAAGGCACTGGGTTTTCAGCCGCAGGCGCAGACGCTGGAAGTGCATGGCTTGTGCGCCAAGTGCGCGGTGGCCGAGTAAGGATCGCCAGGCAAGCGCAGGGCGGTTCACTTAGAGCGGCTAACAAAACCTAGCGAGTGGGCGCCTATCGGTGAGTGCAGCGGTTTTGTCGGCCGTCTCTTGGTGGATGCAGTCAGACGTCCAGATCAAACGCTGCGTGGGTCGAGGGCGCGATGCCCTCACCGCTTGCGGGACACGCCGCAAGTACGTCCATGTAGGCTCGGTGGCGGCATCCATGCCGCCACACGGTCCCGCAAGCGGTGAGGACACCGCACCAGAAAGTTTGCCGGCTGTTTTATTGAAAGCCATGCGCACCGATCAACTCGACAGGTCCTTGCCCGCCCACCGTCGCGGGACCTTACGCGGCATGGATGCCGCGTAAGAGCCTACATGGACGTACTTGCGGCGTGTCCCGCGACGGTGGGCGGGCAAGGGCCCTGCAGCCAAGCCGCAGATCAACCAGGCCGCAGATCAACCAGGCAGCAGATCAACCAGGCAGCAGATCAACCAGGCAGCAGATCAACCAGGCAGCAGATCAGCCAGGCAGCAGATCAGCCAGGCAGCAGATCAGCCGGCCTGCAGTAGGCTGACGTGAAGTAGTTTTGTTAGCCGCTCTTAGTTGCCGGCAATGCGCAGACGCAGCAATCCGCTGCAGACAAATAGGCTGTTGTTGTCACACCAACAAAGCCTGGAAAACATCACGCGCGTGCACGAATGCTGTGCAGCCGCAGAAGCGAGAGCGTTAGCGACTCATCGCTTACCCAACGTATCAAACACCGCCGCGCATCACGCCGCGGTGTTCTTGCATCCATAGCCCGCCAGAAACAGCTCCACTGCGCGCTGCGTCGCATCGCGGAGATACTCCGGTGAGGGATCCTTGAGTGCGCCGAACAGGCAGGGCATTAGGGTTTCGGCTTCGAGCAGGGCGGCGAACTGGTGGGCGGCAAGCAGGGTGTCGTCGCAGCGGAGCAGTCCGCAGTCCACTTGTGTCTGCAGGTATTCGGCGAAGCGCTGCATGCCTTCTTGTTGACCGGCGCTGAAAAACAGCGCGCCGACGTCTGATCTGCCGGATACCCCGATGATGGTCTGCCAACTGGTGATGTTGGGCGTTGCGCACAAGAAGGTGAGCACGTCCTCGCCGAAGCGCTGCAGTGCCTCGGCAACGGGGCCGCTGCTTTGCGAAAGCGCACTCAGCAGCGGGTCGAAATAGCGGTCGGACATGTCCTTGGCAAACGCCACGAACAGCTCTTCCTTGGACGGGAAGTAGCCGTACAGCGTGCGCTTGGAGCCGCCCACGCGGGCGGCGATCTGCGACATCGAGGCGCCTTCAAAGCCCAGCTCGAGGAAGACCTCGCTGGCCGCCTGCACGATGGCGTCGCGTTTTTCTTCGGTTCTGACCCGCATCGACTCACTCCACTCTTGAACTTTAAGTATACCGACTGGGCAGAAATGCTTGACGCCTACGGTAGAGCTTATTAGTATACCGAACCGTACCGTTTAGATTTAATCCTCATGTGTCCCGTCGGAGACTTTCTCGTGCGTCCTCATGCTTCGTTTCGCCTGCCTGTGCTTGCCGCTGCCGTTGCCGCCACCGTTCTGCTGAGTGCCTGCGGCAGCCCGCCTGGAGGTCCGCCGCCGGCCGAGGGCATGCCCGAGATGGGCGTGCTGACCGTCAAACCGCAGTCGGTGACGCTCACCACCGAACTGCCCGGACGCACCGTTCCCTACCTGATCGCCGAAGTTCGCCCGCAAGTGGGCGGCATCGTGCAGACGCGCCAGTTCACCGAGGGCGGCGATGTCAAGGCCGGGCAGACGCTGTACCAGATCGACCCGGCGACCTATCGCGCAAGTTACGCCAGCGCCCAGGCCACCCTGGCCAAGGCGCAGGCCAATCTGCGCACCGCCAAACTCAAGGCCCAGCGCTATACCGAGCTGGTGCAGATCAAGGCGGTCAGCCAGCAGGAGGGCGACGACACCGACGCGGCTCTGGGTCAGGCCGAAGCCGACGTGGCGGCCGGCAAGGCCAGCGTGGAGACCGCGCGCATCAACCTGGCGTTTGCGCGCATGGATGCACCGATCTCCGGCCGCATCGGCCGCTCCAGCGTGACCCCCGGTGCTTTGGTGACCGCCAACCAGGCCACCGCGCTGACCACCATCCAGCAGCTGGACCCGATCTATATCGACGTCACCCAGCCCAGCGCGGCGTTATTGCGGCTCAGGCAGGCGATGGCGCGCGGCGATCTGGAAAAGGCCGGCGACGACGCGGCCAAGGTGTCGCTGCTGCTGGAAGACGGCAGCACCTATCCGCTGCAGGGCCAGCTGGCGTTTTCCGATGTCACCGTCGACCAGAACACCGGCTCGATCACCTTGCGCGCGGTGTTCCCGAACCCGAATGCGGAGTTGTTGCCGGGCATGTATGTGCGCGCGGTGCTGCAGGAGGGCATCAAGGAGCAGGGCGTGCTGGTGCCGCAGCAGGCGGTCTCGCGCAACGGCGCCGGCAAGCCGACCGCGTTCGTGGTCGGTGCCGATCACAAGCTGCAATTGCGCGTGCTGGACACCGACCGCGAAGTCGGCGACCAGTGGCTGGTGCGAAGCGGCCTGAAGACCGGCGAGCAGGTGGTGGTCGAAGGCGTCTCGCGCGCCCGCGACGGCATCGAGGTCAAGACTGTGCCGTGGCAGCCCAAGGGCAAGCCCGCGACTGCTGGTGATGCAGCCGGCACTCCTTCCGCCCCGACCGCACCGCGTGCGGCCAACTGAGGCGGGATCACACGTCATGGCACGTTTCTTTATCGATCGTCCGATCTTCGCCTGGGTGTTGGCCATCATCGTGATGCTGGCCGGCATCCTGTCCATCGCCACACTGCCGATTGCGCAGTACCCCAGCATCGCACCGCCCGCCGTCGCCATCACCGCCAACTACCCGGGCGCCTCGGCGCAGACCCTGGAAGACACCGTCACCCAGGTCATCGAGCAGAAGATGAAGGGGCTGGACCACCTCAGCTACATGGCCTCCACCAGCGAATCCAGCGGTGCGGTGACCATCACCCTGACCTTCGACAACGGCACCGATCCGGACACCGCGCAGGTGCAGGTGCAGAACAAGTTGTCGCTGGCCACCCCGTTGTTGCCGCAGGAAGTGCAGCAGCAGGGCGTGACGGTGACCAAGTCGGCCACCAACTTCCTCAACGTGCTGGCCTTCACTTCCGAAGACGGCAGCATGAGCGATTCGGACCTGTCCGATTACGTGGCGGCCAACGTGCAGGAAACCATCAGCCGCGTCGAAGGCGTGGGTGATACCACCTTGTTCGGCTCGCAGTACGCCATGCGGGTGTGGATGGACCCCAACAAGTTGAATAATTTCAGCCTGACCCCGGTGGATGTGCGCACCGCGATCCAGGCGCAGAACGCGCAGGTCTCGGCGGGTCAGTTGGGCGCGTTGCCGGCGGTGGCCAATCAGCAACTCAATGCCACCATCACTGCGCAAACCCGGCTCAAGACGGCCGAGCAGTTCGAAAACATCCTGCTGCGCACGCAGTCCGATGGCGCGCAGGTGCGGTTGCGCGATGTGGCACGCATCGAACTGGGCAGCGAGAGTTACAACACGGTGGGCCGCTACAACGGCAAGCCGGCGGCCGGTCTGGCGATCAAGCTGGCCACCGGTGCGAACGCACTGGATACCGTGCGCGCCATCGATAAAAGCCTGGAAGGGCAGGAGAAGTTCTTCCCGCCCGGCATGAAGGTGCAAAAGCCGTACGACACCACCCCGTTCGTGCGGATCTCCATCGAGCAGGTGGTGCACACGCTGATCGAAGCGGTGGTACTGGTGTTCCTGGTGATGTATCTGTTTCTGCAGAACTTCCGTGCGACCTTGATCCCTACCATTGCGGTGCCGGTGGTGTTGCTGGGCACGTTCGGCGTGCTGGCGGTGTTCGGTTTCACCATCAATACCCTGACCATGTTCGCGATGGTGCTGGCGATCGGTTTGCTGGTGGACGATGCGATCGTGGTGGTGGAAAACGTCGAGCGCGTGATGGGCGAAGAACATCTGTCGCCCAAGGAAGCCACGCGTAAATCGATGGATCAGATCTCTGGTGCGTTGGTGGGTGTGGCGTTGGTGCTGGCCGCGGTGTTTGTGCCGATGGCGTTCTTCGGTGGCTCCACCGGTGTGATCTATCGGCAGTTCTCGATCACGATTGTCTCGGCCATGACCTTGTCGGTGCTGGTGGCGATGATCCTGACTCCGGCCTTGTGCGCCACCTTGCTCAAGCCGGTGGAAAAAGGCCATGGCCTGGCCACCACCGGTTTCTTCGGCTGGTTCAACCGCGTGTTCGATCGTGGCAACAACCGTTACCAGGGCGTGGTGCGTCACATGCTGGGCAAGGGTTGGGGGTACATGCTTGCCTATGCCGCGCTGCTGGCGTTGGTGGTGTTCGGCTTTATGAAATTGCCAGTGGGGTTTTTGCCGGACGAAGACCAGGGCACGCTGTTCGTGCTGGTGCAGTTGCCGCCCGGTGCCACCGATGCGCGCACCGGTGAGGTGCTCAAGCAGGTGGAACATCACTTTCTGGTCGGCCAGAAGGATTCGGTCGCTGGCGTGTTCGCCGTCTCTGGTTTCAGTTTTGCCGGTAGCGGCCAGAATACCGGCCTGGCGTTCGTCAAGCTGCGGCCGTGGGACGAGCGCACCGGCAAGGGCCAGAGCGTCACCGATGTTGCGGCCAAGGCCGGTGCCTTCTTCGCCGGCATCCGCGATGCCAGGGTGTTCGCGTTCGCACCGCCGGCGGTGTCCGAGTTGGGCAATGCCACCGGCTTCGACCTGATGCTGCAGGACCGCGCCAACCTCGGTCATGAAGCCTTGATGCAGGCGCGCAATCAGTTGCTTGCCGAGTTGTCGCAGGACAAGCGCCTGGTGGCGGTACGCCCGAACGGGCAGGAAGACACGCCCGAGTTCAAGCTGGAGATCGATTCGCACAAGGCGCAGGCCATGGGCGTGTCAATCGCCGACATCAACAACACCTTCTCCAGCGCGTGGGGCAGTACCTACGTCAACGACTTCATCGACAAGGGACGCGTCAAGAAGGTGATGCTGCAGGCCGATGCGCTGTACCGCATGAATCCACAGGACATCGACCGCTGGTTCGTGCGCAACAGCGCCGGCACGATGGTGCCGTTCAACGCCTTCGCCACCGCCAGCTGGCAATCGGGCTCGCCGCGGTTGGAGCGTTACAACAGCGTGCCGTCGGTGGAAATCCTGGGCATGGCGCTGCCCGGCGCGGCATCCAGTGGCGAAGCGATGCAGATCGTGGAAGCGGCGGCCGCCAAATTGCCGCCGGGCATCGGCTTCGAGTGGACTGGTTTGTCGCGGCAGGAAAAATCCTCCACCGGTCAGACCGGCCTGTTGTACGGCCTGTCGATCCTGATCGTGTTCCTGTGCCTGGCCGCGCTGTACGAAAGCTGGGCAATTCCGTTCTCGGTGATTCTGGTGGTGCCGCTGGGTGTGTTCGGCACGCTGCTGGGCGCGATGCTGACCTGGAAAATGAACGATGTGTACTTCCAGGTTGGCCTGCTCACCACGATTGGTCTTGCATCGAAAAACGCGATCCTGATCGTGGAGTTCGCCAAGGAGCTGCATGAAAGCGGCAAGAGCCTGATCGACTCGGCATTGGAAGCAGCACGCATGCGCTTGCGGCCAATCCTGATGACATCGCTGGCCTTCATCCTGGGTGTGGTGCCGTTGGTGCTCGGCAGTGGTGCCGGTGCAGGCGCGCAGCATGCGTTGGGCACAGCAGTGATCGGCGGCATGTTGTCCGGCACGATTTTGGCGATCTTGTTCGTGCCGTTGTTCTTTGTGTTGGTGATGGGCCTGTTCAAGCGCCGACCACAGCCCACTTCACCCGCCCCACAACCGACAGGACACTGAGATGACCCCGATTCGCATGACATTGACCGCGATCGCGGTGGCCAGCGTGCTGTCCGGTTGCACGCTGATGCCGCGCTATGCACGGCCCGACGCGCCGGTGCCGGAGCGCTTTGCCGGCACCGATATCACGATTGCTTCGAACGCCACCGAGTCGCCACCAACACCAGCACCGACGAGGCGATGGACATCGCCAACATCGGCTGGCGGCAGGTGTTCACCGACCCCGCGCTACAGCAGGTGATCGCGCTGGCGTTGGAGAACAATCGCGATCTGCGCGTGGCCGCGCTCAACATCGAAGTGGCACGCGCGCAGTACCGGGTGGAGCGCGCTGCGCTGCTGCCTTCGGTGCAGGGCACCGGCACTTCCAACAACGCGCGCACACCGTCGGAGCTGGCGATTCCGGGCCAGCCGCAGGTGTTTCGCACCTATAGCGCCAACATCGGCGTCAGTGCGTACGAGCTGGATCTGTTCGGGCGCGTGCGCAGCCTGAAGGAACAGGCGTTGCAGCAGTTTCTGTCCACCGCCGAGGCCCGCCGCAGCACGCACATCAGCCTGGTGGCCGAAGTGGCCACCGCCTATCTGACGCTGGCAGCGGATCAGCAGTTGCTGCAGTTGGCGCAGTCCACCTTGAGCAGCCAGAGCGATAGTTATCGCCTGCAGCAACGCAGCTTCGAGTTGGGTATGGCCTCGCAGCTCACCCTGCGCCAGGCACAAACCACGGTGGAAACCGCGCGCGTGGATGTGGAGCGTTATACCGCGCAGGTGGCGCAGGATCGCAATGCCCTGGTACTGCTGGTGGGCACGCAGGTGCCGGTGGAGCTGTTGCCGCGTGCGTTGCCCGATGGCGCCAGCGTGGACGGCAACGTGCTGGCCAGCGTGCCGGCCGGATTGCCGTCGCAGTTGCTGCAACGCCGCCCGGACATCCTGGAAGCCGAGCGCAACTTGCGTGCGGCCAATGCCAATATCGGCGCGGCGCGCGCGGCGTTCTTTCCCAGCATCAGCCTGACCGCATCGCAGGGCTCGTCCACCAGCAGTCTGTCCAACCTGTTCGATTCGGGGACCCGCGCCTGGAGCTTCGTGCCCACGCTGACGTTGCCGATCTTCAACGCCGGGCGTAACCGCGCCAATCTGGACATGGCCAAGGCCAATCGTGCTATCGAAGTGGCGCAATACGAAAAGGCGATCCAGAGCGCGTTCCGCGAGGTCTCCGATGCGCTCGCGCAGCGCGAAACCCTGGGCCGGCAATTGCAGGCCCAGCAGGCCTTGGTGGATGCCACAGCCGACAGCTACCGGCTGTCGCAGGCGCGCTTCGAACGCGGCGTGGACAGTTACCTGCAGGCGCTGGATGCGCAGCGCTCGCTATATAGCGCCCAGCAGACCCTGATCACCACGCAACTGTCGCGCTTCACCAATCTGGCGACGTTCTACAAGGCGATGGGTGGTGGCTGGCTGCAATCGGCCGAGCCCAATCTGGCCACCACTGCAACAGGTCAGCCCAATGGCTGAGACGGACGTTGATGCCGCGCCTGCATGCCCGGCCAGACGCGCGCCACACGACAAACGTGGCGCGATTCTGGCGGCGGCGCGGCAGCTGTTTCCGCGCCATGGGTTCGACAAGACCAGCATGGACACCATCGCCGAACGGGCGATGGTGTCCAAGGCCACGGTGTATGCGCATTTTGCGTCCAAGGAGGTGCTGTTCCGCACCACGCTGGAAGCGCTGGCGCATGCATCGCCCAATCGATGGGACGCGTTACTGGAGATGCAGGCGCCGTTAGAGCAGCGCCTGGCGGCGGTCGCCAAGGCGGTGCTACGGATCTCCACGAGTGGCGCGCTGGACGACACGGCGTATGGCCTGGTGCGGCCGCCGTTGTTGCCCAGCCAGATGCGCGAAGAGATGTGGACACTGGCCTTCGAGCGCTACGACAACATGATGCGCGCGCTGCTGGCGCGCGAAGTGGAGCGGAGCAGCCTGGTCATCGACAATCTGCCCGATGCCTCGGTGCATTTTTTCGAGTTGATGACAGCGTTGCCGGCAAATACGGCGATGCGTGGCGATGGCGTGGATGCGGATTCTGTGCAGCAGAATCGCGATGTGCGCGGTGCAGTCGCGCTGTTCTTGCGTGCGTATCGGCCGGATGTTGCGCGCACGGCGGGCACAACCAGACGCGAAGTGCCGAGTGGTTTCTAGGCGCGCTGGACCTACGCTTGCGGCGTCTGTTCGCGCGTGTCTCCCGCATTTGTATGCGGCGATCACGTCGCTTCATGACACGCATGCCGACCACTGCGTTGATGAAGCGCACTCATAACCGTTAGCGCCAGCCGCTGTGCAATGTGCGCGTGGCGCAGGATTATCGTGTGGCATCGGTGCTGCAGCGGTGTTGCCGCCTGCGGCCGACTCATCCAATGCGGCCGTGTGCCGCGGGAGCAAACGATGCAAACACGACAGTTGGGAAGCAGCGGGCTACAGGTGTCCGCATTGGGCTTGGGCTGCATGGGCCTGAGCTACGGCTACGGGCCGGCAACCGCGCGCAAGGACGCCATCGCGCTGCTGCATGCGGCGGTGGCGCAGGGCGTGACCTTCTTCGACACTGCCGAAGCCTACGGGCCCTTCGTCAACGAGGAACTGTTGGGCGAGGCATTGGCCGCGCATCGCGACCAGGTGGTGATTGCGACCAAGTTCGGTTTCAAGAACGGGCATGCCGATGCCGGTCTCGACAGCCGCCCCGAACGGATTCGTGCTGTGGCAGAGGCCAGCCTTGCACGCTTGAAGACAGACCGTATCGATCTGTTCTATCAACATCGCGTGGACCCGGCTGTGCCGATCGAAGAGGTCGCCGGGACCGTCAAGGATTTGATCGCCGAAGGCAAGGTCAAACACTTCGGCCTCTCCGAAGCCGGTGCCGACACCATTCGTCGTGCGCACGCGGTGCAAGCGGTGACCGCGTTGCAAAGCGAATACTCGCTGTGGTGGCGCGAGCCGGAGACCAGCGTGCTGCCGGCGCTGGAAGAACTCGGCATCGGGTTTGTGCCGTTCAGCCCACTCGGCAAGGGATTTTTGACTGGCGCCATCAACGCTGAGACGCAATTTTCCGACGACGATTTCCGCAATCAGGTACCGCGCTTTTCGGCCGAAGCGCGGCAGGCCAATCAGGTGCTGGTCGAGCGCATCCAGGCCATCGCTGCAGACAAAGATGCAACGCCGGCACAGGTCGCATTGGCGTGGTTACTGTCGCGCAAGCCGTGGATCGTGCCGATTCCCGGCACCACCAAGCTGCATCGACTCGAAGAAAATCTGGGCGGCGCTGCTGTGACGTTGAGCGGCGAGGATCTTGCGCGGATCCAGCAGGCGCTGGATGCCGTGGCGATTGTCGGCGAGCGGTACAGCCCCGAGCGGCAGAAACTGGTTGGTAAGTAGTAGGGCGGCTGATCTGCTTCTTGGCTGCAGGGCCCTTGCCGGCCTACCATCGCGGGACACGCCGCAAGTACGTCCGTGTAGGCTCTTACGCGGCATCCATGCCGCGTAAGGTCCCGCGACGGTGGGCCGGCAAGGACCAGTCGAGATGGTCGGTGCATGGCTTTGAGTAAAGCAGCCAGCAAACTCTCTGGTGCGGTGTCCTCGCCGATTGCGGGACCGTGTGGCGGCATGGATGCCGCCACCGAGCCTTATCTGTTCGGAATCTGGCAGTTTAGGTGTCGAGAGCCGGCGTGGGCCACCGTGAGAGCCTGGATCTCAGCGATCGTCGTGTAGCTTGGTACCCACGCCGGATTCTCCCTTGATTCGCCCGAACAGTTGCCCGAGGTGACACTCGAAACGATAAGACTGGGCAAGCGAGGGAGCTCTCGACATTTCTAGCCTAGCGGAGATTTCCCATGAGCGGAATCGGGATCGATGTGTGCAAACACTCTCTTGACGTTGCGGTTTTTCGAGGCCAGACCCGTCAGTTCACCAACACCGCAGGCGGTCATCGGAAGCTTGTCGATTGGCTGAATACGCTGTCGGTGCGGCAGGTGGTGCTGGAGGCGACCGGGGGCTACGAGCTGGCAGCGCTGGATGCCTTGCATCACGCCGCATTGCCGGTGGCGCGCGTCAATGCGCAACGGGCACGCAACTTGGCCAACGGTTTGGGACTGGCCAAGACCGACCGGCTGGACGCCGCCATGTTGGCCTGCATGGCCGAGAAGATGGAGCTCCATCAGTATGTTCCACTGGAACCATGGCAGCGCGATCTGGGCGAGCATGTGCGTGCCCGTCGGCAACTGGTGGATCTGTTGAAAACAGCAAGGCAGCAGCTGCAGCAGGTTGCGGAAAAGCGCTGCGCAAGCTGCTGCAGGGCAACGTGAACCAGCTTGTGCGCAGTGTGGCGCGGTTAGACAAACTGATCGCCGGGCAGCTGAAGACGCTGCTCACCGAGCAACCGCACCTGGCTGCGTTGAAGACGCTCAAAGGGGTCGGTCCGGTGCTGCTGGCCGTGCTGGCGTGCCGGTTACCAGAGCTTGGGACGCTCAGCGGAAAGCAGATATCCCGATTGGTTGGCGTTGCCCCGCTCTCGCGCGACAGCGGCGCGATGCGAGGTAAACGGGGATTGGCGGAGGCCGAGCCGACATCCGACAGGCGCTGTATATGGCGGCCATGTCCTCAGCTCGGCACGAGCCACGTCTGCGCGATTTTTACAGAGCGCTGCGGGCACGCGGCAAGGAGGGCAAGGTCGCCCTTGTGGCGGTGATGCGCAAGATGCTGGTGATCCTCAATGCGCGCGTGCGCGATGAAAGAGCCGCCATGAAGCCCGCCTGAGCGCATTTGACGGCCATGCGCAAACGCAAAAGCGTGCCGGCCAGCGGCCGGCACCTACCGATGGACGCACCCGAAGGAAACCGATCGAAGGCCGCGAATCGGGGTCCTGATCAACACAGTTGCTACATGGACGTACTTGCGGCGTGTCCCGCGAGCGGCGAGGGCACCGCGCGCTCGACTAACCAGGCTGTTGAGTATTCGGCTACATCCAAACGACGCGACGACGCGAAGTCTCGGTTGTCTTGGAGTGATTGAGCAGTGCGGATAAATCAGGTATAGAGCGGCTGATCTGCGGCGTGGCTGCAGAGTCATGCCTGCGCACCATCGCAGGACACGCCGTAAGTACGTCCTTGTCTCCAGGGCGGCACCCATGGCGCCCCCTTCGCCCGCGTCAACGCACCAGATCGTGCCGCAGCGCATCGATCACCACCTTGAGTGCGCTGGAGGATTGGCGGCGGCTGGGGTAATAGGCGTAATAGCCGTCGAACGGGTCGCACCAGTCGTCCAGCACGCGGCGCAGCCGGCCGGCGGCGATATGTTCCAGCACCATGGTTTCCGGCAGAAACGCCAGTCCACCGCCAGCCAATGCGGCGCGCAGGATCGCGCTGCTGCCGTTGAAGGTCCATTGCCCGTCCACCCGCACCTTGACTTCGCGGCCGTCCTTTTCGAAGTCCCAGGGCAGCAAGCCGCCGTGCGTGGGCAGGCGCAAGCCGATGCAGTTGTGCTGCGCCAGTTCGGCCGGTACCGCCGGGATGGTGTGATGCACGAAGTAGCTCGGCACCGCCACCACCGCCATGCGCTGCATCGGGCTGATCGGCACCGCGATCATGTCCTTGGCCACCTGGTCGCCGAGCCGGATGCCGATGTCGTAGCGCTCGGCGACGATATCGGCCAGGCCGTAATCGACGGTGACCTCGATCTTGAGATCGGGATAATCGGGCAGCACCTTCGATAGCGCTGGCCAGATGTAAGCATCGGCCGCATGGCCGGCAGTGGTGATGCGGATGGTGCCGGCCGGTTTGTCGCGAAATTCGGTGAGCGCAGACAGTTCGTCGTCGATTTCTTCCAGGCGCGGTGCCACGGTCTCGAATAGACGCGCGCCGGCTTCGGTCATCGACACGCTGCGTGTGGTGCGGGTCAATAGACGAATGCCAAGCCGCGTTTCCAATGCGCGCACGGTATGGCTCAACGCCGACTGCGAGACGCCCAGTTGCGCGGCGGCACGGGTGAAGCTGCCTTCGCGTGCCACGGTGACGAAGACCTGCAGATCGTTGAGATTTTCACGCGCCATCGATGCGAATGCCGGCGTCAGGCATGTCATTCATGCGGCTGCATCATGCGCGAATCTGCGTGATGGCTTCAAATCCGAGTGCATTGCCCGCATTGATGCGCTGTGTTTCTAGGTGCATGCGCAATCGGGTGAGTAGTCGGTGTACGCATGCGCGCTACAGTTCAAGCACTGGATCAAGGAGCACTGCAATGAATCTGTTCGCAACTGCGATGTCGCTGTCGATGATGGCCGCCGTCACGCCCGGTGGTGAAGAGCAACAAGCAATCAGGGTGAGCAAGGCCGGTGGCGTGGCCTCTGCAGTCGGCCCGGCCGACTATTTCACCGGCAAGGTGCGTATCGATGCGCCATTCCAGACCGACGCGCCGGCGCGGGTGGGCGGTGCCACGGTGACCTTCGAGCCGGGCGCGCGTACTGCCTGGCACACCCATCCGTTGGGTCAGACGCTGATCGTCACCGCCGGTGCCGGGCGTGTGCAGGAGTGGGGCAAGCCGGCGCAGGAGATCCGCCCCGGCGACATCGTGTGGATTCCGCCGGGCGTCAAGCATTGGCACGGCGCCAATGCGACGGTGGCGATGTCGCATATCGCCATCGCCGAGGCACAGGACGGCTCGCCGGTGACCTGGCTGGAACAGGTCAGCCACGCGCAGTACGCGGCGCAGTGAAGTGACGGTCGTTGCCGACGCGGCAGGGCCGCATTCGCCCTCGGGCAGGTATCGCATCGCGATCCGGGCCTGGGAGCCGCGCATGTCGCTGTGGGTGGAAACCCCGCAGATCGTCGATGCGCAAGATGGCGCGGTGCTGCTGGAGTTCAACGATCCGTGCTGGTCGTTGGAGACGGCACACTGGCACAGCGATGTTGCAGTCGAGCTGACGCTACGGAAGTATCCGGGCGATCACCGACCGGCGCAGGTGGTGGCGATGCTCAATTGCCGCGATCGCAGTGCAACGGTGGCGTCCAGCACGGTGTGCACCTTCGCGGAGCTGGAACACACGCTCGATTGCTTCCTCTCTACCGGTGAACCGGCGCCACCTCGGTGATGGCCATCTGACCCACAAGTGCATCGGCCTTCAGGTGGTACAGCAGTTCGCGCATTGCCAGCGGCGCGAGCACATCGCTGTGGCGTGGTCGATCGAGCAGACCTCGCGAGCCGCAACGCGGCATCCTTTCAGTTGGCGTACCCACACCTGCTGTCCAGCCCCGAGCGTGCGCGCCGGCTGAAGGGCAGGGACGCTGGCGCTGATAGAGCGCTCACGCACTCGCCGTATCGCGAGCGCCTGTTTCCGTGACCGCCTCGCCCATGCCCGCACAACGTTCGACCATCCCCGCGCCAACGAGTCTAGCCGACTGGAAGGCGATCGAAGCCGCCGCCAGCGCTGAACTGGCCCGGCGCACCGAGCAGGCGCATCAGCAGATCCTGGGATTGTTGACCACCCATGGGCATCTGCTCAGCGACGCGCAGCGGCGCGGATTGCACAAGCGTCTGTTGCGTGCCGGGCGCTAAGAGCGGCTAGTCAGTCCTCTGGAACGCTGCGTCGATGGCCGCAAACTGCGCTCCACCTTCGCCTTCGTTGAAGAGTGAAATACAGAGATTTTGAGTCGTTGCGCCGTTTAGCTGCGATCAAAAGCTTGGTTGGTCGAGTGCGCGGTGTCCTCGCCGCTCGCGGGACACGCCGCAAGTACGTCCCTGTAGGCTCGGTGGCGGCATCCATGCCGCCACACGGTCCCGCAATCGGCGAGGACACCGCACCAGAGAGTTTGTCGGTTGCTTTCTTAAAAGCTTGTGCGTTGCTCGACCTGTATTGGGAAGATGACCGAACGCGCCGTTATCCGAACAACGGGCGTCATGCCTTGGCTGCAACATGCACACCGACCATCTCCACTGGTCCTTGCCCGCCCACCGTCGCGGGACCTTACGCGGCATGGATGCCGCGTAAGAGCCTACATGGACGTACTTGCGGCGTGTCCCGCGACGGTGGGCGGGCAAGGGCCCTGCAGCCAGGCCGCAGATCATCATGCGGCATTGATGCCTTACAAGAACGTATTTGCGGCGTGTCCCGCGATGGTAGGCGGGCAAGGGCCCTGCAGCCAGGCCACGGATCATCATGCGGCATTGATGCCGTACAAGAACGTACTTGCGGCGTGTCCCGCGATGGTGGGCGGGCAAGGGCCCTGCAGCCAGGCCGCAGATCATCATGCGGCATTGATGCCTTACAAGAACGTACTTGCGGCGTGTCCCGCGATGGTAGGCGGGCAAGGGCCCTGCAGCAAACCCGCAAATCAGCCGCTCTACAACCAACCAATCCACACCGTTCGATCACCTCCCAAGGCGAGCGCAAGGCTGCGATTGTTGAAAGCATCCGGCTCTAACAGCACGCATCGATCCACACCCTGCGAGCATCTGCCGAATCGACCACCGCGCCAACGCTCAAGTAGCCACTTCCCACGGCGGCACCTCGCCCAGACGCTCCAGCAGAAACTCCACGAACGCGCGCACGCGCGGCGGTTGCAGCTGGCGTGCCGGCATCACCGCGCTGATCTGCGAGGTGGGCGGTGGGTAATCCGGCATCACTGCGACCAGGCTGCCGGCGCGCAGCTCATCGGCGATATGCCAGTACGAATGTAGCGCGATGCCCTGACCGGCGAGCACCGCATCGCGGATCAGCTCGCCGAAGTTGCTCTCGAAGCGGCTCTGCATGCGCACCCGCACCAGACCGCCTTCGGGCGTCTGCAGCGTCCAGACGTCCTGGCGGCCGTCGCGGCCCATCAACAGCACGCCGGCATGCCCGGCGAGATCGTCCGGTGTGCGCGAGGTACCGTGGCGGCGCAGATAGTCGGGCGAGGCGGCGAGGGTGCGGCGGTTGTCGGCGATGCGCCGCGCCACCAGCCCGGAGTCGTCCAGCGTACCGATGCGGATTGCCAGATCGAAGCCCTGCTTGACCAGATCCACCAGATCGTCGCTCAGGTGCGCACTGATGCGCACCCGTGGATGGCGGGCCTGGAACTCCGGCAGCAACGGCGAGACGTATTGCCGCCCGAACGAGGCCGACAGCGTCACCCGCAAGGTGCCGCCGACATCGTGCGCACTCTCGCGCAGATCGTCGGCCAGCGCATCCAGATCTTCCACCAGCACGCGGCCGCGTTCGGCCAGTTGCTGGCCTTCTGCGGTGGGGTGCAGGCGGCGCGTGGTCCGGTGCAGCAGGCGCACGCCCAGATCGCGTTCGAGCCGCTTGAGGCGTTGGCTGGCCACGGCCACGGACAGATCCAGGCTACGTGCGCCGGCGGTGATCGAGCCTGCGTCGAGCACGCGCAGGAACAGGGCGATGTCGCCGAGACGGTCCATACGATTCTCAATGCTGCGTTGATAGTGAATCAGGATAGTAGGGGTTTTTCCGAAAGACGCAGCGGCGCAGGCTGTGCGCAGTCCTCCTTGGCCCACCCTCATGTCCGCTTCCGTGCGTTCTTCCCGTTTTCCTCCGGCGCTGCTCGCGCTGACCATCGGTGCGTTCGGCATCGGCACCACCGAGTTCGTGATCATGGGCTTGCTGCAGCAGGTGGCCACCGATCTGAATGTGTCGCTGACCGCCGCCGGCCTGTTGATCAGCGGCTACGCGCTGGGCGTGTTCGTCGGCGCGCCGGTGCTGACCCTGGCCAGTGCGCGGCTGCCGCGTAAAGCGGTGCTGGTCGGGCTGATGGCGATTTTCACCCTGGGCAACGTGGCCTGCGCGCTGGCGCCCGATTACGCCAGTCTGATGGCCGCGCGCGTGCTGACCTCGCTCGCCCACGGCACCTTCTTCGGCGTGGGCGCGGTGGTGGCGACCTCGCTGGTGCCGGCCGACCGCCGCGCCTCGGCGATTTCGCTGATGTTTGCCGGCCTCACCGTCGCCACCCTGCTGGGTGTGCCGGCCGGTGCGTGGCTGGGCCTGCAGTTGGGCTGGCGCGCGACCTTCTGGGCAGTGACGGTGATCGGCGTGCTGGCCACGGCTGCGGTGGCGCTGTGGGTGCCGGCGGCCGCAGGCGCTGCCGTGCCGGTGCCGTGGCGGCAGGAGGTGGCGGTGCTGGCACGCGGTCAGGTGCTGCTGGCTTTGGCGATGACGGTGATCGGCTACGCCGGCGTGTTTGCGGTGTTCACCTATATCCAGCCGCTGCTGGTGGATGTGACCGGCTTCGCGCAGGCGGCGGTGTCGCCGGTGTTGTTGGTGTTCGGCATGGGCATGATCGTCGGCAATCTGCTGGGCGGTCGCCTGGCCGATCGACGCCCCACCGCGACCCTGCTGGGCAGCTTGGCTGCCTTGGTGGTGGTACTCGGTGCGATGGGCTTTTTCCTGCATAGCAAGATCGCCATGGTGATGTTCGTCGGCCTGTTGGGCGTGGCCGCGTTCGCCACCGTGGCGCCGCTGCAGTTGCGCGTGCTGGAGCATGCGCGCGGCGCCGGCCAGAACCTGGCCTCCAGCCTCAATATCGCCGCGTTCAATCTGGGTAATGCACTGGGTGCGTGGCTGGGCGGGCTGGTCATCGCCACGCGCGCCGGATTGGTGGCGACGCCGTGGGTTGCCGCATTGCTCACCGCCGTGGGCCTGGGCATCGCGTTGTGGAGCGTGCATCTGCAGCGTCGTGGGGCGAACGCGCCAGCCGCATGCGTGCAGGCGGGTTGATTCGCTCCTTCGATCGACCAGCACTGCGCTCGTTTCTTCGATTTCCAGGAGCATGTCATGGACACACGTTTTCTCGGCCGTTCCGGTTTCAAGGTGCCGGTGCTTGGCCTGGGTGCCGGCACGTTTGGCGGCAAGGGGCCGCTGTTTTCCGCATGGGGCGACACCGATGTGGCGCAGGCACGGCGCATGATCGATCTGTGTCTGGAGGCAGGCATTAACCTGTTCGACACCGCCGATGTGTATTCCGATGGTGCTTCTGAGGACATCCTCGGTCAGGCACTGCAGGGCCGCCGCGATCAGGTGATCATCTCCACCAAGACCGGTTTGCGGTTAGGCGATGGGCCCAACGATGCAGGCGCTTCGCGCTTCCGGTTGTTGCGTGCAGTGGATGCTTCATTGCGACGCCTGCGCACCGACTATATCGACCTGCTGCAGCTGCATGCCTTCGATGCGATGACGCCGATGGAAGAGACCCTGTCCACGCTCGATGCGCTGGTGCGCGCCGGCAAGGTGCGTTATCTGGGCGCGTCCAACTACGCCGGCTGGCAGCTGATGAAGTCGTTGGCGGTGGCCGATGCGCAGGGCTGGAACCGCTTCGTCGCCAATCAGACCTATTACTCGCTGGCCGGGCGCGATTACGAATGGGAGCTGATGCCGCTGGGCATCGACCAGGGCGTGGGCGCGGTGGTGTGGAGCCCGCTGGGCTGGGGCCGGCTGACCGGCAAACTGCGCCGCGGCCGACCGCTACCGGAACACAGCCGCTTGCATGCCACTGCCGCCGCTGGCCCGGCGATCAGCGACGAACGCCTGTTCGATATCGTCGATGTGCTCGACGCCATTGCCGAAGAAACCGGCCGCAGCGTGCCGCAACTTGCCATCAATTGGCTGCTGCAACGGCCGACCGTGAGCACGGTGCTGATCGGTGCGCGCGACGAGGTGCAGCTGCGCCAGAACCTGGGCGCGGTCGGTTGGTCGCTGACACCGGAGCAGCGTACGCGCCTGGATGCGGTGAGTGCGGTGGAGCCGCCGTATCCGTACTACCCCTATTGGCGCGGGCACTTTGCCGAACGCAGCCCGCTACCGGTGTAACCCGGGCTGCGCCATTGCACCACGCTGCAACCCGATCGCTGCAGCGTGGCCTGCGTCACCACAGCCTGTTCATAACGGCCGCATCATAAGTGACGTATCACAACAGCCGTGCCGCCCGCGGAATCACCTCGGGCATGATCGCTCCCACGCCCTTGCTGCCCTGCAGCTGCCTGCAGTTGTCCAGCGCGGTAGCCACCGAGCCGTAGCCGATCATCGCGCTGCCATCGATGGCCGAGGCATATACCAGTGTGCCGCCGGTACGTGTGGCCAATGCACCGGCGATAGCGGGCGTGGTATTGAACAGTTTGATTGAGGAGCCCAGCAAGATCAGTTGGCCGCTGCGGGTTTCGAGCGCTGCGGCCACACGCGGCTGTTGCCCGGCCGGAACCGCGGCGGCCGTGCGTGCGGCCGTGCCGGCATCGAGATAGATCGCGTAGCGGTCGAAGCGTGCAACCGGGACGTCTGTGGTGGTTTGCGACGCCGGCACCGCGCGTGCGGCGGTCGTTGCAGGCGCGCCATCGGCCAGCCTGACCACTGCGCCGGGAATCAGCCGGAAGCTGGTACGTCCTGCAGCGATGGTCGGCCCGGTCGCCGCAGCGTGCAGGCGTTTGCTGTCGACCAGCTGCGCCGATGCGGGAGCGCAGACGCCTGCTGCAGCGACAACGAGCAGAGTGAGCAAGGATGTCTTCATGTCAGTGACCCACCACGCGCATTTCGAATTCCTCCAGTTGTTCCTTGCCCTTGTCGGCGAGCATGTCGTCGACTTCCAGGGTCCAGCGCCCGGCCGAGGGTTCGTCCAGGAAGGCGTTGCTCGATGTCAGCCAGACCACGGTTCCATCGGGGGCCTGATCGAGTGTGGAAAACGGCGTCATCACCGTGCTGCGCGTGCCGCTGGGCGACACCAGCACCACGCGCAGGTGACTGGGGTCCTTGTGGGTGGCCGAGAAATACAGTTGCACGCCTTCCACCTTGAAGGATTGGGTGATGTTCAGTGACAACCTGGCCGGTGCCGCGACACCACCAATGGTGCTGCTGTTGCCTTCATACACTTTCCAGCTGGTGTCCCGCTGGGCGGGCAGCGAGGTGAAGTGCATTGCACGTTCCACAGCCGCAGCGGCGTCGACCAGCCCGAAGCCATACCAGTTGCTGAAACGATGGCCCGCCGCACTGGTGGCCCAACCCGGGTCGATCACGGTGCCGTTGTAGACGGCCTTGGGTTGAGCCGGGTCGACCTGGGTCGCGGTCGTGGCCAGGATGTATTTGACATCGTGCAGGGTCAGTTGCGGATTGGCGCCCAACATCAACGCCGCCACGCCCGCCACGGTAGGCGATGCCGCCGAGGTGCCATTCATGCGCGCGGTGTAATTACACGATGCATCGATCTTGGAGCGGCTGCTGTCGAGCGCGTTCTACATCTGGCGGGTACGGTCACGGTTGTTGCCCGCTGCACAGCCGCTGAGGTCGGTGGTGACGATTGCGGCTTTATAGAAGCGCCGCAGCGGCAGAAGGTTGGTGAGCCCATAAGAGGGTCTGGCTGTTTCCGGGTGCGGATCGAAGGCGCGCTGAAACCCATACTCGCCACCCAGCCCGGAGACCCACAGCGCAGAGCCTGGAGATGAGTACGACGCCCGCACGCCATCGGCGTTGACGGCACCGGCCACGATCGTGGTCATCAGGTTGTTGAACTGGTCGGCGTTGGCCAGTGCGCAGCCGACACCGAGTTTGCGGGTCTGGTCTGCGCAGCGATCTACCGGATTGCCTTGTGCATCGTTCTCGATAAGGGCAAAGAACTCGTTGCCGGCAGCTTTGACATACACCCCGCCTTTCCCGCCACGCTGCGCCTGCATCAGTCTTTCGAGCGACTGTTGTTCGTCGACTTCGGTGTAGGGATACACGCGCGACGCACCGCCCCAACTGTTGTTGAACACCTCCATGGCGCGCCCTTCCGGCCCGTCGCCCCAGGCGTAGCGAATGTCGACGTACTGCTTGCTGCCATCCGTCTCTGCAATTGCATTGAAGCCAGCCAGCTTGGCCTCCGGCGCAACGCCACGTCCGCCGATCCCATTCCATCCGCGCTCGGCAATGATGCCCGCCACGGCGGTGCCATGGTCGCTATCGATCTCGCTCGCTGGTGGCGTCGGGTCGTTGGAGCCGGTCAGGAAATTGCGCGAACCGTTGGCGACGATATTGTCGACCAGGTCCGGGTGTGCGATCTCCAGGCCGTCATCGATCACCGCGACATTGACGCCTGCGCCGCGAATTCCCAGCGCATGCAGGATGTCGACATCCAGGTCCACACCCGCGACCGGTCTGCCATCGCCGAACACCGGCTGGCCTTGATTGCGCAGATGCCATTGATAACGGAACAGCGGGTCGTCGCCCTGTTTCGCCTTGGAAGAGGGAGGGGTAGTGGTAGCCGGTTGCGCCACGGCGGTGGCGGTACCTGCGCAGAGGCACAGCGCCAATGCCACAGCCGAGCACAGCGCGGATCGCCTGGAAGCGGGAGTCATCACGAGGTCTCATCGAAAGGGGAAGGGAGGATGCGGCGCCGACACGGCGGACAGCGCCGTCACGCAACCAGGCCGCAGGCGTTTGCCTGCGGCCGTGGCACTCACATCGGTTGCATGACTGCCTGCATCACCACCAGCGATACCTGCGCGATGCCGCTGCTGCCTTGCAGACGGGCCACCGCCCGCTGGGCCTGTTCGATCGAGGAATAGGTGATCACCGCGCTGCCATCCACCTCGGAGGCATAGGCGATGGTTCCGCCTGAGCTGCCTGCCAGCGAGGTCGCGGTGGCTGGCGTGGTGCCGGTCAATTTCAGTTGCGGCCTGACCAGCACCACGCGTCCGGTGCGCTCGTTCACTGCCGCTGCCAACGTGCGTTCGGTGCCGGAGACGCCAGCGCTGCGCGCAGCGCCCGCGGTGTTGTCCAGCACTACGGCATACGGGCCGATGCGTGCGGCAATCTTGCCTGTGGCTACCGAAGAAGTAGCACTTGTGCGCGCCTTGCCGGACAAGGGCGCTGATCGTTCCGCATCGTCAGCCGGCAGGGTCTCGGCAACCACCGAGCCTGGCAGCATGCGGAACATGTCGGCTCCGGATTTGAAACGCTCGCCGGTGGCCGCGGCGCTGAGCGTATTGGCATCCATGTACTGCGCGGCTTGCGCCAGGCCGGACACTGCAACGCAACCGAGCAACAACGAAACAACAAGTGTGTTCTTCATATCAGTGCCCCACGATGCGAAGTTTGAACGTCTTGAGTGCAGCAGTGGTCCTGGGCTCGCTCATGTCGGTGACTTCCAGCGTCCACACGCCCTGCGAGGTTTCGTCCAGAAACGCGTTGCTGGAAGTAAGGTCGATATAGAACCCGGTCTTGGCATAGGCATCGGCATCCAGCGCCGAGAACGGCGTGAGCACATAGCTGCGTGTGCCACTGGGCGATACCAGCACCACCCGCAGATTGCTGGGCGTCAGATGCGCGGTTTCCAGCGACAGTTGCACCGATTCGACCTTCATTGCCTGCTTGATGCGAATCCGCTGGGTGGCCGGCCGCGCCGGCCCACCGATCTGGCTACCTGCATTGCCGGACTTGACCCAGCGTGTGTCGCGCATCGGCGGCAGTGGCGTGAAGTTGCTGGCCTTGTAAACGGCCGCCGCCGCATCGGCCAACCCGAAGCCATACCAGTTACTGAAGCGATGCCCGGCGGCATTGGTGATCCAGCCCGGATCGATCACGCTGCCCTGATAGGCCACACGTGGTTGCCACGGATCGATCTGCCGCGCGGTGGTGGCCAGGATGTACTTGACGTCGCGCGCGCTCAGGCTGGAATTGGTACTGAGGATCAACGCGGCCACACCGGAGACGGTAGGCGCCGCTGCCGAGGTGCCATTCATGATGCCGCTGTAATTGCAGGATGCATCGATCCTGGAGGCGCTACTGTCCAGCGCGTTCAATACCGCCGCGGGATTGTCGACGTTGTAGCCTGCCTGGCAGCCGCTCAGATCGGTGGAGACAATGGCCGGGTCGTAAGCGAACGGCGCGGTATCCGGCGCGAAGATCTGCGCTGCGTTGGGGTAGAACTTGCGCTGTCGCCCGAACTCGCCACCAAGACCGGACACCCACAATGCAGAACCCGACGACGAATACGAGGCGCGTTGCCCCTTGGCATTGACGCTGGCAACGACAATGGTGCCCGGCAGGTTGGCCAGCGGATCGATGTTGGCCAGGGCGCAACCGACATTCAATGTGCGCGATAGCTCGCTGCAGATGTTGACGGGCGTTCCGGTCTGGTCCGGCACGCGCAGGCGCCTGAAGCTGTTGCCCGCAGACTTGACGTAGATGCCGCCAAGACCGCCGCGGGTCGATCGCATCAAGGCTTCCCAGGACTGCTGATCCTCCACCGGAAAATCGAAGTAGATCGACGCGACCGACCCCCAGCTATTGTTGAACACATCGATGTTGCGCGCCTCGGGTCCATCGCCCCACGCATAGCGCACGCTGGCATCGGAGGTGGACGACGCCCGCCCGAACAAATCGAAGCCGGCAAGCAGCGCTTCCGGTGCGACGCCGCGCCCACCGCGGCCGTTCCAGCCGACCGCACCGATGATGCCGGCCACCAACGTGCCATGCGCATTCTCGGGATCGATGGGAGTTGTGTCGTGCGATCCGTCTTCGAAATTGTGCGAGCCATTCGGCAGGATATTGTCGGCCAGATCTTCGTGGCGCAGTTCCAGGCCGTCGTCCACCACGCCAACCCGCACGCCGCGGCCGCGAATGTCGATGGCATGCAGGAGATCCACATCCATATCCACGCCAGGTACCGGGCGGCTGTCGCCGATCACGGCTTGTCCCTGGTTGGAGATGTGCCATTGATAACGCAGTAGCGGGTCGCCTGCGTTGGCCCGGGCAGCGGTCGCCGGCTGTGCGGCAAGCGCAGCGATTGGTGGGCTGCCGATCAGCACGGCGCCGATCAGCAGTGCGAGATGTCGCCTGTGAAAAAGGTTCATTCCGTTTGATTCCGGTCAAAGGGTAGGCACGGTTAAAGCGACACAGTTCCCCGTCCGGTCGATCAGGCGATCGGCCAGTGCAACTGCTTCAACACATTCGGGCCGTGCCTATCGAGCCCGAATCGGCAGAATCAGTAGACGTTGAAAAGTGAATTCACGCGGCAATGGCCGCGTTGAGGAAACCCGATCAGGCAACGCCGGAGGCATGCGCCTGGCAGTACGGGCGAGCCGTCAGTACCAGGTCGGGTTGGATGCAGCGTGCAAAAGAAGAATGCCAACAGGCAGCAACAGGGGCCATGTCCGTGTATCCCGAAAGAGCCAGTGAAACGCATCCGTCAGAAACGCTGGATGGATGCGACCAGGTCGTCCGTCGGCTCCCCTGTGCGCGTCCGCGCAACCGACGCTGGCGATGCGCATGCATCGGCAGCGATCCGATTAAAGATTGGTCAATTCTTGTTTGCAAGCCAGGCACCAGGTGACATTCACGTGACCCGCTGCGCAGTTTATGCGAGGCATGCCGACTCACGCACGCAATGCGAAGTTTTCGGCACGAGATTGGCCGCTATATTTTGCGATCTATCCGGAATCTATTGATAGAAAAAATCACGATGCGCGAATCTGCTTCGCATTTGGATTGATGCGCTACGCCGATCGCGAAGGTAATGCGCCCTGGTCGCAGCATGCACGCATCAGATGCGTCGCTGCTGTAGTGCTTTATGAAGAACGGCCGCTGTTACCTGCGCCGCCATGCATGCATCTGGCACCGTTCAGCGCTGCGCACGTGCACGCACCTGCAACATGACAACGTCAGTTGCCAGCAGGACGAACGCAGGCGCCGATGCCGCGCGTGGCGAGGCGTCAGCGCCCGCACTTCTCGATTGCAGCACCTACCAGCGATACGCCACCGACATCTGGTACTGCCGTCCGGCAATCGGCCGGCCCATGAACACGCCGCCGGTTGCGGCTCCCTGCACGCGCACATTGCCTTCGGTCAGGCCCAGCGTGTCGGTGATATTGCTGCCACTTGCGGTCACTTCCCAGTGCTCGCCCACATGCAGGTTGGCGCCGATATCCACCATGTCGTAGGAGGGCAGGCGCTGGCTGTTGGCCAGATCCGCAAAGCGCTCGCCCACGTAGGAATAGGTGGCAAACAGCTTTAGATCGCCGAACGGCAGCATCCAGTAATAGCTGGGCGTGATGCGGAACTGGCGCTTGGGCTGGCGCATCACCTGGTTGCCGGTGAAGTTTTGATAATCCCGGTACTTGGCATCCAGCCAGACGCCGGTACTGGCCAGCTCGAAACCGCCGAACGGGCGGATGGCCGCTTCCACTTCCATGCCGTAGGCGCGCGAATCGCCGACTGCGGTGAAGTTGGTGCCATCGGCCAGGAACGCCTGAAACGGCGAGTTCTTGAAGGTGTTGTAGAACGCGGTCAGGTACAGATCGTAGTTGCTGGCGCCGAACTTGAGACCGAGTTCGTACTGATCCACTTCCTGCACGCGATTCTGTCCATCGCGCAGATTGTCGAAGCCGGGAAACTTCACCCCGGAGTTGACGCGCGCGAACAGGCTGTTGTGATCATCCAGTGTGAAGTTAAGGCCTGCAGTCCACGATAACGCTTCATCGTCCTGATCGATGCGGCGGGTGCTGGCCAGTGCCAGCGAGGTGGCGTTGTCGTACAACGTGGCCGGGTTGGCATCCAGATCGACGCTGGCGGTATCGTGCACGTCGCCGGTCACGCTCTGGCGTTCGTAACGGGCACCCAGGTCCAGGCGCAAGCGCTCGTTGAGTTCCCATTCGTCGGCGACGAAGGCGGCGATGTTCTCGCCGTCGTAGTTCGCGCGCAGGTTGAAGAATGCAGTGCTGGTGAAGCCCTGACGCGTGGCCTGTTGCCCATTGTCCAAGGCCAGATCGATACGCCGCGCGTTGTTCTGCGCGGTGAGTAACATGGTGTTGCCCAGATACCAGGTGTCGGCCGAGGAGTACTTGGCGTAGTACGCGCCCACGGTGAGCGTATTGCCGGCAAACAGTTCGCGGCTCAGGCGCAAGTCGTTGGTGACCGAATTCAGGCGCTTGTCCACCGACCACCAGCCGGCTTCTAGCACCTGCTGATTCGGGTCGACCGCGCCACCGCCGTTGGTGAAACTGCCGCTGCCGGTGGTGCCATAGCTGGCGATGAAGTCGCTCAGGCGCTGCGGTGCGTCGCCGGTGAACAGCGCATAGGTCGGCGCGCTGCCGCTCATCACGTTGAAGCGATCGGCAATGGTCCAGGCGCCGGTTTCCCAGTTCAATTCGCCGCCGAACACATCGATATTGACGCCACGTCCGTCGGCCAGATCGCGTCGGATGGTCTGTCCATTCGGCCCGACCAGCAGATCGACATTGCGGAAGTCGCGGCCGAGCAGGGTTCCGGTCTGCGCATTCAAGCCGGGGAAGTTGGACAGGTCGTTGCCGTTATTGCGCGACAACAATGGAATGGCGGTATAGAACGCGTTGTTGTCGTCGGTATGCCGCGCGTACAACGACACTTCGCCACTGTCCCAGCGCTTGCTCAAGGTGGCGCTGAACTGGCCGCCCTTGTCGGCGGAAAACTGCGGGTCGCGTACGCCATCGGTCTCGCGAAAGAAACCGCCCACGCTGTAATACCAACCGTTGCCCATCGGCCCGCTGTTGAACACATCGATGCGGCGCAGGTCGTTGTTGCCGCCGGTCAGGCGCACGCTGCCTTCGGGTTCGTCCTGGCCTTTTTTCTGGATGAAATTGACTGTCAGCCCCGGCTGCCCGTTGGAGAAGATCGGGCTGGAACCACCACGCAACACTTCCATGCGCTCGACGGTATCGTCGACGCGGAACAAGGTGGAGTTTTCCAAAAACGACAAGGTCGGTGGCGGAAACAGCGGCGAGCCATCCAGTTGCATCGTCACGAACGGCGCGTCGCCTTCGGACGGCATGCCGCGCACGAAGATGTTGGCACCGGTGCCACCGCCGCTGGGCTCGGCCCACACGCCCGGCACGATCTTCAACAGGTCTGCGGTGCTCTGCGGCACCGCCTGCTGGATCTGTTCTGCGCTGGCGGTGGTGATCGAAAAGCTGGCATCGCGCTTGGCCAGGCCCTTGAAGCGCGCTGTGCCGCTGACGATCACTGCATCCAATGTGGTGGCGTCGCTGCGCGGTTCTGCTGTCGAGGTTTGCGCATGCACAGCGGGCGCAAGCAGTGCGCCAATGGCCAGGGACAAGGCATAGCGGGGCATCGATGACGACATGAAAGCTCTCCTTAGAAGCGTCGCAACTGGCAGCGATGCGTGCAGTCGCGCGCGCTCTGCCAACAAAGTGACCGGCAGCACATCACGGCGCCGGTAGCGCAACGCGGTAACGCACGTTGCGTTGCTGTTCTAACGGAGTTGCCAGCAAAAGCTGTTGTGCGCCGCGTCAACCCATGCCCACGCGCTTTGCCCGCGCCTTACGCCACCGCGCGGACCGGTGCCGCTTCCCGAATCGGTAGATTGATCAGTGCGGCGACCACTGCCAGCGCCATGTCGGCGTACCACATCCAGCTGTAATCGCCGAAGCGCTCCAGCGCCAGCCCACCCAGCCACGCGCCGAAGAAACCGCCCACCTGATGCGACAACAAGGTCAGCCCGAACAACGTTCCCAGATAGCGCGGGCCAAACAATTTGCCGATCAATCCTGCCGTCGGTGGCACCGTGCCCAGCCAGGTAAAGCCCAGTGCCGCGGCGAACAGGTAGAAGGTCAGTGGCGTTGGCGGCGCAATCAGATACAGGCCGATCAACACCGCACGGCTGGCGTACAACGCGCACAGCAACCACTTCATGCGGATGCGTTCGCCCAGTTTGCCGGCGACCAGGCTGCCGGCCACGTTGAACAAGCCGATCAGTGCGATCGATGCTGCAGACACGCTGGCAGGCAGACCGCACAGTGCGATTTCGCCGGGCAGGTGCGTGACCAGAAACGCGATGTGTACCCCGCAGGTAAAAAAGCCCAGATGCAGGCACCAGTAACTGCGATCGCGTACTGCCAGGCGCAACTGCGCACGCAAACCGATGTCGTCGTTTGCGACGGTACTGCGCGTGCCTGGCGGCGATGATCTACGTCGCAGCGGCCAGGCCAGCGGCAAGGTCAACAACGAGATCACTGCCAGCCCGGTCATCGCCCTTGCCCAACCGGCTGCGCCGATCATCAACTGCACCAGCGGCGCAAACACGAACTGCCCGAGCGAGCCGCCGGCGTTGATCAGCCCGGCCGCGAACGAACGCCGCTCCGGCGCAATACGACCGGCGGTGGCACCGATCAGCACCGAAAAACTGCCTGCGCCCGCACCTGCGGCAGCCAGAATGCCGAGCGAGACGATCAGCCCCCATTCGCTGGCCATCCACGGGCTCAGCCCCAAGCCCAGCGATAACAGCACGCCGCCGAACAGCAGCACCGGCAACGGGCCGCGCTCGTCGGCAATCGCCCCGAACACCGGTTGCACCGCGCCCCAGACCAATTGCCCCACCGCCAGCGCGAAGCTGATCGACGCGATGCCGATCCCGGTCTGCCGATGGATCGGCTCCACGAACAAGCCGGTGGTCTGGCGCGCGCCCATCGTCAGCATCAGCATCGCCGAGGCGATGAGCAGCAATCCCCACTGCGCGCTCGCACGCGCTGTCGCCGGGGCGCTCATGCGGCTGTCTCCAGTAAGGCATCCAGGCGTTCCAGCGTTGCATGCAACTGTGCGGTCGGTGCCGCACCGAACAGCGCCTCGAGCTGTTCCTGCGCCGCCAGCCAGTGCGGCCGTGCGCGCACCAGCAACCCACGGCCGCTGCGGCTCAGGACCAGCCATTTCTGCCGGGCATCCTCGCCGCGTTGGGTCTTGATCCATCCGGCCGCCAGTAGCGGTTTGAGGTTGCGGGTGAGGGTGGTGCGGTCCATGCCCAGCGTGTGTGCCAGCGCGCCCAGCGATTGCGCCGCATCCAGCCTGCGCAGGATCGAGTATTCGTTGAGGCTCAGACCCACCGGCGCCAGCGCGTGGTCGTACAGCTGGGAGGTACGCCGTGCAGCACGGCGCAGATGAAAGCAGGTACAGCCGCTGAGCTTGGACATGGGATGCCTCCACAGTGGCAAGCAGAATGCGTGTATATGCACTTATTGGCAAGTTTCAGTTGGAAGTTTCAAGATGCTGTCGCTATCCATGCGAACGCTGGCCGCTGTCGATGGCTTGCGATCTCCAGCCGTGTCGCTTGGTTGTGCGTGAGAGCCCCTGTGCTGCGAGCAGTGCATTCGCCTGACAGTCGAGCCTGCAAGGCCGGCCTCGGCCGCTGAGCAGGTCGCAGCGGCACGATGCGCCTTCCGGTACGCGATGCAGCGCTGGCGCAGCCATCACCTGGACAACGCAAAAAGAGGCCGCCCGAAGGCGGCCTCGCTTATGACGGCGGGAGAGAGCGCCGTCAGAAGAACATCCGCACGCCGAACGAAGCGCTGCGACCAGGAAGCATCACATCGTCCTTTAGGAAGGAGGTGTGCACGCGTGCATCCTGATTGGTCAGGTTGTTGCCATCCAGAAACACTTCCCACGCATTGCTGCCGCGGTCCACGTGGTAGGCCAGATGCGCATCGACGAACGTATAGCCGTCGGTCGCGGTTTCGTTCACGGCGATCTTGTCCTGCTTCATGGTGCGGGTGGCACCGAGCGAAGCGCGCCACTGGTCGGCATTCCAGCGCATTTGCGCGCCGACGCGGCCCGGGGCGATACGCGGCAGATTGCCGCCATCGTTCAAGCGCGCGCGCACGGTGTCGCCGAACACGCGCAGGTCCCACGCGCCGGTGTCGTTGTTGGCCAGATGGAAGGTGGCCTCGCCTTCGAAACCGTGGAAGATCGCGTCGGCCTGGGTCCACTGGCGGATCGGCAGGAAGTCGTTGTCTTCCTCATTGAACCACTGGTTGCCGGTGTCGACGATGTAGACGAAGTCGTTGTAGCGGTTGTAGTACGCGGCGACCTTGGCATCCACCCATTCGTTCTGGAAGTTCAGGCCCAGCTCGGCCTGGTTGGCCTTTTCGGTCTTCAGATTCGCATCGCCGATCTCGAAGGCTAGCGTGGCGATATGCGGGCCGTTGGCGAACAGCTCTTCTTCGGCCGGCGCGCGTTCGGCGTGGTCGAGGTTGGCGGTCAAACGCCATTGTTCGTTGAAGCGGAAACCGCCGCTGAGCGAGAAACTGGTCGGGGTGAAGTCGCGGTCCACGCCGATGTCGGTCTGGTACTTGACCTTGTCCACGCGTGCGCCGAGTTCCGCAGTGACGCGATCCCAGCTGTTGCGCGCAACGCCGAACACGCCGAGCGAGCGCGTATCGGTCTTGGGTACGAAGGATTCTTCGCCCACGGCCTGGAAGGTGGTATCGCTGCCCTGCAGGCCGAACGCGGTCTGCCAGCCGCCGCTGAAGGTGAAGGAGGCTTCCACGCGGCCTTCGTTTGCCCGCTTGGTGAACACGGTGCCGACTTCTTCTCCTTCGAACTCGGTGTGCGCGTAATCGGTGTGGCCGAAGCTGTAACGCAACGCGCTGCCTTCGCCCCACGGATCGGTCAGCCCGCCCTTGAGGTCGTAGCGGTCCTGCTGCAGCTTCAACGACACGCCGCGCTCGCCGATCGACAGATCGCCCGGCTCGCCGGGATTGCCGTAATTGTCGCGGAAGCGCGACGCCGAGAGGCCGACAAAGCCCCAATCGCCCGACAGCGACGCGCCGATCGAGCCCACCTTGGAGTCGATCCAGGAATTGGCCTGGCGCCCTTGCGGGGTGTCGTAATCGTTCTGGTTGCGGTACACGCCGTCGGCATGGATCGACAGCCCGCTGCCATTGCCGGCATCGACGCGGAACATGTCGGTATTGCCGTCCTTGTCGCCGCCGTCGAAGCGCACTTCGGCGCGGCCGCTGAAGCCGTCCACCGGGGTTTCGGCAATGCGTCCGTCGACCACGTTGACCACGCCGCCGATCGCGCCGGAGCCATACAGCAGGGTGGAGGGACCCTTCAGCACTTCGATCTGGTTGGCCAGGAACGGCTCGATCGCCGGCGAGTGGTCCTGGCTGACCGTGGACACGTCCTGTGTGGACAGGCCATCGCGCAGCACCGCCACGCGCGGGCCGTCCAGGCCGCGGATGATCGGCCGGCCGACGCCGGGCCCGAAGTTGGAACTCTGCACGCCGGGCAGGCTGGACACGGTTTCGCCCAGGCTCTCGCTACGCACTTCGTCCAGACGCTCGCCGGCCAGCACTTCGACCGGGCGGCTCAATTCGCCGGCCGCATCGCGCAGCGGGCTGGCGGTGACGACCACCTTGTCCAGATCCTTGATATGGCGGCCGCTGGAATGGGTGGCGTCGTGGCGCGTGTCCGAACTGGGCGGGGTCTGCGGGTCGGCCGGGGCAGGCGCGTCCTCGGCCATGGCCAGGGCAGGGGTCAGCAGGCTGGTCAGGGCCAGCGTGAGCGTGGAGCGGCGAAACGAGGAAACGAGGCGAGGATGCATGGCGGGCCGGACTCTGTGATTGTTACTTTATATCAATGATAAGGCGCAGCTTGACTGCTGGGCCGACGGCGAGATCCACGGCTGCACAGTGCAGTGACGCGGATCCGGAAGCGAGTAAGCTCTGGAACAAGCAAGATGTTATATTATTCCACGTCGCCGCGAACACCTGCTGGAAGTCATGCCTCTACCGTCCCTTCGCCATGTGCTCGACCGCTTCGGTGCGACCGGTTCGCTGCTGTGTGCCGTGCATTGCGCCGTGCTGCCCTTGGTGCTGGCACTGGCGCCGTCGTTAGGCCTGTCGTTCTGGCTGGGCGATGGTGTCGAGCTGGCGATCGTGGTGTTCGTGAGCCTGCTGGGCCTTTTCAGCCTGGTATTGGGCTATCGCCGGCATAAGGCGCTGCATGCGCTGGCGCTGTTGCTGCCGGGTTTGCTGCTGCTGTGGGCCGGCCTGCTGTACGACCCGCTGCACCACGCGGCGATCCCGCATGCGGTGGTGATGACGCTGGGCGGCGCGCTGGTCGGTATCGCCCATCTGGTCAATCTGCGCCTGAACCACGGGCATGCCCACGTTCACGACGCCAGCTGCGCACACTAGCCCAGGCTGCGCTGGCCGGGGCCGTCGTGGTAGGCTTGCCGGCCTTGCGCGAGGGCGCCGCCGGCGTAAACCTCGCCAGACCCGTGTTCAGCGCGGGGATTTTGTATTCAGTATTCACATTCAGGAGTCGACGAACATGGGTAAGGGTGACCGCAAGACCGCCAAGGGCAAGCGCTACAATTCCAGCTACGGCAATTCGCGTTCGCACGCGGTGAGCAAGGTTGTCGTGGGTGCAGCTTCCCCGGTTGCCAAGAAGGGCGTGGTCAAGGCCCCGGCCAAGAAGGCTGTAGCCAAGAAGACCGTCGCCAAGGCCGGCTGATTCCTAGCCTGCTGCGCGACACCAGAACGCGGCGCTTGCGCCGCGTTTTTTTATGTCCGAGGTCAGCGCAAACGCGCGCGTCGCAAACGCGCGCGTTGTTGCTAGCGCGTCGTTTCCGCAGCCGGCGGTTGGCTGGCCGCCGCCGGCGCCAGCAACTGTTCGGCCAGTCCGCGATAGATCGGCGTCTTGCAGACCAGCCCAGACACCGCACGCGCAATCAGCACGGTAGCCAGGATCGGCAGCAGCATCTGGCTGGTGTCGGTGAGTTCCAGCGAGATCACCGCCGAGGTCAGCGGTGCCTGGGTCACGCCGGTCAAATAGGCGCACATGCCCAGCAGCACGAAGGTGCGCGGGTCCACGCCCGGCATCAGCACCGACAGGTTGTGGCCGATGCCGGCGCCCACTGCCAGCGCCGGCGAGAACAAGCCGCCCGGGATGCCTGCCAAGTACGAGACCAGATTGGCCACCAGCTTCATCAGCCCGAATTCGTGGCCGACCACCGCATGCCCCTGCACCAGACTGCGCGCCTGCTCGTAGCCGGTGCCGAACGCGCCTTGCCCGAACACCAGCGCCAGGCCGACCAGGGCCACGCCGCACAGCGCGGCCAGCAGCACCGGATGGCGCTGGCGCAGCGTTGCCATCCAGCGCGGCTTGCCGCTGACGCTGGCCAGCACCATGCGTGCGAACACCCCGCCGAGCAGACCGGCCACGCCGCCGCACAGCGCGATCGCCAACCACGCCTGGCCCAGCGGCAACGCCACCGCCACCTTGCCGAAATAGGTGTAGTTGCCCAACAGGCCCAGCGACACCACGCCACCGACGATCACCGCCGTGAGCAGGGTGCCGGAGAAGCGGTGCTCGAAACGCCCGCTCAGTTCTTCGATCGCAAACACCACGCCGGCCAGTGGCGTGTTGAACGCCGCCGCGATACCGGCCGCACCACCGGCAAGCAGAAAGTGCGAGAGCTCGCGCGGATCGTGAAACCCGAACCAACGCCCGAACGCATGCATCAGGCTGGCGCCGACATGCACGGTGGGACCTTCGCGGCCCACCGAGGCGCCACCGAACAACGACAAGGTGGTCAAGGCGAGCTTGCCGATCGACACGCGCAACGACAGATTGGTTTCCCGAAACGCCGGATCGTTATGTTCCAGCGCGGCGATGACCTGCGGGATGCCGCTACCGCGCGTGGGTCGCATCGCGCCGGAGGTGAGCCAGGCCAGCAAGGCGAAGATGCCCGGCGTCAGCAGCAGCGCCCACCAGATCGAGTGCGCGGTGATGCGCTGAAACAACTGGAAGGCCGCGTCGCTGGCCTTGGCGAACACGATCGCCACCAGCGCCACCGCAATCGCGCCGCCCCACAGTGCAGCGCGGCGACGCCAGCCTTCGCTGGATAACAACGGCCGCAGCCGAAGCCGGCGCGGCGAGGGATCAGAAGCAGACATGCCGCTATTGTCGCATCGGCGCGCCGTAGCCGCGACGCGTCACTCAGCGTGCGTCGGCCGGCGGCACGCGCAAGGCCGGCAACAAGGTGGCGGGATTGCCATCGTTGGGCGCGGCGGGAATTCCCAACAGCCGCGTCATCAGGGAATACACATCGACATTGTCGAAACCCGGCAAAGTCTTGCCCTGCGCCAGATCCGGGCCTTGCGCCAGGAACACCGCGCGCATCGAAGGCAGCGCCGGATCGAAGCCGTGCGAGCCGCGCAGCTGACCGGGCACGCGCTTGGCCAGTTTGTCCGGAAACAGTGCGTCCCAGCCTTCGTGCATCTGGCACACGATCGGCGGAATGCGCGGGTGCGTGCCGTACTGCCAGCGTGCGGGCAGCGCGGCCTTGCGCCAGCAGTCGTACTGCGCATGCGCACCGAGCAGGGTGGCTTCGGCGCGCGCCTGCTGCCCGGGCACGGGATCGAAGCTGATCACCTGGCCCTCGGTGATTGCTGTGGCGATGGTGGGCGGCGCCAGGTCTTCCACGCTGAGCGCATGCCCGGGCGGCACCTCGGCCATGCCGTGGTCGGAGACCACGATGATGTTGGTGCGGCTGCGCGTGCCGTCGCGTTGCATGCCGGCCAACAGGCGGCCGATTGCGCCATCCACCGCGCGCACGCTGTCGGCGTACTCGCGCGACTCCGGGCCATGATCGTGGCCGGCTTCGTCCACGTGTTCGAAATACAGCGTGACCAGGCGGTTGGTTGCGGCGCCTGATGCGTCCAGCCAGCCCAGCACCTCGTCCACGCGCGCGTCCAGACCGGTGCCTTCTTCGTAGTGGCGCCAGCGCGTGGGGCGCACACCTGCAATCGCCGCCTCGCTGCCGGGCCACGACCAGGTCGCTGCATGCAGGCCGTTGTTTTCGGCACCCACCCAGATCGGTTCACCGCCCCACCAGCGCGCATCGCCCACGGCCTCGGGCTTGCTCAGCCAGAAGCTGCCGAGCACCGGGTCGCGCATGCTGTTGTGCACGATGCCGTGGTGGTCCGGGCGCAGGCCGGTGACCAGCGTGTAGTGATTGGGAAAGGTCAGCGACGGATACGAAGGGGTCATCCAGCGCGCACGCACGCCGTCGTGCGCGAGCTGCGACAGGTTGGGCGTGATGCCGCGATCGAGCATGTCGGCACGCAGGCCGTCGATGGAAATCAGCAGCAAGGAATGCGGCGTGTCGCTGGATGGCGCTTCTGCCGATGCCGACGCGCTGGAAACGGCCGCTGGCGCGCTGCGCGGCGGCACGGTGTTGGTACAGGCAGTGAGCAGCGCAAACGCGGTGGCGGCAAACACAAAACGTCGATCGATCATCGCGCCAGTTTACGGCGCGGCAATGACTTCGCGAAGTCAGCGCACCTTGGTTGCGGAGAGTTCGGCGAACAGATCGTCGGCAGGTGTGCTCTGGCGCGGCGACCACCCTTCCAGCTGCAACAATGCCTGCTTGGTCGGCAGGCCGCCGCCGAAGCCGGTCAATGCACCGTTGGCGCCGATCACGCGATGGCAGGGCAGCACGATCGGCAGCGGATTGCGGCCATTGGCGGCGCCGACTGCGCGGCTGGCGGCCGGCCGTCCCACCGCGTGCGCGAGTTGCGCATAGCTCCAGGTCTGCCCGAACGGAATCTGCGCCAGCGTGTGCCAGACCTGCAGCTGAAATGGCGTACCGGCTGGTGCCAACGGCAGATCGAAACTGCGCCGCCCGCCGTACAGATAGTCGAGCAATTGCTCGCGTGCCTCGCGCACCAATGGTGCATCGGGATCGTGCAACCAACGCGCGCGGCCGAGCGCGTCGTAGCGATTCTGCGCGAACAGGATGTGGTGCACGCCGGCGTGATCGGCGGCCACGCTGAGTGCGCCGATCGGCGAGGAGAAGGTGTCGTAATACAACGTGCTCGCGAACGGGTGTCCTTGCGATCGACGGCGAGATGCCACAGGTGCAATACGGCGTAGGCGCGCCACGGCCGCCACGCCTGCGAGCGGGTTTCGGTGGCGCGTTCGCTGAGGCGCTCCGGCGTGCCGAGCACCTGCTGCAGGATCAGGTCGCCGGCCGGAAACGCATCCGGATGCGATAGCGCACGCATGGCGATGTACTGCGCGGTCCACGGCCCGATGCCGGGCAATGCAGTGCAGGCGGCGACGAACTCGGGCAGGCGTTGGCCAGCGCCAAAATGCAGCCGGCCTTGCGCGCATGCCGATGCCAATGCACGCAGCGTGGCGGCACGTGAACGTGGCAGGCCGAGTTGCTCCAGCGGCGCCTCGGCCAGCTGTTCCGGCGTGGGAAAGATGCGATCCAGGCCCGGCGGCATGTCGACATGATGGCCGCCATGGCGCTCGACCAGCCGCGCCGCCAGCGTCGCCGCACCGGCCACGCTGATCTGCTGGCCCAGTACCGCGCGCACCGCCACTTCAAAGCCGTCCCAGCCGCCCGGCACGCGCAGGCCGGGGCGGCGCGCGATCGCCTCGGCCAGCAACGGCTCGGACGCCAACGTGGCGTGCACCGTCTGCAGATCCGCATCCAGATCGAACAACCGGCGCACGCGTCGCACGATCTGCGGAATCTGACGCGGGTCGGTCGCACCGATGCGCAACAACAACTCCGCACGCTGCGGCGCCGCGCTGACGTCGATCAGCGTCGCGTTGCCCGGCGTGCCGATCACGCGTCGGTAGCCGCTGGCGTCGACCTGCTCGATGCCGGGAATCGCACGCCGCTGCAGAAACGCCAGCATCGCGGGTAGATCCAGCGGCGGCCGATAGCCGAGTCGCAAGGTCAGTTCGCCACCCGGCACCTCGGCACGCTGCTTGCGCAACGCCGATGGCGGCATGCCGCAGCCATCCAGAAACGCCGCGTTGAAGCGCCGCAGGCTGTTGAAGCCGGCCGCCAGTGCGACCTCGGTGACCGGCAATGCGGTTTCGGTCAGCAGTTGCTTGGCCAGCAGCAGCCGGCGCGTGCCATGCACCTGGATCGGCGTGGCGCCGAGTTGCTGCACGAACTGCCGCTGCAACTGGCGCGCACTCAAACCGACCGCATCGGCCAGCGTCTGCACCGGCTGCTCCTGCAGGGCGCCTTCGACAATCATCGCCAGCGCGCGCTGCACGCTTTCTTCGCCCAGATGCTGCTGCGCCTGCGGCGACAGTTCCGGCCGGCAGCGCAGGCACGGTCGGTAACCGGCCGCACTGGCCGCTGCCGCAGTTGCGTAGTAACTGATATTGCCCGGCTTGGGCGGCGGCGCCGGACATACTGGCCGGCAGTAAATACCGGTGCTGCGCACGGCGGTGAAGAACAACCCGTCGAAGCGTGCATCGCGCGCCAACCGGGCGCGGTCGCATTGAATTCGGTCGGGCGTGGCGGTCTGCATGGCGCCAGTCTATGCGCTCGTCCCGACCCAGGCTGGCCGTTTTCGGACAGCACTGCGCAGGGCATGCGTGTTCATGGCAGGGTCAAACGGTTGGCCCATTCAGCCATAGACTGGGGGTGATCTCGGTCGCGGTCTGTGTCCTACCTCATGCTGAAACTGCTCTGTCTCTCTCTTTGCTGCGTGCTGGCGCTGTCTGGTTGCGATCGCACCGGCACGTCGGCCGATGCCGCGGGTGCGCAGCAGAACGGCGCGGGGCAGGCCGGCGATGGCGACCATATGGTCTCGGTGGATACGCCCGAACCGGTGGCGCCGCCGCCGCGCCCGCGCGCGCAAACGGGCGAAGCGGGGTGGCCGCAGGCGGAACTGGAAGCCGGCAAGGCCTGGATCAGCTGCGCCACCGATTACAGCAGCGAAGCCGGCGATGGCACGCTGCTGCCGGCGCTGGATCGGGTCAGTGTGGAAGCGGCGCTGGCGCCGTGTCGCGACACCGGGCTGCTGCGGGTGCGCTATGCCGGCAAGATCAACGCCGGCTTCGCTGCGTTGGTGTGGCGGCTGGCGGCGGTGGCCGAGCAGCTGCGGTTGCCGCATCGCATCCTGGATCTGGATTCCAGCGGCGGGCAGGTGGAAGCGGCGATCCGCGCCGGCGATACGATCGGCGAATCCAACTGGACCATCTGGGTGCGCGAAGGCTCGATCTGCCACAGTGCCTGCGTGTTCGTGCTGGCTGCCGGCGACAACCGGTTGGTGGCTGGCAAGATCGGTATTCATCGCATGATGCGGATCAGTTCCAAGGCCACCTCGCGCGCGGAACTCAATCGCGAATTGCGCGAGGTCTACGGCAACGTTAAGGATTATCTGGAGCGCAACGGGGTGGCGGTGGCAGTGGCCGATCTGATGATGACCGTGCCCAACCGCAGCCTGCGGCTGCTGACGATGGACGAGCTGCGCGAGTACGGCCTGGATGGCACCAACGCGGTGCAGGACGATCTGGAGCGCATCCGCCAGATGCGCAAGTGCGGCGATGCCTTCGTGCGCCGCAAGGATGCGTTTCTGGTCGCCTTCGATCAGAAGTGCAAGGGCGAGGGTGCCGATCTGGAGGCGGTCAACGCCTGCGGCCTGGCCTTGAAGCAGCGCTTCGGTTTCCCGGATGCCACCTGCCCGGAAGAAAGCCCGCTGGCCGAAACCGACGCTGCCGCCTTGCCTGCGACTTCCGACCCGGCGAAGGCGGCGGACGCGGCTGCAGGTGACACCCAGCTCGCCACGCCGGCACCGGCACCGGCCGCTGCCGAATCGGTCTCCGAGCCGGCGCCGGCCCCTGTTCATAGCGAAGGCTGAGCTTCACGCGCACCGCACCGTCCGCTGCCTATCGTCGCAGCAGACAACGGCGCCGGGGGGGGCAACATGATCGGAAAAACGAAAGGGGTGATGCTGGCGTACCTGCCATCGGCCCTGCTGGTGCTGGGCGGGTTCGGAATTGCCGAGCTCCTGCAGATGATCGCCGCAGCCAAACAAGTGCAATGGCCGGCCACGCTGGCGGTCTGGCTGAGTCTGGTCGCGTTGATTGCAGCCACTGCGCGTGCGCTGTGGATCAGCTGGCGACTATGGCGGCCGCGCAGCGTTGCGACGGTCCCGCCGAGCGGAGACGCCTGACGCTGCCGGTCATGCAGTGAAACTTGTTGACGGCACGCCTGATGTCGATGCGCCATGGCGCTGCTCGCTCAACGTCATAGACGCAACACGCACTAGACTGCCGTTCCGGGCGCACCTAGCGTGCGACTGTTCTCCCTCTATCGATATACGCACAAGGTCATCTACCCAATGTTCCGTCCCCGTTTGCTTGCCGTGCTGGTGTTGGCTCCGTCGCTTGCCTTCGCACAACAACCTCAGACCGGCGCGCGTCCGGCCGCCGCACCGGTTGCTGGCGGAACAACCGCCGCCGGAACAACCGCAGGCACGCCCGCAGTCACTACCGCGCAGCAGGTGCAACTGGTCAAGCAGAACACCGAGATGACCCAGGCCGCATTGCGTGTGGCGCAGATGGTCGATACCAACCAGGTCGCACCGCTATGGGATGGCGCCTCCACGGTGGCCAAGACGGCGGTCAAACGCGATGTCTTCGTCAGCCAGATCGGTGCCGAGCGCGCGCGCCTGGGCGCAGTGGTCGGCCGCGGGCAGGGCTCGGTGACACGGGTCAAGTACGGCCCCGGCGCGCAGGTGCCGGAAGGGCTGTACATCAACGTCAGCTTCCCGACCCGGTTTGCCAAGGCGCAGCAGCCGGTGCGCGAGCTGGTGTCGTTCCGGCTGGATGAGGACAAGACCTGGCGGCTTGCCGGCTACAGCCTGCGCGCGTCGATCAAGTGATGCCGCGGCCAACCGGAGACTCTGAGTGGAACTGACGATCGAACTAAAGATGCTGGGCTGGGCGATGGTGCTCGGCCTGGTGCAATTGCTGGCCGCCTCGGCCAGCATGACTGCCCAGCGCGGCACCAAGTGGAACGCCAGCGCGCGCGATGGCGAGACCAAACCGTTGACCGGCGTTGCGGCGCGGCTGGATCGCGCCTTCCGCAACTATCAGGAAACCTTTCCGATCTTCGCTGCTGCAGTGCTTGCGGTGAGCGTTGCCGGACGCACCAACGCGGAGACTGCGCTCGCTGTGCAGCTGTATCTGTGGGCGCGCGTGGCCTATGTGCCGGTTTATGCAGCAGGCATCCCTTATCTGCGTAGTGCGATCTGGGTGGTGTCGTTCTGGGGCATCGTCAAGCTGGTGCGGGCGCTGCTGGGCTGGTGATGTGCCGTGTTCTGCGTTCGCGCAGACGGCTGGCCAGTGTCTGATAAACCTAGCGAGAGATCGCCCGATTGCTACGGTGGTTTGTCATCTGTTCCCGTTGCGGCTTGATCCCGATCAAAGCCAGTCAACACCACTGCCGCTAGACTGAGCGCATCGGTGGTAGCGGAGCGCATCATGCAATCGGTAGATATCGCGGTGATTGGCGCGGGGCCGGTGGGCCTGAGCTTTGCGCGGTCGTTGGCAGGCAGTGGTCTGTCGATGGTGTTGGTCGACCAGCAACCGCGCGCGCAGCTCGCCGATCCTGCATTCGACGGGCGCGAGATCGCATTGACCCACGCCTCGCGTGCGCTGCTGGAACAACTGGGGATCTGGCAGCAGTTTCCCAGTAATGCGATCTCCCCGCTGCGCGATGCACGCGTCATGGATGGGCATTCGCAGTTCGCATTGACCTTTGCGGCCTCCGCACGCAGCGCTGGCGATCTGGGTTGGCTGGTGCCGAATCATCTGATCCGTCGCGCCGCCTGGCAGGCCGTGCAGACACAACCTGCAGTGGACATGCGTTGCGGCTGCACGTTGCTGGCCGTGCAGCAGTGTGGCGACTGCGTGGTGCTGCAGTTATCCGATGGGCAAACGCTGTCGGCGCGCCTGTTGGTAGCGGCCGACAGTCGATTTTCCAGCACCCGGCGCCTGCTTGGTATCGGCGCGCAGCTGCGCGATTTCGGCAAGAGCATGCTGGTGTGCCGCATGCGTCATGCGCTGCCGCATCGGCAGGCGGCATGGGAGTGGTTCGGCTATGGCAAGACGCTGGCGTTGTTGCCGCTGCAGGGCAATCGCGCCGGCGCAGTGCTGACGCTGCCGCCGCGGCAGATAGAGGCCTTGCTGGCGATGAACGAGGCGGACTTCAGCGCAGCGGTGACCGAGGCATTCGAACATCGGCTCGGCCCGATGCAGCAGGACGGCAGCCGGCATGCGTATCCGTTGGTGGCGGCCTATGCACAGCGTTTCGTAGCCGAGCGTGCTGCGTTGATCGGCGATGCGGCAGTGGGCATGCACCCGGTCACTGCGCATGGGTTCAACTTCGGCTTGCAGGGCCAGGCACGCCTGGCCGAGCGCGTGCGTGCCGCCACAGGTGCCGGGCGCGATATCGGCGCTGCGTCGCTGTTGCGCGGCTACGAACGTGCGCATCGGCTGGCAACGCGGCCGCTGTACGAAGCGACCAATGCACTGGCCGCGCTGTATACCGACGAACGTGCGCCGGCCCGCTTGTTGCGACGTGGTGCGCTGCGTGCGGCGCATGCGGTAGCACCGTTCAAACAGGCAATTGCGGCGCATTTGACGCAGCGGAGCGTTTGACGCGCTGAAGGGATCGCGGTGCAAGCAGTACCTGCCGCGCCACGTTGGTGCATCGCTGGGCGAGGGTGTTTTGCGATGGCTCTCACTGCGTGAGCGGACAGCGGTGTCAGGCGATCATCAAGCTGTCGCCATGGGCGCGTCACGCGTTGCGCCACGGCGTTTCATCGCGCTACGAGGTTGCGTTGCAAGGTTTATCACTGCGTGAGCGGACAGTATGGTTGGCCGAGCATTTGGGGTTGCTCGTGCTGCAGTCAGACCGCCTGTAGCCAAGCAGAGTGCAATCAAACCGGCGCGTTTACCCGCGCAAGAATCGCATCGATCGCCGTCCGCGCATCGCCACTGCGCAAGGCTTCTTCCAGCAGGGGAATCACCCAGGCGCAGCCGGCTTTGGTCACATCTGCGCGCCAGCCGCCAGGCCAGCCTTCCAGCTCGTGCAAGGCCAGCATGCTGCAACCGCCGCGCTCGGCGTGGCCGCCACGAATCGACTGCTCGAACCAGAACGGCGTCGCCGAATCGGCATCGATCGAAAAAATATAGACATCGTGGTCCGGATCTTCTGCCGAGGGCGCGATATTGCGCCAGCTGACCTGCACCACCTTCATTCTGCCGGCTCCGCATCGGGGTCCAACGCCAGCACGCGGATTTCCACATCGTCCAATTGCACCAGCTGGCCGGGGCGGATCTTGGCGGTCTTGCGCAGCTCCTGCACGCCATCGACGCTGACCGCACCGCTGGCGACGATCGCCTTGCCCTGGCCACCGCTGTCGGCAATGCCGGCTAGCTTGAGCAGTTGGTTGAGTTCGATGTACTCGCCGTCCAGGTCGAATTCCAGGAATTGCATGGTGCGCTCGCTAACAGGAAGACGGCGATTATCCGCCTGTCGCAGGCGACAACACCACTGCGGCAAGGTGAAGGGCGGCAGCTGGATCGATACGTCACCATGCAAGCGCTTTGGCAGCATCCAATGCGCTGCGATTCGCGTGTGGCGCCAGTGAGTTATTCGCGTCGAAAGCGGGCGATCTCGTCCAGCATGCTTTCGGCGCGGATGACGCCTGGGCCGGCATGCGCGTTGTCGATACGTTCCAGCCACGGATGCTGGGTGCGTTGCAGTCGCCGGTAGCCGAGCCAGGTGCCGATGGCCCCGAGCATGCCCACCAGCGCATTGATCAGCAGCCAGCTGTGCGGCAGCGTCATGCCGGTGAGCATGCGCCAGAGGCCATCGGCCACTGCGACCCAGAGTACCCAGAACACAACGCCCAGCCACGGCGCCACCCGCGTGCGCCAGCGCCGCAGTTGCGCGAGCGCCTGCTGTGTCTGCAGCAGCGGCCCGGCGAAATCCAGCTGCGACACCAATTGCAGTTGGCGTAGTGCGGAGATTGCCAGCGCAATACTCCACGCCTGCAGCAGCACGCCGCCGATGATCGCCGCAGCCTGGTCCGCGTGGGCAAGCCAATTGCGTGCGATCACGATGTTCAGCGCGACGGCGCACAGCAACTGCGCGATCTGGCTCGCCCATAGCGGGCGCAGGCTGGCGCGCGCTGCGTGGCCGCGCACCTCGCCGAGCAGTTGGTCGGTAAGGGCGGTTTGCTGATCCAGGCGTTGGTGCACTGCGTGCCAGGCGCGTTGCATGTCGTCGAGTTCCATGTGCTGCTCCTCTTGCGGGTCGTGTGGGTCAGAGTTCTGCGCGGATGCGCGCTTTCAGACGGCTGAGTTTCGTGGCGACGTTGGTTTCGCTGATGCCGAGCACCTCGCCGATCTCGCGGTAGCTGTGGTCGTCCAGATACAGCAGCATCAATGCGCGCTCCAGCCGCGGCAGTTGCGCGATGAAGCCGTAGAGCGCGGCGATCTGCTGCTCGTGCGCCGGGTCGCGTGCCAGTGGATCGGCGATGCTGTCGGCCACCGCCTCCAGCGGCACCGGCTCGTACGTAGCCCGGCTGCGGCCGCGCAGATCGCTGATCGCCACGTTCAATGCGATGCGATACATCCAGGTGGAAAAACGCCGGTTTGGGTCGTAGCCTGAAAACGCGCGCCATAACTGCACGGTGATGTCTTGCACCAGCTCGGCGCGGTCGTCCGGGTTCCAGCAATAGCTGGCCGCGACCTTCAGGACGATGCCGCGGTGATGCTGCAGCAAGGCGTTGAAGCGGGTGTGAAGGTCTGTTTCCAGGGACATGGCTCCGGCCGCGCAAGTGGATAAGAAGGTTCGAAGAGATGATTCGCCAGGCAGCGCAAATCCTCACAGCCTGAACGGACTGTCACGGAAATTTCGACAGCAGGGGGCCTGAAGGCGCACACTATGCTGCTTTGCGCCTGCCGGATCCGTGCGGCGCCTCCGGAGTTACCAATGACCCAAGAATCTCCCGCGCCGCTGCTGTTTGCAGACCTCGGCCTCTCAGACGCTGTGATGAAGGCCGTCGCCAACGTTGGCTACGAGACCCCTTCGCCGATCCAGGCTGCCACCATTCCCGCGCTGCTTGCTGGCCGCGACGTCCTCGGCCAGGCGCAGACCGGCACCGGCAAGACCGCTGCGTTCGCGCTGCCGGTGCTGTCCAACGCCGATCTGAACCAGCTCAAGCCGCAGGCGCTGGTGCTGGCCCCGACCCGCGAGCTGGCCATCCAGGTCGCCGAGGCATTCCAGAAATATGCCGAAGCCATTCCCGGCTTCCGCGTGCTGCCGGTCTACGGCGGCCAGCCCTACGCCCAGCAGCTGAGCGCGCTCAAGCGCGGCGTGCATGTGGTGGTGGGCACTCCCGGCCGCGTGATCGATCACCTGGATCGCGGCACCCTGGATCTGTCCCAGCTCAAGACGCTGGTGCTGGACGAAGCCGACGAAATGCTGCGCATGGGCTTCATCGACGACGTCGAAGCGGTGCTGAAGAAGTTGCCGGAAAAGCGCCAGGTGGCGCTGTTCTCCGCGACCATGCCGCCGGCGATCCGCCGGATCGCGCAGACCTATCTGAAGGACCCGGCCGAAGTCACCATCGCGGCCAAGACCACCACCTCGGCCAACATCCGCCAGCGCTATTGGTGGGTGAGCGGTTTGCACAAGCTGGATGCGCTGACCCGCATTCTCGAGGTCGAGCCGTTCGACGGCATGATCATCTTCGCGCGCACCAAGGCCGGTACCGAAGAACTGGCGCAGAAGCTGCAGGCGCGCGGTCTGGCCGCTGCCGCCATCAACGGCGACATGCAGCAGGCTGCACGTGAGAAGACCATTGCCCAGCTCAAGGACGGCAAGCTGGACATCCTGGTTGCCACCGACGTGGCCGCACGCGGCCTGGACGTTGAGCGCGTCAGCCACGTGCTGAACTACGACATTCCGTACGACACCGAAAGCTATGTGCACCGCATCGGCCGTACCGGCCGTGCCGGCCGCACCGGCGATGCGATCCTGTTCGTCACTCCGCGTGAGAAGGGCATGCTGCGTTCGATCGAGCGTGCGACCCGTCAGCCGATCGAAGAAATGCAGCTGCCCAGCGTGGATGCGGTCAACGACACTCGCGTGGCGCGTTTCATGACCCGCATCACCGAGACCTTGGCCGGCGGCCAGATCGAGATGTATCGCGATCTGCTGCAGCGCTACGAGAGCGAGAACAACGTGCCGGCGATCGATATCGCTGCGGCGATGGCCAAGTTGCTGCAAGGCGATTCGCCGTTCCTGCTGACCCCGCCGGTGCGTGGCGCACGCGAGGAATTCGCACCGCAGCGTAACGAGCGTGCCGATCGCGGCGATCGTAATGACCGCGGTGATCGTGGCGAGCGCCCACGCTTCGAGCCGAAGTTCGAGCGCGGCCCGCGTGCCGATGGCGAGCGCGCTGCGCGTCCGCCGCGTGCCGAGCGCCCTGCGTTTGCCGGTGACGGCGCTGGCGCCGTGCGTCCGCGTCGCGACCCGGTCGCACCGCGTGGCGAGCCGGAGGTCGGCATGGAGAGCTACCGCATCGAAGTGGGCCACACCCACGGCGTGAAGCCGGCCAACATCGTCGGCGCGATCGCCAACGAAGCGGGTCTGGAAAGCCGCTACATCGGCCGTATCGACATCCAGGACGATTATTCGATTCTGGATCTGCCGGCCGACATGCCGCGCGAATTGCTGACGCACCTGAAGAAGGTCTGGGTGTCTGGCCAGCAGCTCAACATGCGCAAGCTGGAAGAGGGCGAGGCTGCGGCGTCGCCGTCCAAGCCGCGCTTCCCGCGTAGCGGCAAGCCGGCCGGTCGCCCGAATGGGCCGAACCGTCCGATGGACCGTGCCGGCGCGCCGCATCGCAAGGGTCCGCCCAAGCCGCGCGGCGAGTAAGCGGAGCTGACAAACCCGCTGCGTGCGGCCGCCCGGTCCACGCAGTCGGCCTCCGGAATCGGTATGTTTATTGACGCATACCGGATCCCGCGTCTGGTTCTTCAGGCGTTGCCCATTGCGAACCACCCTTTGTTAGCCATGCTAAGTCCGTGAGGCAGTTGTGCTCGCCGGGTGCGCATTGCCATACAGACTCGGTCGTTGCGGCCGCTACTGCCTTCAGGCGCCCACTGGGCGCCTGAATCGCATTGGGCAGCGGCGGGGGACGAGGATGGCGATGGCGCAGGCGGCACGCGGCAAAAGCGGTGGTCGGACCATGCACATGGTGCGCGGCTGGCTGACACTTCCCTTGGCATTGCTGATCGGTGTGGCTGTCGGCATGGCGATGCTCTCGGCGCTGATGATCGAGGTCCAGTCCGGCGCCACCGCCTGGATCGTCGGCCAAAGCCATTGGTCCAACGCCCAGCAGGAGTCGGTGTACTGGTTGGAGCGCTATCTCGTTAGTGGCGATCCAGCCGACCTGCAGGCCGCCTGTCGGGCACTGGAGGTACCGCTGGGCGATCGTGCGGCACGTCAGGCGGTCGAACAGCCGGTGATCGACTGGGACGCGGTGTACGCCGGTCTTGCCGCAGGACGCAATGCCCGCCAGGACATGCCGCAAATGGTACGGCTGTACCGCTACGGCCAGGTGTTTCCATACCTGAGCGAGGCGATCGCGCTGTGGAAACACACCGACGCCGATATCCTGCAGCTGAGCGTACTGGCCGACAGGGCGGCATCGGCGCAAGCCACCAGCCGGCCGGACCCGCGCGCGCTGCAGAACCTGCGCGAGGACCTGCATCTGCTGGATGCGCGCATGCGCGGCGATGCCGAAAAATTTCAGGCCTTGCTGATCCGCTGCGCGCGACTGCTGCACGATGTGATGGTGTTCTGCAGCGTGGCCACCTTGCTGCTGGTGCTGACCACCTGCGTGCTGGCGATGCGCCGCATCCGCGATTATCTGCTCTCGCACGAGGGCCGCTTCCGCACTGCGTTTCAGCAGGCTGCGCTGGGTATGGTCAAGTTTGACCTGCACGGTCGCGTGCTCGATGCAAACACCTCGATGGCCAACATCCTGCGCTACCGGCCCGAGGAACTGCAGGCCTGCACGCTGGCCGAGGTGATGCACCCTGGCGATATCGCGCTGGACAGCCGCGGCATGATCGATTGGCCCAGATTGATGCAGTCCGGCGAACTGCGCTTTCTGCGCGCCGACGGCGGGGTGATGTGGGGGCGCTGGAGCGCCTCGCTGGTGGAGCCGGGCCCGGAAGAACCGACGCTGGTGCTGGCGGTGATCGAAGATGTCTCGCATGCGCACGAGCTGGCCGACGAAGTGTCTTTCCATGCGCGCCACGATGCCTTGACCGGCTTGATCAATCGCCACGAAATCGAACGCCGGCTGCTGCGCCTGATCGAACCACCGCAATCGCCGCAGCTGTGCCACGCGCTGTGTTTTGTCGACCTGGATCATTTCAAGCTGGTCAACGACACCTTCGGGCATGCGGTCGGCGACAAATTCCTGTGCCATTTCGCCGACGTGATCACCATGCAGCTGCGCCCGGGCGATTGGCTGGGGCGGCTGGGCGGCGATGAGTTCGCGATCCTGCTGGCCAATACCGATCTGCTGCAGGCGCAGGCCGTGCTTACCCACATGCACGGCGTGCTCGGGCAGCCGTGGAGCCATCAGGGCGGCAAGCCGCTGACGCCCAGCTGCAGTTTCGGCGTGGTGGAAATCCGCCAGGGCGCCAGTGATCTCAACGCCTTGATGACCGCCGCCGATCTGGCCTGTTATGCGGCCAAGGAAGAAGGGCGTAACCGCATTCGCTGTTTTGACGAAAACGATCTGGCGCTGGCGCGGCGGCGCCACGACGGTGGTTGGATCAGCGCGGTGCAGCAGTCCATCGCCGAACAGCGGTTGCTGTTGTATGCGCAGAAAATCCAGGTGTTGAGCGACCCGGGACGTCTGCGGTACGAAGTGCTGGTGCGCATGCGCGCGCGCGACGGCCGCGTGCTGAGCCCGGGCGAATTCCTGCCTGCGGTGGAGCGCTATGGCCTGGGTCGCATGGTCGATGTGCATGTGCTGGAAACCTTGTGCGCGCAATTGGCGGCCAATCCGCTGCATGTGGCGAGACTGGATCTGTGCCATGTGAATCTGTCGGCGCAATCGATCGCCCAGCCGGATTTTCTCGACTTCGTGTGTGCGCTGTTCGAGCGCTACCCCACGCTGGTGCCCAAGCTATGCATGGAGATCACCGAGACCGCGGTCATCGGCAATCTGGAACAGGCGCAGCGCTTCGTGCAGAGCGTGCGTGCGCATGGCTGCCATGTGGCGCTGGACGATTTCGGCAGCGGTCTGGCCTCGTTCGGCTATCTCAAACAGTTCACCGTGGACGTGCTGAAGATCGATTGCGGCTTCGTGCGCAATTACGCGCACGACGCGGTGGATCGCGCCGCAGTGCATTCGATCGCGCAGGTCGGCCTGGCGCTGGGGATCGAAGTGGTGGCCGAAGGGGTGGAGTCGGAAGCCGATATTGCCGGCCTGCGCGAGGCCGGCGTGGGCCAGGTGCAGGGTTTCAGCCTGCATCGCCCATGCCCGCTGGACGAGCTGGTGCAGGCCTCCCTGCCGTTGATGGCGGTGCCTGGAGAGATGCAACGGCTCACGATTGCCGATAAATCGCCGATAATCGGCAGATGACAACTCGACTCAACAAATACATCGCCGAAACCGGCTTCTGCTCCCGCCGCGAGGCCGATCGGCTGATCGGCGAACGCCGCGTCACCGTCAACGGCGTGCCTGCCGGCACCGGTGCGGTGGTGGGCGAGGAAGATACCGTGCTGGTGGACGGCCAGCCGCTGCGCACGCGCGCTGCCAGCAAGCCCGGTGGCCGCAAGCATGTGTACATCGCGCTCAACAAGCCGGTCGGCATCACCTGCACCACCGAGAGCTCGGTCAAGGGCAATATCGTCGAATTCGTCGGCCACGAGCAGCGCATCTTCCCGGTCGGCCGGCTCGACAAGGAGTCCGAGGGGCTGATCCTGATGACCAGCAATGGCAACATCGTCAACGAGATCCTGCGTGCGGAAAATCGCCACCAGAAGGAATATCTGGTGGCGGTCAACAAGCCGGTCACCGACGAGTTCCTGCGTGGCATGGCACGCGGCGTGCGCATCCACAACGAGACCACGTTGCCGTGCCGCACTGCGCGCATCGCCAAATTCGGCTTCCGCATCGTGCTGGAGCAGGGCTTGAATCGGCAGATCCGCCTGATGGCCTCCGAATTCGGCTACCGCGTCACCCAGCTGCGTCGGGTGCGCATCGATAACATCAAGCTGGCTGCGCTCAAGCCGGGGCAGTGGCGCAACCTCAGCGATGCGGAACTGCGCGGCTTGCTGCCGCAGCGCACCGATTGGTGACGCCGCAAGGCATGGGCTGAACGGAAGCGACACGGTGTCTCGGGTGGTCCGGCGCACCCCGATAGTCGAGCCTGACGCGCTCGGTCATACTTTCGCCGCAAATAGCCAGCTGGGGGAGCGGGCAGGTGATCAAACCGGAATTGCCGGACAACGAGGCCGAGCGGCTTGCAGCGCTACGCCAGTACGAGGTGCTGGATTCGCCGCCTGAGCGCGCGTTCGACGATCTCACCATGATCGCGTCCACGCTGTGCGAGACGCAGATGGCGGCCGTGGTGTTGGTGGACGAAGACCGCCAGTGGTTCAAGTCTGCGCATGGCGCGCCACGCGGCGAAGCGCCGCGCGACATCTCGTTCTGTGCGCACGCGATCCTGCGCCCGGATGAAGTGTTGATGGTGGACGACACCTTGCTCGACCCACGCTTCCACGACAACCCGATGGTGACAGGCACTTCTGCGGTGCGCTTCTACGCCGGTGCACCGTTGGTGACCAGCGAAGGGATGGCGCTGGGCTCGCTGTGCGTGTTCGACCAGAGCCCCACGCATCTGCGCGATGAGCAGCGTAACGCCTTGCAGGCATTATCGCGCCAGGCCTCGTATCTGCTGGAGTTGCGCCTGGCCGGCAAGCGCCTGCGTCAGCAGTTGCATGAGCGCGAATGGTACGAGCAGCAGATGGCCGGTTATTACGCGCAGATGGATGCGTTGAACGCGGACCTGGTCGAACAGACCCGTACCGATCCATTGACCGGCTTGCCCAACCGGCGTGCCTTTGCGGCTGCCTTGGCCGCGGCGACCGAGCAGACGCGTGCGGCAGGCCAGCCGTTGTCGGTGGCGTTGCTAGACGTGGACCACTTCAAGACCGTCAACGACGTGCACGGCCACGACCAGGGCGATGTGGTGCTGCGTGAGCTCTCTGCGTTGTTGCGCGCGCATGTCGCCGGTGCCGGCACCATCGCGCGTTACGGCGGCGAGGAATTCGTGTTGCTGCTACCCAATGTGGATCTGCTGCAGGCGCGCGTGCAATGCGAATACCTGCGCCAGAGCGTGGCGGTGATGACGATCGCGCTGCCGGTGACGGTAAGCATCGGCGTGGCAACGCTGCATCCGCAGGAAAACGTGGAAGCGGTGATCAAGCGCGCCGACCAGGCCCTGTATGCGGCCAAGCGCGGCGGGCGCGATCAGGTGGTGGCGTTGGGGTAGGGCGGTGCTGCTGCGCGCGCCGATGCTTCATCGATAATGCCTGTCGCGGCCTGGGCCGCTCCTACGATGGGGTTCGATGGGAGTTGTCGATGCTCCATTGCGCTGCGCAGTCACTCGACGATGTTCTTCGCTTCGGCGGTGCCGAGCAGTTCCGGGTGCACGATCTTGCGCCGGCGTTCCAGCATGGGATGCAGGAACACCGCGCCGAGAATGATCGCCACGCCCAGATAGAACTGCAGGGTCAGCTCGCGCTGTTCGCCCAGCAGCGCGATTGCCAGCACGATGGCGTAGACCGGTTCCAGGTTGGTCACCAGCTGCACCGAGTAGGCGCTGAGATGGCGCAATGCCACCAGTGCCAGTGCAAACGGCAGCAAGGTGCAGGCCAGCGACAGCACGAGCAGCAGCACGCCATCGTGCAGGCTGGGAATAATCAGCAGATTGCCATGCAACGACGGCAACAGCAGCGGCATTGCCGGTGCCAGCAAGGTCAAGGTCAGCGTGCCGGCGCCGAGCTCCAAGGCAGTGACGGTGAGCGGGTCGGCATGCGTCACCATGCGCTTGTTGAGCGAGCCGAATAACCCGACAAATACCGCCGAAATCGCGCCAACCACCACGCCGGCACGCATGCCATCCGGCACGCCGCCGACCACCAGCGCCACGCCCGGCAACACCGCCAGCCCGAACAGCAATTCGCGCGGGCGGAACGGTCGCTGCGTCACCCACGGCTCGATCACTGCGGTAAATACCGGCGCCAGCGCAATGCAGGTCGCTGCCACCGATGCATTGGCCAACTTGATCGCGCCGTAGAAGGTCAACCAATGCAACGCCACCAGTGCGCCGATGCCGCAATAGCCCAGCACCACCCGCCCGGACAAGCCGCGCAGTCCGCGCCAGACGCGCGGCAACAGTGCCAGCGCCACCACCACGATCAACATCCGCCACCACACCAACGGCAACGCCGGCAGCGTGATCAGCTTGCCCAGGATCGCGGTGATGCCCCAGAGCAGGACGCAGAAATGAATTTGCAGTTGCGCCTTGCGCAGATCGTTCGTGGGCATGCGCCATTGTCGCCTAATTCGTCATGCCGCCAAACACGCGCCGCTTGCGCGCCAACCACGTCGAGCGGCCATGCACGCGGGTTGCCGACGGCGGCACGCGCTGGCGGGACTAGCGCGAACCCAGCGTATGCAGCAACGCCATCGCAGCAGCGGGATTACGCTCCTTCGCAGCACTGATGAAAAACACGAATACCTCGCGCGGTGTGGCTTTGGCTTGAGGCTCGGCATCAATGTGCGGTAGATCCGCCGGATCCTCGCCACGCCGCCAGGCCTGGATGCGCTCGGCCCAGCGCGCCAACGCCGGCGCCGGATAACCTGCAGCGAGACGCGCCTGGCTGCGCATCAAGCGTGCATAGACAAAATCGGTGGATAGATCGGCAAAGGATGGGTGCTCCTGCGAATCGGTGAACACCGTGGCCACGCCATGCTGGCGCACCAATGCCAGTAGCGAGGCGTCCACCGCGTCGTGGTCGCGGATTTCCAGCACGTGCCGCAGCACGCGCTTGCCGGCGCGTTTGGGCAGCAGCGACAGAAAACCATCCAGATCCTCGGCCTGCAGGCGATGCCCCTGCTCGAACTGCCACACCAACGGGCCGAGTGTTTCGCCAAGCTCGGCAATGCCACCGATGAAGTCTTCCACCTGCGCCTTGGTGCCCGCCAACTTGCGCGATTGGGTGATACGGCGCGGCGCCTTGGCGGAGAACACGAATCCCGGCGGCACCTCATCGCGCCACTTCGCGTACGTCGCCGGCTTTTGCGCGCCGTAGTAAGTGCCGTTGATTTCGATCGCAGTGACGTGGCGGCTGGCGTATTCCAGCTCGCGCCGTTGCACCAACCCTTGTGGATAGAACATGCCGGCACGCCACGGCGCATACACCCAACCGCCAATGCCGACATGGATGCCATCGAGCGCGGGCGGGGGTGCGTCAAATAGGTCGGTCATGGCGGGCTCCACAGTGGCGTAATGACAGCCACGTGTGCCCAGCTGCGGGCAGATCGAGGCATGCCTGGCTGGATGATAGCGTCGCCGGGCGTGCAGGGATGAAGGCCCAGCGACCAGGGGCTGCTGGGCGCGCATGTGGCATGCACGGGTGATCAAGTTGGTCGGGTGACGTCATGCATCGTTGTGGCCGTTCAAAAAAACGGCGCCGCGCACTTGCAAGGCGTAAGCGCCGCAGACACACCCTTCTGCCTCCCAGCCGACCATCGGCTTACACGGACGCTGCCATGCCGCTACCATCGGATATCGCCGCTTGAGATCGCACCGATGACCTGGACCACGCCCGATCTGTGTGACCGCTTCCCCGAGGTGCATGTCGCCGAGCCGCTGTTCCGCCACTTCGGCGGGCGTGCGGCGTTTTCCGGGCCAATTGCGACGGTGCGCTGTTTCGAAGACAACTCGCGCGTGCGCGAATTCGCTGCCACGCCTGGCGATGGGCGCGTGCTGGTGGTGGACGGGCAGGGCTCGTTGAAGCACGCGTTGCTGGGCGACCAGATCGCCGCGCAGGCGGTGGCCAATGGCTGGGCCGGCGTGTTGATCCATGGCTGCGTGCGCGATGTGGAGATTCTCGCCACGCTGCCGCTGGGCGTGCTGGCGTTGGGCGCCTGCCCGCGCCGGACCGAGCGGCGCGATCTGGGCGAGGTGGAGGTGCCGGTGAATTTCGCCGGGGTGGCGTTCGTGCCGGGTCATTGGCTGTACGCCGATGCCAACGGCGTGTTGGTGGCAGCGCTGCCGCTGTCGTTGGACAGTGCCGGCGGACCGATTTGATCGAGAAAATAAGGACTTGCTAGTGACCTTGAACCGATGGCTGAGTGGAGGCGTGCTGATGCTGGCAGGCGTGATGACGACAACGCAGGCAGCCGAGCTTCCCGCCGGCATGCAGCAGTTCGATGCGCAGATGGAGCGCGTGCGCAAACAGTTCGATGTGCCCGGGATTGCGGTGGCCATCGTCAAGGATGGACAGGTGGTACTGGAGCGCGGCTACGGCGTGCGCGAGATCGGCAAGCCCGCGCCGGTGCAGGCCGATACCTTGTTCGCCATCGCATCCAACACCAAGGCGTTCACTGCGGCCTCGCTGTCGATGCTGGCCGACGAGGGCAAGCTGTCGCTCGACGACAAGGTCATCGATCATTTGCCGTGGTTTCGCATGTCCGACCCATATGTCAGCGGCGAGATGCGCGTGCGCGATCTGCTGGCGCATCGCAGTGGGTTGAGTCTGGGTGCGGGCGATTTGCTGTTCTGGCCGACCACCAGCTACAGCACCGAAGAAGTCGTGCAGCGCTTGGCCAAGGTGCCGTTGAAAGGCGGTTTTCGCGACCGCTACGCCTACGACAACATTCTTTACGCAGTCGCGCAGAAGGTGATCGAGCAGGTCTCCGGGCAGAGCTATGCGGCGTTTCTGCAGCAACGCATCTTCGCACCGGTCGGCATGCGTGGGACGCGCTTCAATGCCGACCATCTGCAGCCCGGCGACAACGCGGCGGTGGGTCATGCCAAATACGACTTCACCGAGCTGCGCACGGTTGCGCCGTTGACCTGGTCCAATAACTCCGGTGCCGGCGGTATCTATTCCAGCGCGCACGACATGGCGCTGTGGATGAAGCTGCAACTGGCCGCTGGCGCGTTGCCCGATGGCACTGCGTTGTTCAGTGCCAAGCGGCAGCAGGACATGTGGTCGATGATCACGCCGATTGCGATCGCCGAGCCGGCGGTACCGGAGCTGGCCGCAGCACGCCCCAACTTTGCCGGCTACGGTGAAGGCTGGAGCCTGAGCGATTATCGCGGCCATCGGCTGGTGTGGCACACCGGTGGCTGGCCGGGCATGGTGTCGCGGCTGACCCTGGTGCCCGACCAACACCTGGGCGTGGTGGTATTGACCAACCAGGAAGTCGGTGCCGCGTTCAATGCGGTGACCTTGCAGGTGCTGGATGCGTTCTTGCAGGTGCCGGCCACCGACTGGACGGCCGCCTATGCCAAGGCGGTGGACAAGGCCGACAGCGATGCCGACACCAGCTGGAAGAAGCATCTGGACGCACGCGCGGCGCGCTCCACGCCGTCGTTGCCGTTGCGCAGTTATGCAGCGACCTATCGCGACCCGTGGTACGGCGATGTGGTGATTCGCCAGGACGGCAAGCGCTTGCGTCTGCAGTTTTCCAAGACCGCGCAGCTGATCGGCACGCTGGAGCATTGGCAGCACGATAGCTTCATCGTGCGCTGGGACGACCGCAGCTTGAATGCCGATGCCTTCGTCAATTTCGCATTGACTCCGGATGGCGCGGTACGCGAAATGCGCATGGAGGCGATCTCGCCGTTGACCGATTTCAGCTTCGATTTCCAGGATCTGGTGTTGACGCCGGTTGCAGAAGGGCAGCCGACGCAGAAGTGATGCGTCGTTGGTTGCGACCGCAGGCACAGCCACTGCACGGAGCGTGTAGTGGCTGGCGGCCACGGCAGCCTGGGCGCATCGTCCAGTGCTACCCCCAACCGACTGCACCGCATCGGGATCGCCATCTGCTCTGCAGCACGGGCGTCAGCAAGGCATTGATCACGGCGCGTGCGGGCAACCGAGCTCGGCGCGCATACACCACGTCGCTTGGCTTGCCGGTGCAGCACAGCCCTGCCGACCGCGGGCGATGCCTGCGTGGCAGCTGCACGATGGCTATCGCCCGCTGGCACGGCTCGATATGATCCGCGCACCCTCAAAGATGTTGCCTTGCGCATGACCACTCCGCAGATGTCGGTGTATTTCTTCTTGCAGGCTGCAGTGATCTTGCTGATCTGCCGTCTGGTGGGTTTGTTGGCCAAGCGGGTGGGGCAGCCGCAAGTGGTGGGCGAGATGATTGCCGGCGTGGCGTTGGGCCCTTCGTTGTTCGGCATGTTGCTGCCGGATGTGCAGGCGGCGCTGTTTCCCAAGCAGACCCTGGACGTGCTCTACGTGCTGGCCCAGTTCGGCGTGGGGCTGTACATGTTCCTGGTCGGTACCGACTTCCGCAGCGATCATTTCCGCGCGCGCTATCGCAGCGCGATGAGCGTGTCGTTAGCCGGAATTGCGGTGCCGTTCGCGCTGGCCTTTGCGATGTGTCCGTGGCTGATCAACGTGGATGGCTTGTTTTCGGAAAAAGCCAAGTTGACGGAAGCTTCGCTGTTTTTGGGCGCGGCCATTGCCATTACCGCCTTCCCGATGCTGGCGCGCATCATTCACGAGCGCGGTCTGACCAACAGCCCGTTGGGCACGCTGGCGTTGACGGCCGGCGCCTTCGACGATGCGGCGGCGTGGTGCATTCTGGCGATCGTGTTGGCCAGTTTCGGCGGCAGTTGGGGGGGCGCGTATCTGGCCATCGGCGGTGGCGTGGCCTATGCGTTGTTCATGATCTTTGTCGGCCGCCATTTGCTGCGGCGGCTCGAGAATTACGTGGTGGCGGACCAGCCGCTGAGCAATGGCGTGCTGGCGGTGATCCTGATGCTGTTCTGCCTCAGCGCCTGGGCGATGGATGCGATCGGCATCCACGCCGTGTTCGGCGGCTTCCTGCTCGGCGTTTGCCTGCCCAGGGGCGCGTTGACCGAAAAACTGCGCGAGATGATGCAGCCGTTCGTGGTGGTCTTTCTGTTGCCGATGTTCTTCACCTATTCCGGTCTCAAGACCCAGCTCAGCGTGCTGCTGCAGCCGCAGATCATGCTGGCCGGCGTGGCGATTTTGGCGGCATCGTTCATTGGCAAGGGATTGGCCTGCTGGGCCGCTGCGCGGATCACCGGCGAGAACAATCGCGATGCGATGGCGATCGGGTCGCTGATGAATGCACGCGGTTTGATGGAGCTGATCATCATCAATATCGGGTTGCAGGCCGGCGTGATCGAACAAGGCCTGTTCTCGGTGCTGGTGCTGATGGCGATCCTGTCCACGCTGATGGCCACGCCGCTGTTCAACTGGATCATGCGCCGCCATGCGCACTTGACCGATGCGGTGCCGAGTCTGCAGCAGCGCTGAGGTTGTTTCGCAGATTTTGTAGATGCAGGGACAAACTGGCGTCGCGCTGCGGTGGAATTACTTGATGCCGCCACGCCCCGCTGCGAGGTACTGAGAGCGCGTCTGCCACCTGGGTGCGCTTGCTTGCGTCCTTGCATGCGTCATCGATATTGGCCACCTGCAATTGGGCGGCTGCAAGTATGCAGCGATGCAGTCGGTGGCGCATCGCTGCATACTTGCACTGCAAACAGGTAGCCAAGACACGATGAGCAAGGCCAAAAAAAAGAAAGCCGCACAGCAGGTGGTGCAGGTACCCGTACCGGTGTATCAGCTGCATGTCGCGCTGGTAGGGAGCACGCCGCTGGTGTGGCGCCGATTGCTGGTGGCCGGGTCGCTGCGCCTGGCAACGCTGCATCGCGTGCTGCAGCCGACGATGGGCTGGAGTAGCGCGCATCCGTACGAGTTCGATCTGGGTGGCGGCCGCTACGGCGAGTCCGGGCTGGATGTTCCCGACCGCCCACGGCTCAAGCATGCCGCCCGCGTCACGTTGGAAAGCGCGGTGGGCGAGCTGGAGTGGTTCGATTATTTCTACGGCAGCGGCGCGGGCTGGCAGCATCGTCTGCAGGTGGAGGCCATCCTGCCGCCGGATGCGGGCCTGCGTGGCGCCCGTTGCGTGGACGGCGCCAATGCCTGCCCGCCGGAAAACAGCGAAGGCATCGAGCACTACCTGGAATTTCTGCAGATCATCGCCGACCCTGGCCATGCTCAACACGTGCAAGTGCTGGCGACACTGGGTGGACGCTTCGATCCGGCGCATTTCGATCTGGACGAGGTCAACCGGTTGCTTGCGCGCATCCGCGACTAAGCGCGGCTGACGACACCTGAGCGCCACTGCGGCTTGACGCGCGATCGGCTAGCCTGATCTCCCGGTTTTTCCAAAGTGTCTGCAATGTTCCGCTGGTTCGAATCCCTGATCGATGTCTTCCCGCCGATCGAGCGGGAAATGCCGCCACGTAGCGTATGGCGGTTCTATCTGCATTATCTGCGGCCGTTGTGGCCGATCCTGCTGGCGACGCTGATCGCCGGATTGCTGCTCGCGCTGGTGGAAGTGGCGATGTTCGACTTCCTCGGTCGCATCGTCGACATGCTCGCCGAGCGGCCGGGGCCGGAGTTCTTCCGTCGCCATGCCGGCGAGCTGATGTGGATGGCGCTGATCACGCTGGTGGCGCGGCCGTTGTTCACCGGCCTGCATAACCTGCTGGTCAATCAGGCGATCGTGCCGGGCTTGAGCAACCGCTCGCGCTGGTTGATGCACAACTACGTGGTACGGCAAAGCCTGGGGTTCTTCCACAACGACTTTGCCGGCCGCATCGCCAATCGCGTGATGCAGACCGGTACCTCGCTGCGCGAATCGGCGGTGCAGATGGTCGATGCGCTCTGGTACATCGTGGTCTATACCGGCAGTGCGTTGTGGCTGTTTTCGCAGGCCGATCCGTGGCTGATGCTGCCGTTGTCGCTCTGGCTGGTGGTGTATATGGCGCTGATGGCGTTCTTCGTGCCGCGCATGAAGGCGCGTGCCTGGATCGCATCGGATGCACGCTCCAAGGCGACCGGGCGCATCGTCGATGGCTACACCAATATCTCTACGCTCAAGCTGTTTGCACATGCCGGCCGCGAGCAGGCGTATGTGCGCGATGCGATCGATGAGTTGACGGTCAAGCATCGCGGCCAGACGCGCGTGACCACCGTCATGGATACCGCCATTGCGGTAGCCAATGGTTTTCTGATCGTGGGCACCTGCGGGCTGGCGTTGTGGCTGTGGAGCCGCGGCCAGATCAGCGTGGGCGCGATCACGCTGGCGACCGGCCTGGTGATCCGCATCCACAACATGTCCGGCTGGATCATGTGGACGGTCAACGGCATCTTCGAAGATATCGGCAGCGTGCAGGACGGCATGCAGACCATCTCGCAGCCGGTGCTGGTGCAGGACGTGCCCGATGCAGTGCCGCTGCAGGTGACGCAGGGACAGGTGCAGTTCGAGCACATCCATTTCCATTACGGCAAACGCGGCGGCGTGATTGCCGGGCTGGATCTGCAGGTGCGCGCGGGCGAGAAGATCGGCCTGGTCGGGCCGTCCGGTGCCGGCAAATCGACGCTGGTCAACGTGCTGCTGCGGCTGTACGACTTGGAGCAGGGGCGCATCCTGATCGATGGGCAGGACATCGCGCAGGTGACGCAGGAAAGCCTGCGCGGGCAGATCGGCCTGGTCACGCAGGACACCTCGTTGCTGCATCGTTCGATCCGCGACAACCTGTTGTACGGGCGACCGCAGGCCACCGAAGCGCAGATGCTGGAGGCTGTGCGCAAGGCGCGCGCGGAAGGTTTTATCGACACTCTGGTGGATGGCGAGGGCCGCCGCGGCTTCGATGCCTATGTGGGCGAGCGCGGGGTCAAGCTGTCGGGCGGTCAACGGCAGCGCATCGCGATTGCACGCGTGTTGCTGAAGGACGCGCCGATCCTGATTCTGGACGAAGCCACCTCGGCGCTGGATTCGGAAGTGGAAGCGGCGATCCAGGACAGTCTGGACGCGTTGATGGGCAACAAGACCGTCATCGCAATTGCGCACCGGCTCTCCACCATCGCGCGCATGGATCGGCTGGTGGTGATGGATGCGGGACGCATCGTCGAAACCGGCACGCATGCGGAATTGATTGCGCAGGGCGGGCTGTATGCACGGCTGTGGGCGCGGCAGACGGGTGGGTTTGTTGCGGCGGATGGGTGATGAGAAATATGCGCTGGCACAGATGCCCGCGTTTCATATGAGTGTGGTGCTACCTGGATGATGCGGGTTTGATGCCTGCCCGCAGAATCGCAGCAATCACTGCAGCAAGCCCCTCTCCTACGGGAGAGGGGTTGGGGTGAGGGTACGGGGCGTAGCCACTGGCCAGTTGGACCACACGAAGCTTCGCCCGTACCCTCATCCGCCCCTGCGGGGCACCTTCTCCCGAGGGGAGAAGGGATGCAGGCAGCTCTTCATTAAGCCCCTCTCCCGTCGGGAGAGGGGTTGGGGTGAGGGTACGGGGCGTAGCCACTCGCCAGTTGGGCCACACGAGGCTTCGCCCGTACCCTCATCCGCCCCTTCGGGGCACCTTCTCCCGAGGGGAGAAGGATCGGTCACTCGATCGGCTGATCCAGCATCAACTCGCGTGCAAAGCGCACCGGTGGGGCGCCGTACGACAGCATCTGGTCGTGGTAGGCCTTCAGGTTGAATTTGTCGCCCAGCTTGGCCTGCACCGCCTTGCGCGTATCCAGATGTTCCTGCACGCCGACGAAATAGGTCGGCAATTGTGCGGACGACAGTTGCGCACGCACCCACTTGCCCGAGGCTTCGCTCTCCTGCTGGAAGGTGTCGTGGGTCATCAGGTGCATTGCCTTGTCGCGATCCCAGCCGTCCACATGTACGCCTTGATCGAGGATTGCGTTGGCAATGGTGCGCAGGTAGAACTTGTGTTGCACCAGGTGGAATAACGGGTCGTTATCCAGATACCCCTGCTCCTGCATCATGCGTTCGGTATACACCGCCCAACCTTCGGCGAACATGCCCGAGCGCAGTACTGCGCGTAGCGTGGAGGGGAATTTGCCCGAGTGCCAGCCTTCCAGGTAATGGCCAGGGGTGCCTTCGTGAATGCTGAGCAGGTGGATCATGCGGCTGTTGTATTCGCGCAGGAAGGAATCGACCTGCTTCTCGTTCCAGTCGTCGGGAATCGGCGACACCGCATAAAAGGTCTTGAGATGCTTGTCGAGCGGGCCGGGCGAATCGCAGTACGCCACCGCCACTCCGCGCTGGAATTCCGGCATCAGGATGATGTCCACCGGCGAATCGGGTAGCGTCATCAAATCCTTCTGACGCACGAACTCGGTGGACTGCGCCAGTGCAGCCTTGGCAGCGTCCACCACCTTGTCGCGTGCCGGCTTGTCGGCATAGGCCAGTCCCAGCGCTGCTTCGATGGCGGCCTGCTGCTGATCGTCGCTGGGGGCAGCGGGCAGTTTCGGTGCGCCGGGCTTGTCCTTGAGCACCGTGCGGGCGATGCCGTACATCTCGCTGCGCACACGCTTGAGTTCGGACTCTGCGCGCTGCTTGATGTCGGCGCGCGACAGCGACGACAGCAGCGCGAATTTCAGCTTCTGATCGTAAATCTGCGCACCGACGCGGAAATCGCCCTTGGCATTGGGCACCAGCACGGTGTCCAGCCAGGTCTGCTGCTCGGCCACGGCCTTGCGCAGCTTGTCGATGGCCGCTTGCGCGCGCGCGGCTTCGATCGGGCCGAGCTGGCCGATGTTGGGTGCGATGAAGGTATCGACGATGCTGAGGATGCCCTTGTTCTGCTTGGCCACCGTCTCGGCGTGGATCTTCGGCACGCGGGCCGGGTCCAGGTTCTCGCGCGCCTGCGCAAAGATGCCGGGAATCTTCTCCATGCGCTGGGTGGCGGAGGTCAGCCGCTCGGGCAGCGGCGCGAACTCGCGCGCCATCAGGCCGTACAGCGCACTGCCGGCCAGTCCGTTGTAGACCTGCGGGTCCCAGGCCCAGCTCTGCAGCACCTCGGTGTTCCAGATTTCCGATTGCAGCTGATTGCGCAGGATCGCGGCATCGACCTGGTTCTCGCGCGACAGCTTGGCCACCTCGATGGCATCCAGCTCGGCCAGCAGTTGTTTGCCCGCATCCAGGCTGTGCTGACGGCCGGCGGTGCTCAGGTCGTCGATCTGGGTGTCGAAGCGGTGATCGCCGGTCTGGGTGGCGGTGACCGGCGACAGCTGCATCCAGGTGTCGAGTGCACGCTTGGGCAGTGCGGCAAAGCGCGCGTCCGGCGTCTGCGCCTCCTGGGTGCTGGCATCACTGGTGCCGGCGCGCGGTGATTCGGGCTGCTGCTGGCAGGCGCTGAGGCCGGCGAGCAGGGCGAGGACGAGCAGGCGTTGACGCATGGTGGATTCCGATCGAAGCAATCCGCCAGCATAGGCATGTGTGCGCTTGTCCGCATCCGCCATTGGTTTAGAGTGGCCTGATTCCAAGGAGGATCACCATGCACTACGCCGGTAGCTGTCATTGCGGACGCATCGCGTTCGATCTTCAGACCGATGCGCCGATCACCGAGGCGTACGACTGCAATTGTTCGCTGTGCCGTCGCCGCGGCGGCCTGCTGTGGTTCGGGACGCGCACGCAATTGCGTCTGCAGAGTGAGCCGGAGGCGCTGGGAACCTACCGCTTCAATCAACATCATCTCGACCATCATCATTGCCCGCACTGCGGCATTGCCCCGTTCAGCGAGGGCATGAATCCCCGAACCGGCGAGGCAAGTGTGGCGGTCAATGTGCGCTGCCTTCCCACTCTGGATCTGACCGCGTTGCAGGTACATGCGGTCGATGGAGCCAGCCGATGAGGCGCGGCGTGCAGCGTTACGCGGTCGGGTTGCTGCTGGGCTGGGCACTGAGTGGGTGCGCCAGGCACTCGGCGGAGATGGCCGCAGACGGCGGTGCTCCGGCGCCGGCACCGCCCGCCGCGCAAGGCAATGCATTGGCGTATGAGCATGATGTGCGCATCGAGCTGCCCGCCGACCAGATCGGCCAACGCATCGTGGCGGTGCGCAATGCCTGCCAGGCGGCACAGTTTGGCGACTGCGCGTTGCTGGCGGTCGAACAAACGGGTGGTCGCGACCCCAGCGGCAGCGTCAGCGTGCGGCTGGCGCCAGATGGCATCGAGCCGATGGTGCAACTGGCCGGCCAGCACGGCGATGTCGCTGCGCGCAGCACGCGCGCCGAGGACCTGGCGCAGCAGATCGCCGACACCGGCCTGGCGCAGGCGCGTTTGCAGAAAGAACACGCACGCTTGCTGGAATTGCAGCAACGCCGCGATCTGGCGGTGACCGATCTGCTGGCATTGTCCAAGCGCCTGGCCGAAATCGAAGCCGAGGCGCAACAGACGCAGCAAGAAGCGGCGCAGCAACAACGCCGTGTGCGCACGCAACTGCTCACGCTCAACTTCCGCAGCACCGGTGGCGAGCAGGGCAGGGGCGAGATTGCCGAAGCGGGCGCCGAGTTCGGCCAGGTGTTCGCGTCCAGCGTGGCCTTCGTGATACGCGCGGTTGCGGCATTGCTGCCGGTCGCCGTGGTCGCGGTGATTGCCGGCTGGTTGCTGCTGCAGGCCTGGCGCTGGCGTGCGCGGCGGCGCCGCATTGCGCGGTGACGTCGAGAAGCTGCCGGGCTCAGCGCAGCATTTTTGGTCCAGTGGTCAAGCTGGTCGGCGATGCTGCACCAGCTTGCACGTGCTCAGCTTTATTTAGAAAGCGAGAGTGCTTGTGCGCGCCGCCTGCCTGACGCAGGCGGCATTGCAGCGAACGCTGTGATGCAACACCGCTGAGCGAGGACCGCGCGTGCGCCATGGCCGCGCAGTCGTCGCTGCGGCGCGCTCAGCCTTCGTCGACTTCGTATTCGACAAACACGTCCAGTTGCAGCGCCAGTTCCTGCACGGCATCGCGCACCTTCTGCGCGGTGGCTTCGTTGCCGGCTTCCACTTCGAACTCGTGGCTGCCCGGACCTTCGTCGTCGGACAGACCGGCCGAGCTGGAATCGTCGTCGTCCAGATGCGGCATCAGATCGTCCACTTCCTCCACGTGCTCGATGCCTTCGATGCTTTGCAGCAGATTGGCAATGGCACGCGCGTCGTCGTCGGTGCCGGTGATACGCATGCGAAGAGTTGGCATGGGAATGTCCTAGGGGTTGGGGAGCTAAAGCCTAGGCATCGACAGGAAAAAACGAGGTGATGGTGCGCGTTAGAGGCTCCATCGACTGTGTAGCCCAACGAGCGCTTTCCCCGCTCGACATGAAGCCCCTCTCCCGTCGGGAGAGGGGTTGGGGTGAGGGTACGGGGCGAAGCCTCTGTGTCGTCTAACTGCACGAGGCTTCGCTCGTACCCTCATCCGCCCCTTCGGGGCACCTTCTCCCGGAGGGAGAAGGGACAGCCGATCCAGACTTCGCTGCTGCTGCTTCGGGCACCTTCTCCCATGAAGGAGGCAATGTCCCGGCGGCAGAAGGAGTGATCGCGCCGCGTTGTATGCGAAGACGATTCCTGCGCGACCTCATTCCGACGCCGACGCTTTGCGCGATCGTCGACCCACACGCGCCTCACTCAAGGTCTCGCTTTCCGGCAACGTCACCAACTCGGCCGGCAGCGCCGGCATCGGCGTGCGTTCGTCCAGTGCTTCGCGTTTGAGCCAGTCGATAAAGGCCGTCGCCGCAGGACTGGGAACGCGATGGCTGGGGTGCACGATGTAGTAGGCGTAGCGGGCCTTGAGGGTGGGGCCGGGCAGGCGCACCAGCTCGTAACGCTGCAGATACGGTTGCGCGATGTGCTTGCGCGCCAGCACTGCACCCAGGCCATAGACTGCGGCGCGCATGGCGTCGGTGCTGTCGTTGAAGGTGTGCATTGGCGGCAGCGTGGTGCCGCGCACCTGCGCGGCGCGGAACCAGTCGCGCCAGCCTTGCGGCGACATGTCGCTCAGCAGCGGCAATTGCGCGATCTGCGCCGGCATACGCAGTGCGGCGACCTCCGGCAAGGACGGCGACGCAACCGGAAACAGCTCGTCGTCCATCAGATGATGCGAGGTCAACCCGGGCCATGCGCCCTGGCCATAGCGGATGCCCAGATCCGGGCCGCCTTCTTCGAAGCGCGAAAACGCCGCGTCCGATTGCAGGTCCATGCGGATATGCGGGTGTGCGCGACAAAAGCGCGGCAGCCGCGGCAACAGCCAGCAATACGACAGCGAACGCAGTGTGGTCACGCGCAGCGGGATGGCGTCTTCGCGTGGATGCAGGTTGCCGGCCACCGCGGCGATCTCGGCCAGCGCGGCACTGGCGGCATCGGCCAGTTGACGCCCCTCGGCGGTGAGCTTGACCCCGCGTGGCAGTCGCTGGAACAAGGTTGCGCCAAGCAACGCTTCGAGCTTGCGTACGTGGTGGCTGACCGCACTGGCAGTGAGGTGCAGCTCTTCGGCGGCATGCGCGAAGTTCTGGTGGCGCGCAGCGGCGACAAACACGCCCAGCGCAGGTAACAGGGTCGGACGCAGATTCATCGAGGCATGAGTGAGATTTGTGGCTCGCCTCGATATTACGCGCTTGTCGTGCCTGCGGTTGCAACCGATGCTGCATTACCCCTTAGCGATGATCGTGCCATGTCCGTTTGCCTGCCTGGTGTTGTTTCCTGCGGTTTCAGCACATCAAGGCAGCGTCCGGAGGCACGTTCATGAGTGCGCAACCGTCGACACAGCCGGGAGCGGTAACACGCGAATGGCGCACCCCGCTGGAACTGGGTTTCCTCGGCATCGTCTGGGGCTGCTCGTTCCTGTTCATGCGCGTAGCCGCGCCCAAGTTCGGCACCGTGGTGTTGGTGGAAATTCGCCTGGCGCTGGGTGCGTTGGTGCTGTTGCCGTTCCTGTGGCTGGCGCGCGAGCGCTTCCCCTTGCAGCGCTGGCCGATGCTGGCAGCGATCGGCGTGCTCAACTCTGCATTGCCGTTTTTGTTGTTCGCCTGGGGTGCGCAACACGCGCCGGCCGCGGTCGGTGCGATCTGCAATGCAATGACGGTGTTGTTCACCGCATTGATCGCGTTTCTGTTTTTCGGCGAGAAGATCGGCACGCGTCGCGCGCTGGCGTTGCTGATCGGTTTCATCGGCGTGCTGGTGTTGGCCACCGGCAAGTCGGCTGGATTGAGCGTGGGGCCTGCGGCGCTGGCTGGCGCCACCGCGTCGCTGCTGTACGGCATCGGCTACAACCTGGTGAAGCGCCATATGGGCGATCTGCCACCTGCCGCATCGGCGGCATCCACGCTGGGCTGCAGCGCCTTGCTGCTGGCACCGCTGGCGTGGTGGCAGTGGCCGACCACGCCGGTGCCGGCGGTGGCCTGGGCCTGCGCCACCGCACTCGGTGTGGTGTGCACCGGGTTGGCGTTTTTGATGTATTACCGGTTGATCCAGCGCATCGGCCCGGCGCGCGCTTCCACGGTGACCTATCTGGTGCCGGTGTTCGGCGCATTACTGGCGTGGTCGCTGCTGGGCGAGCCGTTGACCTGGACCATGCTGGTGGCCGCGGTGCTGATCCTGGGCAGCGTGGCCTTCAGTCAGCGCGCCCGCTGAGCAAGCGCGGTGTCGCGGCCTGCTCTTTAAAGCTTTTGCGATTCCCGATTCCCGATTCCCGATTCAACTCGCCGGCGGCGCGCGCACCGGCAACGGCACATTGCACAGATCGATATGTCCGGCAGGGCGTTTGTAGAAATCGTCCTTGCGATTGCGGCGCGCTTCGGCCACATCGCGGAAGGTCTGGCTGTCGGTGCGCAACAACTGCAATGGCGTGCGCTCGGGCAGCGGCACTTCGCTGGCCAGGCGAATGGCACGGATCGGTGCGCGTTGCGCAGGGTCTTCGTAGAAACCCATCGGGTCCGGGCCGCGTGGCGTCACGCTCAATAATTCCATGCCTTTGACCACGCGGCCGACCACGGTGATGTTGCGGTCCAGTTGGCGCGGCGATTGCCCGGTGACCACGTACAACTCGGCGCCGATGCTGCTGTCTTCGTCGTTGTTGCGGCCTGCGCCCAGCGTGCCGTAGCAATGCGCCAGCCAGGTCTTGCCGGTGGCGCTGTCGCGCCCGACCGGAAAGCCATCGACAAAGCCCACCTGCGGCGCCCAGCCATCGCTGTCGGGCAGGCGCTGGAAATCCAGGCCCTGCGATGCGCGTTCGAACTCGGCCGGCAGATGCGTCTTCGCCGAGCCCAGCGATTTGGCCTTGGCCGGCGTTTCGCCATCCGGGTCGCCGAACTGCACCACGAAGTTGTCCTGCGAGCGATAGATGGTCAACCCGTCCCAGAAGCGCTCGTGCGCCAGGGTGTGGATGTTGCCCACATGCGCGGGCGCAAATTGCGGCGCCAGTTCGATGATCACCCGGCCTCCGTCCAGTTCCATGTACAGCGTGCGGTCCGGGTCGAGCACACGCCATGCGCTGGCCGGCGAGCTGTCCAGAATCTGTTGCGGGCTGCGATAGGCCGCATTGGCGGCAGCGGGCAACAACAACGCGAGCAGGCAGGCAGAAGCCAAGTTGCGCAGGAGCATGAAGGCAGCCAAGCGGAGAAGGTGACTGATTCTTGCCGACCACGCGCCAAGACGCAAAGCGCGTGCGCCACATAGCACGACGCCGGCGAGTGTGCCGGCGTCGTGTCATCGATCGATTGCCTACTGCAATGCGGAGTGAAAGTTGCGGGCATACAGCGGCATCTCAACGCTGCATGCCGGGTGGTGCACGCTTACGAATTACGCACGTGCGGGCTGGTGTGGTGATCGGTCGCGCTGTGGTCGTTGCGGAACAGCGGGACCAGCTGCCACAACGCAGAGACGCCGACCAGCGTGTAAACCACACGCGACAGCAGCGCGTCCTGCCCGCCAAACAGCGTGGCGACCAGATCGAACTGGAACAGGCCGACCAGGCCCCAGTTGATGCCGCCGATGATAAGAAGCACCAGGGTGATGACGTTGATCGCTTTCATGCAGGCAGTCCATGTGGGTTGAGAGCCCTCAGAATCTGCAGGCAGCGCGCAACAGCTCGTGAGCGTGCGCGCGGGGATGACGGTGTTACGCACGCCACGATCACATCGCGCGGACGCGCCTGGAACCGGTACGTGTGTTTGCGCCAGCCAGTGATGCGGTGGATGCGCGCTTCAGCGTGCCGGTTTGCGCTTGACGTACAACTGCTTGCGCACCCGCGCGACCACCTCGCCCGCACGGTTGTGCACGTCGTTTTCGAACCAGCGCAAATGTTTTTCGCCGCTGGCCGTGGCCTGGCGCACTTCGGCGAGCATGCTGTCGTCGATGACGAAATCCGCGCTCACCGTGCCGCGCCCGGGTTTGATGAACTCGATGCTGCCGGCCTTGTCCCAGACGTAGTAGTCGCGCCCCAGGTTCTGCATGGTCAGCAGCATCCAGAACGGGTCGGTCATTGCGAACAGGCTGCCGCCGAAATGGGTGCCGACGTAGTTGCGATTCCACGGGCGCTGGCGCAGCTCCACGCGTGCATAGCGGTAATCGGCCGACAGCACGGTGACGTGGATGCCGGCGAACAGATACGGCGGCCACAGGTTGATGCCGAGCTTGAACAGTGAAGCGCGCATGCGGACCAGGTTCCATGGCAAAGGCAGATGCGCAGCATAACATTCGCATGCGTATGGAGGCATGCCGCAGGTCGACATTGAAGTGGTCGTGTCCGTGCTGCGAGCCGATCCAGACGGCGCGTCATCGCCGGCCGAGCAGTCGCGCGGTGTGCCGGCTGCTTGGTGCACACCCGGGCAAGGGGCCCGCCGTTGCGGGGCACCCTTCGTAGGAGCGGACCTGGCCGAGACGGCGCGCTACCCGGGAACACCTTATCGGCGACTGGCGGGTAACGCCTCGTCGCGGCCGGGTCCGCTCCTACGTGTCCATGTGACGCCGCAGCGCCATCGGCTGTCAGAACACCAACGACGACATCTTGCGGCGATAGCGGCCAACCAGATCTTCGTCCTCGATCACGCGGAATGCATCAATCAGGCTGCGACGCGGCAGGTTGTCGTCGAAGGTGCGGTCCTGCCGCAGCATTTCCAGAAACTGCTCCAGCGCAGCTTCATCATTGCCGTCGAGCAGATGGCGCACGCCGAGCAAGTGGCGCGCACGCAGGTCGGCGCCGTTGGCGGCCACGGCGGCCTGCAGCGCGTCCGCATCCGGCGCGTCTTTCAGGACGTTGGCAAAGCTCAGCCGCGCCTTGGCACGCACCGCGCGGTCGTCGGTGGCCAGGTTGGCGGGCAGGGCGTCGATCAGCTGCTCGGCCTCGGCGGTGTCGCCGGTCTTGAGCAGTGCCAGCGCCAGGTCAAGCTTCAACTCGTCCTTGTCCGGCTCGGCGGCGATCGCCTCGCGCAGCGCGGCGGCCTGGTCCTGCGGGTCGAGCGGCACCGGCGGGAGTTCTTCGACCACCTGCGCCTCGGCCGGCAACACACCATGCTGGGTCAGGAATTCACGGATCTGGCCTTCCGGCATCGCGCCGGGGAAACCATCCACCAGCTCGCCGCCCTTGACCAGGAAGACCGTCGGCACCGAGCGGATCTGGAACGCGGCGGCGATCTGCTGTTCCTTGTCCACATCGACCTTGGCCAGCTCGAACGCACCGTTGTAGTCGGCGGCGAGCTTTTCCAGGATCGGCGTCAGCGACTTGCACGGGCCGCACCAGGTGGCCCAGAAATCCACCAGTACCGGTGTCGTCAACGATTTCTGCAGGACCTCGGTCTCGAAGGTGTCGGTGGTGGCATCGAATACGTGCGGCTTGTCGGACATGGGCTTCCTGAAAAGATGACGGCAACAGTGGGACGTAATGGTGGCAAACCCGGCCGACACAAGGCTGGCCGGGATCGGGCCTACCGGACCATGGTCGGTGATCGTCAGGCCGGTCATGACAAGGCTGGCCGAGGCCGGCGACAACCAAACCGCCAGCACTCGGGGCGGCCGATATCAGGCCTGCCGATATCAGGTAAGGGGTTCACGCCACCCGCCCCCGGCACCACAATGCCGCGTCATGGCGGCGCAACCTGCGCCCCGCGTTGGAGCAAGACAATGGCGAGCATCGATGGCACGCAGCGCTACCTGGGCCTGATCGCGGCAACCGTGTTCGTGCTGGCGGTGGCCGGCTTCGGGCTGGCATTGCCCGGCTATCTGCAGGCCAGCCACCCGGTGGCGTTATTGGGCGCAGAGGGCGTTCCGCACGCGCTGGGCTTCAATCTGCTGGCGTTCGCGCTGGTGGGTGGGTTGGGCATGGCCACCGGCATCAGTCTGCTGGCGCGCATGCCGGCAAAATCCGGCTGGAGCCTGCGCGTGGGCGGGCAGTTGATCGTGCTGGCAGGTTTGGCGTTCCTGGGCATGGGCCTGCTGCCGCTGGATCCCACCGACCTGGATGGCCGCGCCAGCCAGGCCCACGCCACCGCTTGGCTGCTGTGGGCGGTGGCGTTCGTGCCGGCCATGCTGTTGATCGCCGCCGCGCTGCTCAACCAGTCCGATACCCGCGCGTTGGCGTGGCTGAGTCTGGGCGCCGGGCTGCTGGTGGCGGTGCTGGCATTCGGGCCGCCGGGGTTACTGCGCCAGGCAATCGCCCAGCGTGTGGCGTTCCTGGCCTGGGTAGGCTGGCTGGCGGTTGCCGGCTGGAGCTGGCCGGCCAAACCCGCCTTCTGAGGCGCGCGTTTGGAGCGCCTGCTGCACTGCGGTACCCTGTGCCGCTTTGCACCGCCCGAGCATCCGCTCCCAATGTCCACCGTCGAACCGAACGTCTACGACCCGCAGCAGGTCGAAACCTCCGCCCAGCAGTTCTGGGATGCCACCCGCGCCTTTCAGGTCGATGAGAACTCGGACAAACCGAAGTTCTATTGCCTGTCGATGCTGCCGTACCCGTCCGGTGCGCTGCATATGGGCCATGTGCGCAACTACACCATTTCCGATGTGGTCAGCCGCTACAAGCGCATGACCGGCCACAACGTGATGCAGCCGATGGGCTGGGATGCGTTCGGGTTGCCGGCGGAAAACGCCGCGATCAAGAACAAGACCGCGCCGGCCAAGTGGACCTACGCCAACATCGAGCACATGCGCGGGCAGCTCAAGTCGCTGGGCTACGCCATCGACTGGTCGCGCGAGTTCGCCACCTGCTCGCCGGACTATTACGTGCACGAGCAGCGCATGTTCACCCGGCTGATGCGCAAGGGCCTGGCCTACCGTCGCAACGCGGTGGTGAACTGGGACCCGATCGACCAGACCGTGCTGGCCAACGAGCAGGTGATCGACGGCCGCGGCTGGCGCTCCGGCGCATTGGTGGAAAAACGCGAGATTCCGCAGTGGTTCCTGCGCATCACCGATTACGCGCAAGAGCTGCTCGACGGCCTGGATCAGCTGGACGGCTGGCCGGATTCGGTCAAGACCATGCAGCGCAACTGGATCGGCCGCTCGGAAGGGCTGGAGATCCAGTTCGACGTGCGCGATACCGATGGCGCGCCGCTGGATCCGCTGCGCGTGTTCACCACCCGCCCGGACACGCTGATGGGCGTGACCTTCGTGTCGATCGCCGCCGAGCATCCGCTGGCGTTGCATGCGGCCAAATCCAATCCGGAACTGGCCGCGCTGCTGGAAACGCTCAAGCACGGCGGCGTCTCCGAAGCCGAACTGGAAACCCAGGAAAAACGCGGCATGGCCACCGGCCTGACCGCAGTACATCCGATCAGCGGCGAGCAGGTGCCGGTGTGGGTGGCCAACTTCGTGCTGATGGGCTACGGCACCGGCGCGGTGATGGCCGTACCCGGCCACGACCAGCGCGATTTCGAATTCGCCAACAAGTACGCCTTGCCGATCGTGCAGGTGGTCAAGCTGCGCGAGCCGCGCAATGAAGACGAGCAGACCTGGGACGCCACCCAGTGGCGCGACTGGTACACCGACAAGAGCCGCGAACTGGAGCTGATCAATTCGGCCGAATTCGACGGGCTGGATTTCGGCGGCGCCTTCGAAGCGCTGGCCGAGCGCTTCGAGCGCAAGGGCCAGGGCCAGCGCCGGGTCAATTACCGCCTACGCGACTGGGGCGTGAGCCGCCAGCGCTACTGGGGCTGCCCGATTCCGGTGATCTATTGCGCCAAGTGCGGCGCGGTGCCGGTGCCGGAAGACCAGCTGCCGGTGGTGCTGCCGGAAAACGTGGAGTTTGCCGGTACCGGTTCGCCGATCAAGACCGACCCCACCTGGCGCCAGACCACCTGCCCGGAGTGCGGCGGCCCGGCCGAGCGCGAGACCGACACCTTCGACACCTTCATGGAGTCGAGCTGGTACGTGGCGCGCTACACCAGCCCCAACGCACGCGACATGGTCGACCGCCGCGCCAACTACTGGATGCCGGCCGACCTGTACGTGGGCGGCATCGAGCACGCGATCCTGCACCTGATGTATTTCCGCTTCTATCACAAGCTCATGCGCGACGCGCGGCTGGTGGACAGCGACGAGCCGGTGACCAACCTGCTGACCCAGGGCATGGTCATCGCCGACACCTTCTATCGCGATGCCGACAACGGCGGCAAGGACTGGATCAATCCGGCCGATGTCGAGATCCAGCGCGATGAGCGCGGCCGCGTCACCGGCGCGGTGCTGATCGCCGATGGCCAGCCGGTGCACATCGGCGGCACCGAGAAGATGTCCAAGTCCAAGAACAACGGCGTGGACCCGCAGTCGATGGTGGCCAAGTACGGCGCCGACACGGTGCGCCTGTTCTCGATGTTCGCCGCCCCGCCGGAGCAGTCGCTGGAATGGAACGAGGCCGGCGTCGATGGCATGGCGCGCTTCATGCGCCGGCTGTGGGTGCAGGTGCACAAGCATGTGGGCGAGGGCGCTGCCGCTGCATTGGATGTCGCCAGCCTGAGCGCCGAGCAGAAGGCGATCCGCCGCAAGACCCACGAAACCATCGGCAAGGTCAGCGACGACTACGGCCGCCGCCACAGCTTCAATACCGCCATTGCGGCGGTGATGGAGCTCTCCAACGCGCTGGCCAAGTTCGACGACGCCAGCGACCAGGGCAGGGCAGTGCGTCAGGAAGCGCTGGAAGCGATGGTGCTGCTGCTCAACCCGATCACCCCGCATGCCAGCCACGCGCTGTGGCAGGTGCTTGGCCGTGGCGAAACGTTGCTGGAAGATGTGGCGTTTCCGCAGGTCGATGCCGCCGCGCTGGTACGCGACGCGCTGACCCTGGCGGTGCAGATCAACGGCAAGTTGCGCGGCACCATCGAGGTGGCTGCCGATGCCGGGCGCGAGCAACTCGAAGCGCTGGCGCAGGCCGAGCCGAACGCGGCTAAGTTCCTGGAAGGGATGAGCGTGCGCAAGATCATCATCGTGCCCGGCAAGATCGTGAACATCGTGGCGGGGTGATGGGTTCTGATTGGTCGGGTCGCAGGCGCCGTTCCGGGTAGTTCGCCGGATCGGCGTGGCGGCGCGTAGGTTAGGTTGATGCGGCGGTTTCAGGTAATTCCTGCACTGGCGCAGGCTAAGGGCGCTGCGGTCGTTCTTGTCGATTCATTTCACTGGCGCGTGGCGACGCGTTTGTCATTACCGGCCGCCGCAGGTTTTCTGCGGCGCTCTCAAGCCCCATTCACGCGGTGTCGGTCAGGCTAGCCGCCTGTTGCCGCCGCCGGGGCGCTCATCCAGACTGTGCCCATGATTCGATTTCCTATTGCCTTCGCTGCGTCCCTCGTGCTCGTCTCGAGCCTCACCGCCTGCGGCTTCCATCTGCGCAATTCGCTGGCGTTGCCGCCGGACACGCCAGCGGTCAAGGTGCAGTCTGCAGTGCAGTACAGCGAGCTGGCCAAGTTGCTGCGGCGTGGCCTCAAGGCCGCCGGCGCCACCCTGGCCGACGAAGACGCCAAGACCGGCTTTGCGCAGGTGCAGGTGTTGTCCGAGCGCTGGGGCGATCTGCCGATCGCCATCGACAGCCAGGGCCGTGCGCAGGAATACAGCCTGCGCTACGCCGCCATCTTCACCGTCACCACCGCCAATGGCGCGGTGCTGGTGCCGCAGCAGGTGATCGAGCTCTCGCGCGACTACGTGTCGCCGCCGGTGGATGCCACCGGTACCGCGACCGAGCGCGAGATCCTCGCCGACGAATTGCGCAAGGACATGTCGGCCTCGATCCTGCGTCGCATCGACAGCGTGGTGCGCGCACGCGTGCAGCGTGGCGAGACGCTGGAAAGCACGCCGACCGCGCCGCTGCCGCAGGCTCCCACGCCGCCAGTGCAGCCGACCACGCCTGAGTCGAGCGTGCCGGCCTCGTTGCCGCCTGCGTCGAACAACTAAGCGTCGCGCGCTTTCGCAGTCATGGAACTCCGCCCCGAGCAGCTTGCCGGCCAGTCCAACCAGCCGTTGCAGCCGGTCTATCTGATCGCCGGCCCCGAGACGCTGCGCGTGCTGGAGGCGGCCGATGCGGTGCGCGCCCGAGCGCGCGCCGAAGGCATTAGCGAACGCGAAGTCTTCGACGCCGATGGCCGCGAGTTCGACTGGAACCAGCTGGATGCGACCTTCAACGCGCCTAGCCTGTTCAGTCCGCGCCGGCTGGTGGAAATACGCCTGCCTAGCGGCAAGCCAGGTAAGGACGGTGCCGATGTCATCACCCGCTTCTGCGCCAATCCGCCGCCGGACGTGGTGCTGCTGATCACCGCCAACGACTGGAGCAAGGCGCACCAGGGCAAGTGGGCCGATGCGGTCGGCCGCATCGGCACCATCTCGGTGGCCTGGGCGATCAAGCCGCACGAATTGTCCGACTGGATCGAGCGCCGCCTGCGCAGCCACGGCCTGCGTGCGGACGCTGCCGCGGTGCAGCGCCTCAGCGAGCGGGTGGAAGGCAATCTGCTCGCCGCCGCGCAGGAAATCGACAAGCTGGTACTACTGGCCGACGGCAAGGTGCTGGACCTGGAGGCGATGGAGTCACTGGTCGCCGATGCCGCCCGCTACGACGTGTTCCGCCTGGCCGAAACCACCTTCTCCGGGCAGCCGGCTGCGGTGATCCGCATGCTCGCCGGCTTGCGCGCCGAGGGTGAAGCGGTGGCCGCGCTGATGCCGATCCTGATCAAGGAGCTGCTGCGCACCGCATCGCTGGCGAAAGTGCAGGCCAACGGCGGCAACCTCGCTGCTGAAATGAAGGCGCAAGGCCTGTGGGAATCGCGCCAGGCCCCGTTCAAGCGCGCGCTGCAACGGCACCCCGAACCGCGCCGCTGGGAACGCTTCGTCGCCGAAGCCGGGCTGGTCGATCGCATGGCCAAAGGCCGCGCCGACGGCGACGCCTGGGTCGGCCTGGAACGCCTGCTGGTGGCAGTGGCCGAAGCGCGTGCGGTGAGATTGCTGGCGTGACGGCCGGCGATGCTGCCACCGGAGCCCATGCCTCCGCCAACAGCGACGCGCGATCGGCCTCCGGACACAGCGCAACACCCGGCCAGGCCGCGCAAGTGGTCGCCTCCATCAGCGGCGCTCCCACCGCGCCGAACCCTCGCTCTTTCCATTCCCCAATCCCGATTCCCGATTCCCGGCTCCACCTCTACTACGGCGGCACCTTCGACCCGATCCATCTGGGCCACCTCGCCATCGCCCGCGCCGCGCGCGATGAACTGGGCGCGCGCGTGCATCTGGTGCCAGCCGCAGACCCGCCGCATCGCACCGCACCCGGCGCCACTGCCGCGCAGCGCGCACGCATGCTGGAACTGGCGCTCGCCGACACGCCCGGGCTGGTGCTCGACACCCGCGAACTGCGCCGCGCCAGCCAGGGCGGCGCACCGTCCTACACCGTCGACACCTTGCGCGAACTGCGCGACGAACTCGGCCCTGCGACGCCGATCGCCTGGTTGCTGGGCGCCGATGCCTTTGTCGGTCTGAGCAACTGGCATCGGTGGGAGGCGCTGTTCGAGCTGGCGCATTTCGTCGTTGCCGAGCGTCCAGGCGTCCCGCTGGATCTGGCCGATATGCCGCAGCTTGCCCAGGCAGTGCAGGGCAGATGGGCTGCCAGCGCCAGCGAACTGGGCGCCGCCCCGGCCGGCCGCCTATGGCGGTTGCATCAATCGCTGCGTGGCGAATCGGCCAGCGCGGTGCGTTCGCGCATCGCCACCGGCGGCGACTGGCAGGTGCTGGTTCCGCCGTCGGTGGCAGCGTTTATCGCGCGCGAATGCCTTTACGGCAGCGTGCAGCCGTCTAGCTGAACACGCATCCGGCCGGACCGGCCTATAATTCACACTAATTCCATCGAGTTGCCCGCTTTGACCACCCAAGCCCAAGTCATCAAGACCTCCATTCCGAACCCGCCGCCGTCCGTGCCGGCCCTGTTGGCCACCGTGCGCGAGGCCGTGGAGGAGCTGAAAGCCAAGGACGTGGTCGAAATCGATGTGCGTGGCAAGTCCAGCGTCTGCGATTACATGGTGGTCGCCTCGGGCACCTCGACCCGCCACGTCAAGTCGATCGCCGAAGAAGTGGTCAAGTTCGCCAAGCGTCTGGACGTGATGCCGCTGGGCGTGGAAGGCGAGCGCGAAGCCGAATGGGTGCTGGTCGACCTGGGCGATGTGGTGGTGCACGTGATGCTGCCGCGCGTGCGCGAGTTCTACGCGTTGGAGCGCCTGTGGACTGTAGGCGACCAGCGTCCGGACGATGTGGATGCCGATCCCGAGGAATAACTGACCCACGGTATGGCCAGAAAATCCCAAGCCCAGACAGAGACACCTGCCTCGCCGGCGCTGCAGCAACTGCGCAGCCAGCCGGCGCAGGCCGCCGCGCAGCCGTTGTCGCCGGCGCGCAAACGCTTCGACCGCTTGCTGCGCGATCTGGAGCGTCATCGCAACGAACTGCAGGCCTGGCAAACAGCGCTCACGCGTTGGCGCGAGCGCTATCACACCGAACTGCAGCCCTTGCTCGATCATCGGCGCGCTGCCGATGTGGCGCTGGTCGAGGAACTCGATCGCGCGCATGCCACGGTCAAGTTGGGCAAGGCCGATCGCGAATTTCTGTCGGAGTTGCTGTGCGATATCGCCGGCCCGCTGATCGAATCGGGACATGAAGTGCTGCGGCCGATCTACGATCGCCATAGCGCCGTCGGCTACGACCAGGAAGTCTCCGAATCCGATGCGCTGATGAAGCAGATTCTCGGCCATGCCTATGGGCTGGATGCCGACGAACTGGACGGAATCGAATCGCCCGAAGAACTCTTCGACCGTGTCAGCGAGCGGCTCGAGCAGGAACACGCGCAACAACAACAGCGCAACACCCAGCGCCGCAAGCGTGCCGAGAAGAAAGCGGTTGCCGGGAATGCCGAGCCGCCACCGTTGCGCGAGTTGTACCGCAAGCTGGCCGGCAATCTGCATCCGGACCGCGCCAAGGACCCCGACGACCACGCCTCGCGCACCATCCTGATGCAACGGCTCAATGCGGCTTACAAGGCCGGCGATCTGCTCGGCCTGCTCGAACTGCAGGCCGAGATCGGTCTGCTGGATGCGCAAGGGGTGGATGCGATGAGCGCGGCGCGGCTGCAGGATTACAACCGCGAACTGGACCGGCAGTGCAAGGAGTTGCAACAGCAGGTGCAGGAGCAGTCGGAGAACTTTTGCGCAGAATATGCTCTGGACCTGCCGTCGCGGCTCAAGCCCGAGCGACTGGGTAAATTGATGGCCCAACTCAAGCGCGACGTCGAAGACGATCTGATGGAAGCGCGCCAGGGCCTGCGCGAACTGGCCGACCCGCAATCGCTCAAGCGCTGGCTGAAGCTGCAGCGCGCCATGTCGAGCGCGCAAGACGCGCCCTGGTTCTGATCACGGGACTGAGCGTGGTTTTCAGGTTGCACCCACGCCACTGCTGGTGAGCGCGCGTGCTGTGCGCAGTCTCGGTCGGAGACGCTGCCCGTTGTGCAGATGAGACGAGTGCATGCACGGCACTGTGCCGGCTGCTGGGTCGATGCCACTGCCGAACGGCTGCTTGTCCGTTCGGCTGCGGTGGCCTGGGCTAATTTCTTATATATGCCGGCTTATAAAAACCGGCCTACAACAGGCAGGCTCCCAATTGCAGGCCCACGACAGCAGGCTCACAACGGCCCGCGCTCCCACGGCCCGGTGATCGCCAACGTAATCCCCGGCGTCTGGATGTTGACGAACAAAGTGCGCGCCAATGGATCCCAGCACGCGCCGCAGAACTCGGTGCCGCGGTAATCGCCTTCGGCAATGGTCTTGCCGGCATCGGCGATCTGTTGCGACGTCAGCTGCACATTGTTCTTGGCCAGATAGAACGATTCGCCGCCACGGGTGAGCCCGAGCAGGCGCGCGCCGGGACCGTATTCGTCCGGACTCTCCCCGCCGTCTTCGCACAGCACCACGCCACCGCGTGCGCTGACGGTGACGTTGTCCGGGTTGTGCGCGGCCAGCTGGTTGCCGCTGACGAACAGTGCGCTCAAGCGTTGCGTAAACAGATCCAGCACCCATACCGCGCCGTTGCCGTAACCGCGCCGGCCCTGTGCATCCACGCCGGTGCTGTTGTCGACGATGAACAGTTTGCCGTAGCTGTACCAGATGCCTTCGCCACGGCTCATGCGCAGCGCGCCGTCGGCCCAGGCCTGCGCACACGGCCCGCTCAGGGTGTCGTTGGCGCCGATATCGGGAAAGCCGGCCGGTGCGGCGATGCCATCCAGATCGGGCTCGGAAATATCCACCCATTCCAGCTGGAACTGCTGGCCGATGCTGGCGACGGTGAGGTCGGCATTGCGCCGCCCACGCACGCGTGCGGCCTGCAGCCGGCCGCCATTTTCCAGTGAGCCATTGCGGCCGCGACGGTCGTTTGGGATGAAGCGATACAGGCCGGCCTTGTTGCGGTCGTCTTCGGTGAGATAGACGATGCCGGTGCGCGGATCGATCGCCACCGCTTCATGGCTGAAGCGGCCCAGCCCGACCAGCGGGCGGCCGGTGGTGCGCTGGCTGTCCGGGTCTACCTCGAACACGTAGCCGTGCTTGCGGCCTGTGCTGGAGACCGCATTGGTCTTGATCTCTTCGCAGCTCAGCCACGTGCCCCACGGCGTGGGGCCACCGGCGCAGTTGACCAGCGTGCCGCCCAGGCTCGGCTCCAGGCTGCCCCAACCGCGGCGACCGTAGCTCAAGGTGGTGGTGCCGCCACCGGCCAGTTGGGTGCCGCTGACGATGCCGGTGTCGTACATCGCTGGTGCGCGGAACGGCGTGGTAGCGCCGCGCTCGTGGTTGCGGATCAGCACATATTCCAGACCGCGCAGCGGGTCGCTGCCGGGGCGCCAGTCGGGCCGACGCAGGCCGACCACGGCCATGCCGTCATGACGGTCGGGGCAGGGCTGGCCATCGTCCATGCGATCGCCGCTCCAGCCGAACGAGCGGTAGCTGAAACCGCGCGGCAGCTGCAGCAGCGGCAGCCCGGTGCTCTGGTCGGCGACCGGGGCGAGCGGGCCATAGCGGCTGGGTACGGGTGCCAGCTGCAACGGTGGGGAGGTGCTGGTGGCGGCCTGGGCCTGGCGCGATTGCAGCGCGCTCAAGCTGCCAAGCGCACCGGCGGCCATGACGGCTGCGCTGCCCTTGAGCACCTGGCGGCGGGCGGGATCGAAAATCGGCATCGAACGACTCCTGCTGGCTGGGTAGTGCGCCGACGCTAGATGCCCGCTGTAACCGCACCATGACACCGCTGTGATCGACGTGGTTCCGATGCCCGGGCTGTGACGCGGATATCATGTCGTGATGAAATGCCGACTCATCGCTACCGGCGAGCGCGCACCGGCCTGGGTGGCGCAGGGCTTTGCCGAATATCAGAAACGTCTTTCGCACTGGATGCCGCTGGAGCTGGTCGAGATCGAACCCGGCCTGCGCGGCAAGGGCCGCGACGCGCAACGCGCCACCGACGACGAAGGCCGCCGCGTGCTCGCCGCGCTGCCCAAGAACGCCTACGTGGTGGCGCTCGATATCCCGGGTCGCCCGCTCAGTTCGGAGCAGCTCGCCCAACGCATGGAGCACTGGCGCGGGCAGGGTCGCGATCTGGCATTCCTGATCGGCGGCCCCGAAGGTCACTCCGCCGATGTGCTGAAAACAGCCAGCGAGAGCTGGTCGATCGGCCCGTTGACCCTGCCGCACATGCTGGTGCGCCTGATCGTCGCCGAGCAGCTGTATCGCGCTGCGGCGATGTTGGCCAATCATCCGTATCACCGCGCGTGAGTGGTGACCAAGATTTTGCGGTGTGCCAATAGCCGGTGCTGTTGCCTGTCGTGGTGACCAGCCGGTCAACGCTGCAATGGATCGTGTGTGCTGCTGATATTGCATCGCGAGCCCTCGTCAGGAGGCTGTGCCCGACAATTGGAAATCCATTGCACGAGCACCTGCTCCAAGAGCGCTTCCATGCCGGTCTGATGCGGCGCACTGCTTGAATGCGGCGACTCGAAGCCCGAGTCGCCGCACCCGAGTACCACTCAATTCAACGAAAAACTCACCGGCACCAGGCCATATGCCTGCACGGCCTGGCCATTCTGCATCGCCGGCTGGAAACGCCAACTGCGCAGCACCTGGCTACGTGCAGCCAGATCGAGTGCGCGATGGCCGCTGCTGGTCTGGACGCTCACTTCGGCCGGGCGCCCATCGGTACCGACCAACACGCGCAGCAGCACCGTGCCTTGCTGCCCGGCACGCAATGCGGCCACCGGGTAACCCGGCGCCGGTGAGCTCAGATACTGCAGTTGGCCTGCCTCGACCGGGCCGCTGGGTGCGGCAATGGCCGGAGCGCTGTCAGCTATCGCGTCGGAGACAGCGGGCAAGGCAAGCGCTGCGCTGTCCACCAACGGTGCCTGATTCACCACTGGTGTTTGCACCTGTACCTGCACCGGCACGGTGGTCGGCGGTGTCTGCGTCGCCTGTGGCTTGAACTTCACTTCGATTGGGAACACCGCTGGCGGGGCGGGTGGCGTTGGGACCGTCATCGGCATGACCCAACGCTCTTTGGGCGTAGGCTGCTGCGGAATCGCCCGGTACGAGAGCGGAATCAGCAACAGCCCGCCGGCCAGTAAATGCAACGCCACGGCCGTACTCATCGCCAGAACGCGCGAGCTGTCGATGCCTGTGGATCGGGAAGAAACCTTCGATTGCGTGAGAACCATCATCCACCTCCTCAACGGAACTGCGGAACGGACCAGCGCGACCCGGACGCACACCACCATCCGGTGACGTAGGTTTACCGCGACCTTTGTGTGGACACAAGTGATTTCGCAGCGCCGGCGATGGCTCGCTGATTGACTCCGGGCGTATCGATTCGGGCTGCTTGGCTGGTGCGGCAGACTCGCGTACGACGACAGGCCGTTGCAGGTGACACGGCAAGGCGAGGCAGCAGAATTTTCGGTTTTCCCAAAAAAAAACTGCCCTCAGGAGAGGGCAGTCAGAAAAACCAGATCACGCTCGGTTTCGATCCGGTCAACGCCCCAATTCGAACGTCACATCCAGGTTGATCGACAGCGTGCTTTCGCCCGGTGCGACCGGGGTGTCCATCTCGACCTTGGCCGAGCGCATCGAGGCGGCCATCATCATCGGGCGCACGCCGCCACCGCTGCGGCCTTCGGAGATGCTGACGATGCGGCGCACCTTCAGGCCGAGCGACTTGGCGTAGGTGTCGGCGCGGGCCTGGGCCTTCTTCAGTGCGGCCACGCGTGCTTCGTCGTAGACCGGCTCGGGCTGGTCGATCGAGAAGCTGGGGCCGTTGATGTCGTTGGCGCCCTGGGCGACCAGGGCGTCGAGCACCTTGCCCAGGCGGGTGATGTCGCGGACCTTGAGGTTGACCGTGTTGCTGGCCTGGTAGCCGTTGATCTTGGGCGCTTCGTTTTCTTTGTAGGTGTACTGCGGGCTGAGGTTGATGCCGCTGGTCTGCACATCCTTGTCGGCGATGCCGGCGGCCTTGACGGCGGCCAGCACCTTGTTCATCTGCTCGGCGTTCTGGCGCATGGCGGCGTTGCCGTCGGCAGCCTGGGTGACCACGCCGGCAGACAGCGTGGCGATGTCCGGCACGCGCTTGGCTTCTGCTTCGGCCGACACATTGAGCAAGGTGCCGTCGTTGGGAATGGTGTAACTCGACGCAGGTTGAGCATGGGCGGTCATGGCGGTTCCGGCAGCGATCGAGAGGGCCAGCAACAACGGCTTGAAGGTGGTACGCATGAGATCTCCTTGTCTGTGTGCAGAGCGTGTTGTGAGTTCGATGAACATGTTGTGAGTCGAACGCGACCACTGTGTCCCATGCAAGCAAGCGGGCGAGCATGGGCAACAGGTATGCTGGAAGGATGCTTTATCTCGCCTCCCGGTCGCCGCGCCGACAAGAACTCCTGCAACGCCTGGATGTGCCGTTCCAGACCTTGCAACTGGACATGCCCGAGCTGCGCGCGCCCGACGAATCGCCCGCGCACTACGTGCAACGCGTTGCGCTGGACAAGGCGCGCGCCGGGCTGGCGCAGGTGCAGGCCAGCGACCCCGATGCGATCGTGCTGGGCTCCGATACCGAGGTGGTGTTGGGCGAGCGGGTGTTCGGCAAGCCGGTCGATGTGGCCGATGCGATCGCGATGTTGAGCTTGCTGTCAGGGCGCACCCACCAGGTGCTCACGGCGGTGGTTCTAGTCTGCGCACAACGTGCCCCGGCACAGGCGTTGGTGGTATCGGAGGTCACGTTCGACACGCTCGATGCTGCGCAGATCGCCGCCTATGCGGCCTGCGGCGAGCCGATGGGCAAGGCCGGCGCTTACGCGATCCAGGGACGCGCCGAACGTTTTATCAGCCATCTGTCCGGTAGCTATTCCGGCGTGATGGGATTGCCCTTATTTCACACCTCGCAGTTGCTCACAGCCTTCGGAGCGCATTGATGTCGGAAGAGATTTTGGTCAACGTCACTCCGCGCGAGACCCGCGTGGCGGTGATCGAGAACGGCATGCTGCAGGAACTGCATATCGAGCGCGGTTGGCGCCGTGGCGTGGTCGGCAATATCTACAAGGGCAAGGTGCAGCGGGTGATGCCCGGCATGCAGGCGGCGTTCGTGGAACTGGGCCTGGAGCGCGCCGCGTTCCTGCACGCCAACGACGTGATCCGCCCGGCGCCGGCGCCGGCCAGCGTTGTCGATACCGAAGAGACCCCGATTCCGCCGCCGCCGGCGGCCTCGGTGCCGATCGTGGAGCTGTTGCGCGACGGCCAGGACATCGTGGTGCAGGTGGTCAAGGACCCGATCGGCACCAAGGGCGCGCGGCTGACCACCCAGATCAGCATTCCCTCGCGCTATCTGGTGCTGCTGCCGCAGTCAAAGATCGTCGGGGTGTCGGCGCGGATCGAAGACGAGGCCGAGCGGCTGCGCCTGAAGACCATCGTCAGCGAGGTCTCGGCCCAGCACGGCGGCTTTGGTTACATCATCCGTACCAATGCCGAAGGCCAGCCGGCCGAGGCGCTGGCCGAGGACATCGCCTATCTGTCGCGGGTCTGGAACGTGGTGGAGCGGCGCGGCCGCGAAGCGCCGCCGTGCAGCATCATCTATGAAGACCTGAGCCTGCCGCTGCGTGCGGTGCGCGATCTGATCCGCCGCGACGTGGAGAAGGTCAAGGTCGATTCCAACGAAACCTTCGTGCAGCTGCAGGCGTTCGTGGCCAAGTACATGCCGGTGCTGGCCGAGCGGCTGGAGCTGTATACCGGCGACCGGCCGATCTTCGACCTGTACGGGGTCGAGGACGAGATCGGGCGCGCGCTGAACAAGCAGGTGCCGCTCAAGTCCGGTGGCTATCTGGTGATCGACCAGACCGAGGCGATGACCACCATCGACGTCAACACCGGTTCGTTCGTCGGCCAGCGCAATCTCGAGGAAACCGTGTTCCGCACCAACCTGGAAGCCGCGCAAGCGGTGGCGCGGCAGCTGCGGCTGCGCCACCTGGGCGGGATCATCATCATCGACTTCATCGACATGGACGACGCCGAGCATCGCCGCCAGGTACTGCGCACGCTGGAAAAGGCGCTGGCACGCGATCACGCCAAGACCACGGTGTACGAATTCTCGCCGCTGGGCCTGGTCGAGATGACCCGCAAGCGCACCGTCGAAAGCCTGGAGCGGCAGCTGTCGGAAACCTGCGGCCAGTGCAGCGGGCGCGGCACCATCAAGACCGCCGAGACGGTGACCTACGAGATCTTCCGCGAGATCACCCGTGCGGTGCGCCAATTCGATGCGGCGCGGCTGCTGGTGATCGCCTCGTCCAAAGTGGTGGCGCGCATCACCGACGAAGAATCGGCGGCGGTGGCCGAGCTGGAGGAGTTTCTGGGCAAGAGCATCCGCTTCCAGTCCGACGACCAGTATCTGCAGGAGCAGTTCGATGTGGTGTTGCTGTGAGGCTGGGAATGGAGAGTCGGGAATCGGGAATGGGGATGGAGCGAAAGTCGCTCTGCGGGTTACTGCCGACATCTTTAGAATGGCGGCGCGCGCAAGTGGATGATCGTGCGTGTGGCGCGTTTTCTGCTCCTGCGATTCCCCATTTCCCACTCCCCATTCCCGGCCGTTAATGCCCACCCCGCTGCGCCGCCGTCTGCGTCTGTTTCGCCGCTATGCGATCACCGCCACCGCACTCGTGCTGGTGGCGATCGCATTGCTGGTGGGTGCGGCCAGCCAGGCGTTGCCGCTTGCTGAGCAGCGGCCGCAGCAGATCGCCGCGTGGCTGAGTCAGCGCGCCGGCCAGCCCATTGCCTTCGATCGCCTGCAGACCGAGTGGACCCGACGCGGTCCGCTGTTGCGGCTGGATGGGTTGCGGATCGGCCCGCATGGCGAAGTGCGCGTGGGCCAGGCCGAAATCCTGCTGGCGATGTACGCCGGCCTGTTGCCCGGCCATTCGCTGACCGAAGTCCGCCTGCGTGGTCTGGCACTGACGCTGCAGCGTAGCGATGACGGCCTGTGGTCGGTGCAGGGCTTGCCGGCCGCGCGACGTGCCGACCCCTTGGAAGCCTTGCGTCGCCTCGGCGAAATCCAGGTAGCCGAGGCGCGTTTGCATGTGACCGCGCCTTCGATCGGCCTGGACACCACGTTGCCGCGCATCGATCTGCGTCTGCGTGTCAGCGGTTCGACGGTGAAAGTCGGCAGCCACGCATGGATCGATGTGCAGCGCGCACCGTTGACCACCGTGCTGGAGTTCGATCGCAACAGCGGCGACGGCAGCGCCTATGCGCAAGCCGACCCCGCAGATCTGGCCGCGTGGGCCTCGTTGCTGCACGTCGGCGGCATGCGTGTGGATGGCGGCGGCGGACGGCTGCAGGCGTGGGCACAACTGCGTGCGCGCCGCATCACTGGTGTCACCGTGGATGCCGATCTTCAACAGGTGCGCTTGTCCGGTGCCGCACTACCGGATGAAACCGCACGCCGCACGCTGGTGTGGGAGCGGCTGCAGGCACGCGCGCGCTGGCAGACCATCGAAGGCGGCTGGCGGGTGGATGCGCCGCTGCTGCGGCTCGGCCAGGCGGCCAAATTGCAGCAGTTGGATGGGCTGAGCATCGCTGGCGGGCGCCGTTACGCGGTGGTCGGCAAACATGTGGATGTCTCCGGTCTGATCGCAGCGGCGGCATTGAGCGACCACCTGTCGCCCACCTTGCGGCGCTGGTTGAGTTTGTCCAAACCCCAGCTGCGCGTGACCGACCTGCAGGTTGCAGGCGAGCAGGGCGGTGCACTGCGCGCGCAGGGCCGGATCGAAGAATTGGCGTTTCTACCGGTGGGCAACGCGCCCGGCATCAGCGGTTTGCGCGGGCAGATCGATGGCGATGCGCAGGCGGTCGAGCTGGATACCGCGCCCGATGCCACGGTGCGTTTCGACTGGCCGACCGGCTTCGGGGTGGTGCATGAGATCCAGCTGGCCGGCAAGCTCGTCGGCTGGCGCGACGGCGCCGGCTGGCAGGTCGCCACGCCGGCCTTGCGGGTGCAGGCCAAGGATTACGGCGCCAATGTGCGCGGCGGGCTGTGGTTCCAGAACGATGGCAGCCGCCCGCGCATCCAGTTGGCGACGCAACTGGACGATGTCGCCTTGCCGGTGGCGCGCAAATTCTGGATCCGCTCGAAGATGAGCAAGCCCGCCATCGACTGGCTGGACAAGGCGGTGGCCGGCGGCGTGATCACCGGCGGCACCGGCCTGGTCAGCGGCGATCTGGACGACTGGCCGTTCGAAGGTAACGACGGGCGCTTCGAAGCGTTCGGCCATATTCGCGACGGCGTGATCCCCTTCAATCCCGAGTGGCCGGCGATGGAGCAGGTGCAGGCCGATCTGAGCTTCCTCGGCAACGGCTTCTCCCTGCAGGGAAGTGGCGAGCTGGCCGGTGCGCCAATCACCCGGCTTGAGGCCGGCATTCCCAATTTCGCCACCTCCGAACTCTATGTGCGCGCCTCCACCCAGGCCGACGCCACGCAGCTGCTGAGCATGCTGCGCAAAAGTCCGTTGGAGCGTCGCTACGGCGACACATTGCGCAATCTCACGGTGTCGGGCCCGGCAACGGTGACGTTCGATCTGCTGCGTCCGCTACGCAGCAAGGGCGTGGGCGGGCATCTGCAGGGCACGGTGGCACTGCAGGGCGCCAAGCTGGCCGATGCGCGCTGGAATCTGGCCTTCGACCAGGTCAGCGGCCAAGCCGACTACCGCGACACCGGCTTTGCCGCCGAGCAGTTGAGGGTGCAGCACCAGGGCCGCAGCGGCGAGTTGTCCTTGCGTGCCGGCGGCTTCGTGCAGGACCCGAAGCAGGCGTTCGAAGCGCGCTTTGCCGCGACGCTGGATGCCAAGGAGTTGTTCGACCGCGCGCCACAGATGGAATGGCTGCGCCCCTACGTGCACGGCAGCGCGCCCTGGCAGGTGGGCGTGGATGTGCCGCTGCCGCCGCCGGGCCAGACCGATGCGAAGGCGATGTTGAGCCTGCGCTCGGACCTGGTCGGCACCACCCTGGATCTGCCCGCGCCGCTGGACAAGGCGGCCACCCAGCCGCTGGACACCCAGGTCAAGGTGGCTTTGCCGGTCGGCGATGGCGATATCGATGTGGCGTTCGGCAAGCTGGTGGCGCTCAAGGCCAGCAGCCAGGGCAACCAGACCGGCGTGCGCGTGGTGATGGGCACCGACACGGTCAGCGAGCGCCCACCGGCCAACGGATTGATCGTCACCGGCCGCACCGCCTCGCTGGATGCGATCGACTGGATCAGCCTGGCCCGCGGCAGCGGCGAGCCGGAGATGCCGCCGCTGCCGGGCCAGCCGGAGACCAAACAGAGCACCGTGCCACTGCAGCAGGTGGACGTGCAGGCAGACAGACTGCTGATGATCGGCGGCGTGTTCCCGCAGACCCGGCTGCGGCTGCGCCCGACCCGCGACGCGGTGGCGGTGACACTGGACGGGCCGTCGCTGGCCGGCCAGCTCACGGTGCCCAATGCCGACGGCGCCGCCGTGCAGGGCAAGCTGCGCACCGTGCACTGGCAGCCGGTGGTGGTGGCGGCCGAACCGGCCGCGCCCGAGCCGGGCGACCCGCTGGCCGGCGCCCTACCCGAGCCGGCGCGCCGCGCGGTGGCCGAGTTCGACCCGGTGTCGATTCCGCCGTTGTCGCTGGATATCGATGACCTGCAGGTCGGCAAGATGACCCTGGGCGCCGCCATCCTGCGCAGCAGCCGGCTCAGCGACGGCATGCAGGTGGATCAGCTGCAACTGCGCTCCAACGATCAGAGCATTGGTCTGACCGGCGCCTGGCGCGGCAAGGGCGAATCCGCCAGCACCCGGCTATCGGCGCGCGTGGACAGCCGCAATCTCGGCAATCTGCTGCAAAACCTCACCCTGGGCGGTCAGTTGCGCGGCGGCGAAGGCCAGCTGGAACTCAACGCCGGCTGGCAGGGTTCGCCGACCGGCTTTGCGCTCGGTTCGCTGGACGGCGATCTCAAGATCGATGTGCGCAACGGCCAATTGCTGGAAGTGGACCCCGGTGCCGGCCGTGTGCTCGGCCTCCTCAGCGTGGCGCAGTTGCCGCGCCGGCTGATGTTCGACTTCCGCGACTTCTTCTCCAAGGGGCTGGCGTTCAACAAGCTGGCCGGCGAGGTGCGCTTCGGCGATGGTTTCGCGCGCACCGACGCCATCCGCATCGAAGGCCCGGCCGCCGACATCGCCATCCGCGGGCTGACCGACCTGCGTGCGCAGACCTTCGACCAGACCGTGGACGTGAATCCCAAGGCCGGCAACCTGCTGGCCGTTGTCGGCGCCGTGGCCGGTGGCCCGGTCGGCGCGGCGGTGGGCGCGGCCGCCAATGCGGTGCTGAGCAAACCGCTGGGCGCGATCGGTGCCAAGACCTATCACGTCACCGGCCCGTGGAAGGAGCCGCAGGTGGACGTGGTGGAACGCGAAGCGCGCGAGCGTGTGCCAAGCAAACCGAGTTCTTCAAGTGCGCCAGGTGCCAGTTCCAGCAAGCCTGGTGCAGCGCCGCGCTGAGGCGCCCAAACGTGCGGCGCGCCGCGGGTTAGTCGAATGCGCCTAGCCCGCCGAGCGCAATGCTTCCATTCAGTCCGCACACCGCACACCGCACACCGCACACCGTCGCGCTGAGGCGCTGAGGCGTTGAAGCGCCCGCCGGGCAAATCGAATACACCTAGCGCCTTCCAGCCAGCTCTGCACGTGGCGAGCCGCGCCCAGACGCTGACGTGCTCAGTCTGCTGGCGTCCCGTTATCCGCCTCGTCTTCGCTGGCAGCACGCGCGAACATCGGCAGGCGCAGCCGCGAACGGTGGCCCGGCGCCGGCGCTTGATCCGCGCCAGCCACGCCACGGAAATAGCCGCGCTGCCATTTCTCGCGTGCGGCGGCCGATTGCGCATCCGGCAATGCATCCAGAAACCGCGTGCGGCTGTGGGTCCAGTCGGCGTGCTGCCGCGCCAGTTCCGGCGCCTCGGACAGCGGCTGCCACTGCGGTTGCACTTGCTCGATCAGCCGGCGTGGCAGCGGAAACAGATGGCAGAACGGCTCGCCGGCGTCGAAGCGCACCCGCCCGGGCCGGGTGAACTTCCAGTTCATGGTGAAGGTGTACGGGCTCCAGTCGGTTTCGACCATGCCGCTCAAGGCGCCGATGCCGTCCTTGGGCCGGTTCAATGGCCCGGTGACGAACAGATCGATGCCTTCTTCGGTGCGGAACAGGCAGGGCACGTGGAAGGTCAGCACGCCATAGCCGAAGTGGCTGATCGCCGGTGATGCGCTGCCGCCATCGGCAACGATCTGAATGGCGTCCAGGCCATCGCCGCCGTTCCAGCTGGCCGCGAAACTGGCCTGGCACAGCAGCTCCCAGCCATGCGCATTGGCGATCGCCAGCGGCAGGCAACGGTAGGCATAGCGCTGGTCGGTGGCGTCCATCCAGTCGCGCTCGTGCGGGGCGGGGCGGATGTCCAGCGTGTGGCCATCCAGGACGTGGGCAGTGAGCTTCATGCGCGGGCGTCGGCAGGGCAGCGGGCCTGCGATGATAGCCGCGCCGCACGTTCAGCCGAACGACTTGTCTCCCCGGCGTGCGGGCCCCATCCTGATCGCATGACCGATAACGCTCTCACTCTGGCCGAAACCCGGCTGCTGCTTCCTTCCGGCCTGGACACCGGCCATCTCGACCGCACCTTCGGCGCCCTGTTGGGCCCGGGCATCGACTTCGGCGACCTGTATTTCCAGCATTCGCGACGCGAGAGCTGGAGCGTGGAAGACGGCATCGTCAAGGACGGTGCGCATTCCATCGAACAAGGCGTGGGCGTGCGTGCGATTTCCGGCGAAAAGACCGGCTTCGCCTATTCCGACGACATCCAGCGCGAGGCGCTGCTGGAAGCGGCGCAGTCGGCACGTGCGATCTCGCGCGACGGCGGTGCGCAATCCACTCGCACGCTGGTGCGCGGCAGTGGCCGTGCGCTGTACCCGGCCACCGACCCGATCGACGACATGGACAGCGCGACCAAGGTCGAGTTGTTGCGTCGCATCGACCAGTACGTGCGCGCGGCCGACCCGCGCGTCAAACAGGTGATGGTGAGCCTGTCCGGTGGCGTGGACACGGTACTGATCGCGCGCAGCGACGGCGTGCTGGCCGCCGATGTACGCCCGCTGGTGCGCATGAACGTGCAAGTGATCGTCGAACACGGCGGGCGCCGCGAATCCGGCTATTCCGGTGGCGGCGGGCGTTACGGCTATGCCGAGCTGTTCGCCGACGGCCGCCCGGAAGGCTTTGCGCGCGAAGCGCTGCGCCAGGCCCTGGTCAATCTGGATGCGATTCCGGCTCCGGCCGGCGTGATGCAGGTGGTACTCGGCCCCGGCTGGCCCGGCGTGCTGCTGCACGAGGCAGTCGGCCACGGTCTGGAAGGCGACTTCAACCGCAAGGGCACCAGCGTCTACGCCGGCCGCATCGGCGAGCGCGTGGCCTCGCCGGGTGTGACCATCGTCGATGACGGCACCCTGGACGGCCGTCGCGGCTCGCTCAATATCGACGACGAAGGCACGCCCACCCAGTGCACCACGCTGATCGAAGACGGTGTGCTGGTCGGCTACATGCAGGACACCCACAATGCGCGCCTGATGGGCGTGGCGCCGACCGGCAACGGCCGCCGCGAGTCGTTTGCGCACCTGACCATGCCGCGCATGACCAACACCTACATGCGCGCCGGGCAGCACGACCCGCAGGAAATGATCCGCTCGGTGAAGAAGGGCATTTACGCGGTCAACTTCGGCGGCGGCCAGGTCGACATCACCAGCGGCAAGTACGTGTTCTCGGCCACCGAGGCCTACCTGATCGAAGACGGCAAGGTCACCGCGCCGGTCAAGGGCGCCACGCTGATCGGCAACGGACCGGAGACCATGCAGAAGGTGCGCATGATCGGCAATGATCTGGCGCTGGACGAAGGCGTGGGCGTGTGCGGCAAGGACGGGCAGAGCGTGCCGGTCGGCGTCGGCCAGCCCTCGCTGCTGATCGACGGCATCACCGTTGGCGGAACGCAGGCCTGAGATGCGGGGATTCGGGAATGGGGATTCGGGAATCGCAACAGCGGGGGCGTCGGGGCGTGATGCGTCCCGCCTGTGTGGTTCCTCAGTCCTCGGTCCGCGTTTCTTCGCTGTCGGCGTCGTCGCTCTCGTTGAGATCGATGTCGTCGTCGCCGGCATCCACTTCTTCGCCCGCCTGCGTGGACAACTCGCGCAGCACCTGGAACAGCTCGCGGTAGGCGCGCGGCGGCTTGTTCTTGGCCCGCTCGCTGATGGCGTTGCGCACCAGCTGGCGCAGTTGCTGGCGGTCGGCGGCCGGGTAGGCTTCCAGCAATTCGGCCAGGGCCACGTCGCTCTCGGCCAGCAGCCGCTCGCGCCAACGCTCGACGCGGTGGATCGCAGCCACTTCGCGGCGCGCGGTGTCGCTATTGGCATCCAGCGCGTCGCGCAGCGCGTTCAGCGTGGTGTCGTCCTCGCGGCGCATGTGCTTGGCCAGAAACGCCAGCTGCCGCTTGTGCGCGATATGCGAGGTGATGCGCTTGCTCTCTTCGATATGCGGAATCAGCGATTCGGGCACCGGCAACTTGGCCAGCTGCGCCGGGGTGAGCGCCACCAGCTTTTCGCCCAGGTCGAAAATTTCCAGCGCCTCGCGCCGTTGCTGGCTGCGGCTGGCGCCGCGAAATTCACCGGTGTCTTCGTCGCGTCCGCGCATTGCCACTACATCCCGAAACTTGGTTGATAAAAACTCCGGCCTTGAACGGCCGGGCGCCGGCGGAACACTCCGCACTGAATTCAGACACTCCGGCCAACGATGGCCGAGCTTTTGCGGAAGGATCCGCGTTCCTAAGGATAAAGCATTGAACGCACTCTCCTCCGAAACACGTGTCCACGACGACAGCCTGCAGCGTCTTGACGCGCTCACCGACATCTCGCAGCGCCTGCTCGAGCGCGCCCGTGCGGCCGGCGCCACCCAGGCCGAAGTGAGCTGCAGCGAAGAGCGCGGCCTGGACGTCAACGTGCGGCTGGGTGACGTGGAAACGGTGGAATCCACCCGCGACCGCGGTATCGCGGTCACCGTCTACTTCGGCAAGCGCAAGGGCAGCGCCAGCACCGCCGACCTGCAGGATTCCAGCCTGGAATCCACCGTGGCCCAGGCCTGCGCGATCGCCCGCTACACCGAAGACGACGTGGCCGCCGGTCTGGCCGCCCCGGAGCTGATGGCGCGCGACTTTCCCGAACTGGACAGCTGGCACCCGTGGGCGCTGGACGCCGACACCGCGGTGGACCTGGCGCTGGCCTGCGAAACCGCAGGGCGCGATGCCGATGCCCGGATCAGCAATTCCGATGGCGCCTCGGCCAGCACCGGGCTCAGCCTGTCGGTGTATGCCAACTCGCATGGCTTCATCGGCCGCGAGCGCGGCACCCATCATTCGATCAGCTGCGCGCTGATCGCCGGGCAGGGCGACGGCATGCAGCGCGATGGGTGGTACAGCAGCGCGCTGGCACGCGAAGACCTGGAAGCCCCCGAGGCGATCGGCCGCCATGCTGCCGAGCGCACCCTGGCGCGGCTGCAACCGCGTTCACTGCCGACCGGCCAGCTGCCGGTGCTGTTTGCGCCGGAAGTGGCGCGCTCGCTGGTCGGCCATCTGCTTGGCGCGGTCTCCGGCGGCGCGCTGTATCGGCGTGCCAGCTTCCTGCTCGACAGTGTCGGCACCAAGCTGTTCCCGGACTGGTTCAACATCGAGGAGCTGCCGCATCTGCGCCGCGGGCTGCGCTCGGCCGCCTTCGATGGCGAGGGCGTGGCGACGCGGCGTTCGGCGCTGATCACCGATGGCGTGCTGCAGCGGTATGTACTCGGTAGCTATTCGGCACGCAAGCTGGGCCTGCAGACCACCGCCAACGCCGGCGGCGTCCACAACCTGCAGGTCACTGCGAATGCGGGCGATCTGGCCTCGATGATGTCCGGCATGTCGCGTGGTCTACTGGTCACCGAACTGATGGGCAACGGCGTCAATCCGGTGACCGGCGATTACTCGCGCGGCGCCGGTGGTTTCTGGATCGAGAATGGCGTGATCGCCTATCCGGTCGATGGTCTGACTATCGCCGGCAACCTGCGCGAGATGTTCGCCGGCATCGAGGCGGTAGGCAACGATGTGGATCCGCGTTCGCACGTCAAGATCGGTGCGGTGCTGCTCAACCGCATGACGGTGGCAGGCGATAGCTGAGCGCGTCGATCGCAACGACTGGGCTCACCGCTCCCGGCGACTGCCGCGGAGCATCGCGAACGAGACCATGTCTTCCCGCACTGGTGGCTGGCTGAAGGGTTGCTATAGTCCGCCGCACCACAACCATGCATGGGGAGACATAGATGAGCGACTTCGAGTCACACGCTGCACCGCCGCCACCGCCGATCGGCACCAGCTCGCCGTCGGAGGAGCGCACCCTGGCGCTTGCCGCGCATCTGCTCGGCATCCTGACGTCCTTCATCGGCGCGTTGGTGATCTGGCTGATCAGCAAGGACGCCAGCCCGTCCAAGCCGTTTGCCACCGACCAGGCCAAGGAAGCGCTGAATTTCCAGATCACCGTGATCATCGCCTATGTGGCTGCGGTGATCTTGACCATCGTGTCGTTCGGCATTCTGTTCTTTGTGCCGACGCTGGTGTGGATCGCCAATCTGGTGCTGTGCATCCTGGCCGCGGTAAAGGCCAACAACGGCGAGCATTACCGTTATCCGTTCACGCTGCGCCTGATCAAGTAACCGGTTGCAATGCGAAAAACAAAGGCCCGGCAGCGATGCCGGGCCTTTGGCGTTTCAGACGGACTGCTGGATCAGTTCTGCGCCGGGGTGTTTTCGGCGAAGTACTCGTGGCTGTCGGCATTGGTGATCGCCTGGGCCGGGTTGCTGATCGCCAGGCTGCGCGCGCCGGACTGACCGTAGACGCGGTCCTGGGTGCCGGCCACCACGGTGAAGTGGCTGGTCTCGTGCACCAGCGTGCCGGCCTTGGAGTCGGTACCGGTTGTCGACGCACTCCAGAAGGCGTTGCACACATGGATCTCGTACGGCTGGTTCGGATAGACGTAGGCGAAAGCGCTCCGCCAGATCCGCTTCGCAGCTGCAGTTGATCGTCAGCTGGCCGTTGTTCTGGTCCAGCGCGTTGTCGATGTTGACGAAGTTCGAGCTGACCCGGCTGTAGCGTGAGGCGTTGTAGGCGCCGAACCAGGTGGTGTAGCGCGCGCCGGTGCTGCCGCCGTTGAGCTAGGTACGCGCGTTCTGCGAATAATTACGCGCGGCAGTGACGGCACTGGCGGCCTGGTTGGTGCGGGTGGTGCTGCAGTTGAGATAGTTGATGCCGTTGACCACGGCGGTCGGGCCGACTGCGAGCTGGCGTTGCACGCCGCGCCGTGCGCCGTCCAGCCAGACGGTGAGCGGGGTGCTGGTGGCCACGGCCGGCTCGCCGTTGGCCGCCTTCATCAGGCTGCCATCGGACAGTGAGGCGTATTGCAGCGACGAACGGACCTGGATGGTGTAGTTGCCGCTGGTGGACAGATCGTAGGCGCCCGCCAGATCGACCTCGCCCTGCACGCTCTGGCCGGGCTTGAGGATGGTGAAGTCGGCCGCCTTGGGCAGGCCGCGCTTGACCAGGCGCCCGGTGTAGTTCACCGGCGTACCATCGCGGCTGACGTCCAGAATGCCGTTATCCAGTGACTTCAGCGGCAGTTGGTAGGTCGGGACGCGCGCGATCTGGCTGCCGTTGTTGGTAACGGTGACGGCGATCTTGCCTTGGTGCCGCCCTGCCTGATCGGCGACCGGCGCCAGTTCGATGGTCAACGGAACCGGGCCGCGCACGGACTGCGCCTGGGCCGATCCGAGCACGCCAACAACGGCCAACGTGCCTGCTGCAAACGATGCGAGAAAAACATTCTTCACCAGCAACTCTCCATGTGATCGGGGGATGTCCGCTGAACGCGGGCAGACCAACCTAGGCAGGGCGAGCGGGCACGACAAGACAATCGATTAGTGCTGTTTTTGGCCTGCTAATGGCGCTGGAATGGCAAATATGGATAGCGATGGCGACAATTTGGCTCCAAGGTGTGCGTCCATCCACATTTTTAACGCGCGCTGCATAAATTCCCTTGTGAAAATCTATGTAAAGAGAATTTACGTTTTGTGACGAAGAGCTCCGGTTATTCGAGGACGCTCTACGTCTCCACCGTGCGCTGGCGCACGGTGTGCGCAAATGGCGGCGCGATCGCATGATCGATGCATGCATCGCTGCCGCTGGGGAGTAACCACGCAGCGACGTCCGCGTTTGATCGCGTGGGCCGTTTGTATGACTGGGTGGTCGTTCTGAGCGTCGCGCTAGTGCGCGCGGTCCACCGCAAACCGGCCCAGCGTCGCCAGCGTTTCGCCGGGCTGGCCGTAGGGCTGCAGGATGTCCTGCATGCGCGTGGCCAGCTCTGCCAGCTTGGCCTTGGCGCCCTCCATCCCGAGCAGGGCGGGATAGGTGGATTTGGATTGCGCAGCGTCCTTGCCGGCGGTCTTGCCCAGCTGCGCCGAGCTCGATTCCACATCCAGAATGTCGTCGCGGACCTGGAACGCCAGGCCCAGCGCATCGGCAAAGGCGTCCAGGCGCAGCTGGTCGGCATGCGCGGCGCCACCGGTCAACGCGCCCATGCGCACCGCCGCGCGGATCAGCGCGCCGGTCTTGAGTGCGTGCATGCGTTCCAGGTCGCTTAGCGATTGCAGTTGGCCGGTGGCATCGATATCCAGTGCCTGGCCTCCGCACATGCCGGCAGCGCCTGCAGCGCTGGCAAGGCTCTGCAGCCAGCCGACCCGCAGGTCGGCACTCACCGATGCCGAAGCCAATAGTTCGAACGCGCGCGTCTGCAGCGCATCTCCGGCCAGAATCGCCGTGGCTTCATCGAAGGCGATATGTACGGTGGGCTGGCCGCGGCGCAGCGCGTCGTCGTCCATCGCCGGCAGATCGTCGTGCACCAGCGAATAGGCATGGATCAGCTCCACCGCCACGGCAGGGGTGTCCAGGCTGTCTTCGTCGGCGCCGAACAGCGCGCCGGTCGCATACACCAGCAAGGGACGCATGCGCTTGCCGCCGCCCAGTACCGCATGCCGCATGGCGGCGTGCAGGCGCTGCGGGGCCAGCGTGGGGCTGGGCAAGCACGCCTCCAGGCTGCGTTCGGTACGGGCGATCCAGTGATCGAACAACGCCGAACTCACCTCAGCCGCCGTCCGACGACGGCGGTTCGAAGGTTTCGGCCAGATCGGGGCGGGCGGGGTCGGTCAGCATGCGTACGCGCAGTTCGGCGTGTTCCAGTGCCTGCTGGCAATCGCGGTACAAGCCGATGCCACGCTCATAGGCCATGAGCGATTGCTCCAGGCTCTGGTCGCCGACTTCCATCTTCTGCACCAGTTGCTCGAGTTCTTCCAGCGACTGTTCGAAGCGGGCAACCGGGGATGTTTCGTTCAAGGACTTCTTGGCCATCGTTAAAGTGTGCGGCGCGCGCGCAGGCGGGTCAATTCGCAGCTGCATTGCTGCGCCATTGCAGATAGGCGCCATTGGCCTGCAGCCAGTCATTCAATGCGGCCGAGATGATGCGATCGCCGGCTGCGAGTACCTGGTCGCCGGCCCACAGGATCGGCAGGCGTTCGCGTTCCCAGGGAGGCAGATCCAGTTCCTGCAGCAGGTGCTTGAGTCGATGCGACTGTGGGCGTTGCGGCAACACGATGCGCTCGCCACCGTGGCGTGCTTGCACCAGCAACGGTGGTGCAAAGCGCAGGCCGGGGACGCCGTGTAACTGCAACTGCGCGCCATCGGGCAGGTGCAGCGGCGCCTGGCCATCCCAGTGCGTCTGCCACTGCGGCGGCCATGCGGTGTGTGGGCAAAGTAAATACAGACACTGGCGCCAGCGACGCACCTCGACCTGTTGCCAGGCAAAACAGGCTTGCCGGTCCGGGGCGTGGTTGTCGATTTCCTGCTCCAACGCGGCCACGCCGTGTGCGGGTAGCGGAGGTGCATTTGCAGCAGTCACCCAAGCGCGTAGCAGGCGTGGCTGGCGTGCTGCGGGCTGTGCACGCAGCCGCTGCAGATCCAGCGCGCCGGTTGCGGTCAGCATGCCGGGCAGCAGCGCGATGTCCTCTTGCAGCAGCAGGTCGCTGGCATCGGCGCTCAGGTGCGCGCTGCGTGCCAACGCCTCTGCGGCCTGTGGCCAGCGTTGCTGCAGCAAGGGCATCAGCTGGGTGCGCAGGAAGTTGCGGTCGTACCGTGTGTCGGTATTGCTGGGGTCTTCGATCCATTCCAGCCCATGTGCCTGCGCATAGGCCAGCAAGTCGGTGCGTGCATGGTCCAGCAATGGACGCCAGAGCATGCCGCCTGCGAACGGACGCTGCGCGCGCATGGCAGCCAAGCCGTCCGGGCCGGAAGCGCGCAGGGCACGCAGCAGGAAGGTTTCGGCCTGGTCATCGCGATGGTGCGCCAGCGTTAGCCATTCGCCGGGCGTAAGTGTTTCGGCAAACGCGGCGTGGCGCGCATGGCGTGCGGCCGCTTCCAGACCCAGGCCGCTATTGCGCGCGACCTGCACGCGCGCGATCTGCAAGGGAATCTGCAATGCATCGCATTGGCGCTGGCAATGCGCAGCCCATGCATCGGCATCGGCGTGCAAGCCGTGATGCACGTGCACCGCGCGCAAGCCGATGTCGCGATAGCGCGGCGCGGCTGCCAGCAGCTGCAGCAACACGCTCGAATCCATGCCGCCGCTGTAGGCGACAAGGATCGGGCCCGGCGGCGTCGCGGGGAGCGCCAGGGCAGTCATCTGTGCATGCCGATCAAGACAGCGCTGCGGCACGGTGCGACCGGTAGCGGATTGCCACCGCCTGCCAATCGCAACGGCGCAGCGCTGCACATCAACGTTTGGTCGCAGTCTCGAACGCCGCCGATGCCGGCAACTCCACCGGCACGCCGGCGCTGTCGCAGGTGCCGGCCTTGCACAGGCGCTCGCGCAGGCGCGGGGTGGCCTGCACGATGACGTGGTAGATCACGTTCTCTTCCAGCGTGCCGCGGAACGCCGCGCTGCCCGGGCCGGTGGCCCAGATGCCGACGTCTTCGCCGCCATGGCTTTCGGACTTGGTCGGTACCAGCGATTCCTGCATGTAGCTGGGTGCCTCGGTGTCGACGTGGGTCAGATCCGGGCGTCCGGAAGCCGGCTCGCTGCTGCTGGGTTCGTGCGGGTACTTCTTCGGTCCGGCCGGCTGCGCGTTGCTGGCGCCGGTGTGGCCGGGGCCGTTGGCGTAGCTCAGTGTGGTGTAGGGCTGGCCGGCCAGGTCGGTGGCCAGCTGGGTGCGGTCGCCTTCTTCGCCGCCGGTGCCGCGCACCTTGCCCAGTATCGGGTTGCCGCGCACCGGGTAGCCGACGAAGTTGAGCGTATGCGAGTGGTCGGCGGTGACGATGATCAGCGTGTCCGGCGGTGCGGTCTGCACGGCGGCGCGCACCGCTTCGGACAGCGACACCGTCTCGTCGAGCGCGCGGTAGGCGTTGCCGGCATGGTTGGCGTGATCGATACGGCCGCCTTCGACCATCAGCACAAAGCCGTTCGGGTCGCGCGACAGCGACTGGATCGCGGTGCGCGTCATCTCGGTCAGGCTGGGCTCGCCTTGCGGGCTGCGATTGCGGTCGTGGTCGAACTGCATGTGATCCGGCTCGAACAGGCCCAGCAGCGCGGGTGCGCCGGCGGCTGCTTTCAGTTGCTGTTCGTTCCAGACATAGGCGCCTTGCGGATGCGCCTGTTTCCATTCGGCGACCAGATCGCGGCCGTCCAGGCGCAGGCCCACCTTGTCGTCGTATTCCGGATCGCGCTCTTGCACGGTCTGGAACTGGCTGCGTCCGCCGCCCAGCACCACCTGCGGGCCGCGTCCGAAGCGCGCGGTGGACAGCAGTTGCTGGGCGATGTCCTGGCAGCCTGCAGTGCGCGCGGACTCGGGCAGGTCGGTGTCGTTTTCCCAGTTGCGGTCCGGCGAGTGCGCGTAGGTGGCCGCCGGGGTGGCGTGGGTGAGGCGGGTTGTGGTGACAATGCCGGTCGCCATGCCGGCGCTGTCGGCCAGTTGCAGCCAGCTCAGCAGCCCCTTGCCCAGGCTATCGGCGCAGTCGCTGCGGTTGCCGCTGCTGACGCCGATCGCGCCCATGTGCGATTTCACGCCAGTGGTGATCGCGGTCATGGTGCCGGCCGAATCGGGCGTTTGCGAATCGGTGTTGTAGGTCTTGCTGAAAGCGGTCGCCGGGAATTGCTCCCACGACAGCAGGTTCTCTTCGCCCGGCCCGCCCTTGCGCTGGCCATCCAGAATGCGCGCGGCGGCCACCGTGGTCAGGCTCATGCCATCGCCCAGGAACAGGATCACGTTGCGCGCGCGCCCGGCCATCGCGCCATTGCCGGCTGCGCGCGCGGCGCCCGAGCGGTACCACCATTGCGGCGTCTCACCGGCGGGGTGGGTCACCTGCGGCACCTCCACGCGCACGGCGGCAGGCGCGGACGCACTGGTGCCGGTGGTGGAAGCGCAGGCGGCGACACACATGGTGGTCAGGGCGGCGAGGGCAGGCAGGCGGTAACGCATCGGCATCGAACTCGTGACTGAATCAGCGCGCATTATGCCGGGATGCCTGGTGTCACACAGATGACACACCGCTGTTCCAGTCGTGGTCTCGCGGCCAGCGCGGGCCTGAGCTATCGTGCATGCACTCTCCCCCCGGATGATTCGACGCATGACATTGGTCTCGGCCTGGTTGCGCATTCCGTTCTGGCAACGCGTGGTGGCCGGCTTCGTGCTGGGTGCGATCGCCGGAGCGGCCATGGGCCCTGCAGCCGATGTGTGGTTCGGCCCACTCGGCGATCTGTACGTCACCCTGATCAAGATGATCGCGATCCCGCTGGTGTTCTTCGCGGTGATCAATGCGATCTCCTCGCTGCACGGGCAGAAATCCGTCGCCGCACTTGGCGGGCGTACCTTTCTGTGGTTTGTCATCACCGCCGCGCTGGCGGTGGGCGTGGGTCTGGCAGTGGGCACGCTGATGCAGCCCGGCGCCGGCCATTTCAGCCTGAGCGTGGACTCGGCCTGGAAGCCGTGCGATGTGCCCGGCCCGATCAAGGTGCTGCTGGACGTGGTGCCCTCCAACCCGTTCTACGCACTGACCGGCATCGGCACCAAGACCAATGCGGCCGGCGAGACGGTCTTGGCGGCCGGGCGTGGTTCGATCCTGCCGGTGATCTTCTTCGCCGCGCTGCTGGGCTTTGCGATGGTCAAGCTCGGCGAGCGCGTGGCCGTGGCGCGCAAGCTCACCGCGCAACTGAGCGACATCATGATCCAGGTCACCCGCTTCGTGCTGGAGATGACCCCGCTCGGCACCTTCGGGCTGATTGCCAGTCTGGTCGGCAGCTACGGTTTTGCGAAGTTGCTGCCGTTCGGCAATTTCGTACTGGCGCTGTATGTCGCCTGCGCGATTCATATCGTGGTGGTCTACAGCAGCCTGCTGTTGCTGCATGGATTGAATCCGTGGAAGTTCTTCCGTGGTGCGGCGCCGGGCATGCAGGTGGCGTTCGTCAGTTCGTCCAGCTTTGCCGCGATGCCGGTGGCGATGCGCTCGATCACGCATAACCTGGGCGTCAGCAAGGATTACGCCGCGTTCGCGGTGCCGCTGGGTGCCAGCATCAAGATGGATGGCTGCGGCGCGATCTTTCCGGCCTTGTGCGCAGTGTTCATTGCGCAATACACCGGCGTGCCGCTGACTGCCAATCAATACTTCGTGGTGTTGATCGCTTCTGTGCTCGGCAGCTTCGGCACGGCCGGCGTGCCCGGGACCGCGGTGATCATGGCCACGGTGGTGCTCAGTGCGGCCAACCTGCCGCTGGAAGTCATCGGCTATCTGTATGCGATCGACCGCATCCTCGACATGATGCGCACCATGACCAACGTCACCGGGCAGATGCTGGTGCCGGTGCTGGTGGCCAAGGAAACCGGTCTGCTCGATAGGGCCGTTTACGAATCCGCATCGACGAACGTGGGGCTGGAAGATCCGCTGACCGATCGCGCCAGCTCGCAACGCTGACCGCCACCGACCGATGACCGTTGGATTTCCCGCGCTGCGCGATCGGCTGCAGCAGTTGCCTGAGCTGGAAAGCATCGATGGTGTGTTCGTGCAACACGCGTTGCCCGACGATCCGTTCGAGCAGCAGTATCTGGAGATCCGCCGCAAGGAAGGCCGGCTCTATACCGATGCGCAGGTGCGCAGCCTGCCAAGGCCTACCGGCAAGCTCGGTACTACTCTGGAATGGCAGGTGCGCGCGCTGTCCAGCGCCTTGCTGGTGCAGCATCTGCAGGCGCGTGAAGGCGAGGGCGCCATTCTCGAACTGGGTTGCGGCAACGGCTGGCTGTCGCAGTTGCTGGCGCAATCGCTGCAGCGCGACGTCTGCGGTATTGACGTCAATCGCACCGAGCTGACCCAAGCCGCACGCGTGTTCGGCCACGACCAGCGCCTGAGTTTCATCGCCGCCGACATCCAGACCCTGGCGTTGCCGCGCGATCTCTTCGACGTCATCGTGCTACCGGCCTGCATCCAGTATTTCGCCGATCCCGCCGCATTGGTCATCCGTTTGCTCGCACAGCTACGCGACGGCGGCGAACTGCATATCCTGGACAGCCCGCTGTACAAAGACGCGCAACGCGCCAGCGAAAGTGCCGCGCGCAGCCTGCGCTACTTCACCGAGCTGGGTGTGCCCGCCCTGGCCGAGCACTACCATCAACACACTTACGCCACGTTCGATCGGTTTGCAGTGCAATTGCTATTCGACCCGCGATGGCCGAGTGCGCGCCTGCGGCGGATGTTCAAGTTAAAACAGCTGCATTTCCCTTGGTTGTGTTTGCGCAAGCAGGACAACATTGAAGCGATACGCGGTTGATCGAATACCGCGGAACCTCGAATGTCCCTGCGCGCTTCTGTCGCACCTGCATGGCACACTGCCAGCTCATCCATTGACGAGGGCGGGCGGTGATTGGCGAACAGCGTGATCTGACATTTCGTTTTCTGGCCGAACCCAGCGACGTCAACTTCGGCGGCAAGGTGCATGGCGGCGTGGTGATGAAGTGGATCGACCAGGTCGGCTTTGCCGCAGCCAGTGGCTGGAGCGGGCATTACTGCGTCACCGTGGCGGTGGGCGGCATTCGCTTCGTGGCGCCAGTGCGGATCGGGGATCTGGTTGCGGTGTCGGCCAAGCTGGTCTACACCGGGCGCACCAGCATGCATTTCGCCATCGATGTGCGTGCGCGCAGCCCCATGGGCGGCGACTCGCGGCTGTGCACGCATTGCATCATCGTGTTCGTGGCGATGGACCCGGACGGGATCACACCGGTGGCAGTGCCCTCGTGGCAGCCGGACACGCCTGGGGATCAGCGCCTGGCCGAGTACGCTCTCAAGGTGATGGAGCTGAGCAAGGGCATCGAGGACACCATGTCGCATTACAAAGCAGATACCGATCATTGACCCTGCTGCGGCAGCGAGCTGGCTTAGTCGCCATACATTACGTTCCCCGCGATGCATGATCCGCCACATCGCTACCGGCGCCTGGCGCCATCGTGTCTGCGCAGCGTGCGGGATGCGATGTTTTATCACGCCGGCAGGTCGCGCTTGTCGTTGGACCAGCCGGTGATCGGCAGGCGCAGCACCATGACTGCGCCGCCTTGTGGACTGTTATGGGCCTGGATGGAGCCGCGGTGCTCATCGACGATGCGCTGCACGATGGCCAGGCCCAGCCCCGTCCCCTTGCGGCGCCGGGTGAAGAATGGGTCGAACAGGAACGGCAGGTCCTCGGCGGCGAAGCCCGCGCCGCGATCCTGCACACGGCACTCCACCGCGCGATTCCCGTCGTCCTCGATCGTGCTGGCGGTGATGGTCACTTCGGTGCCGGCAGGCGCATGCTGGACCGCGTTCTCGATCAGGTTGACGAACACCTGCAGCAGGCGGCCATGGTTCATCGGCAGCACGCCGTCATAGGCGCTGGCCTGGTTGACGATGACAACGGTCGCTGCGTCGGCAGCCGGGCCGCAGATATGGCCGGCCTCGGCGATCACATTGCCCAGGCGTCCGCTAGTGAATTCCTCGGTTGACGGCCGGCCGTATTCGAGCAGGTCCGTCATCAGCTTGTTTAGTCGGCGTACCTCGCGGCGCAGCACTTCCCGGTGACGGCCGCTTCCGCCGCCGCCGTGGGAACTTGCCTCCATCGCATCCAGGGTCGATGAAATGCCGAACAACGGGTTGCGCACCTCGTGGGCAACGCCGGCCATCAGTGCGCCGATGGCCGCCATGGCCTCGCTACGGCGCAACTCGGCCTGCAGCTTCCCGCGTTCCCGCTCGGACCGTACGCGTTCTGCGATTTCCTGGCGCAGGTCCGCTACCGTCAGTCGCAGTTTCTGTTCGCTGTCTTCCAGCAGCGCTTTGGAGACGGTGCTTTCCTGCAGTCGCGCCACCATCAGGTTGAATTGCCGCGCCAGATCGTCGAACTCGTCCTTGCCGCGTTCGGCGATGCGGTAGCCAAGATTGCCGTCGCCAATGGCCTTGGTACCCGATGCCAGTTTTCGCAATGGCCTGACGACCGTCATGATCAGCAATGCACCCACCACCATCGCAACCAGCAGGTACAGCGGGATCGCATACCCCAGCATGTTCAGCACCCGTACCGCGATGCGGTCCGCTTCCTTCTGCGGTGCCGTCAGCCCCTTGGCTGCCAACGGTTCGATCTCATCGTCGGAGACATCGTCGAGATGATTCTGCAATCTGACAAATTGCCTCGCCAATGCCTCGATAGCGTCCTCGCCCACAAGCAGTTCATCGACACCGCGTCTGATCTGTACACGCAACGCCTCCGCATCATCGCCCAGCCGTCGCTCCTCCGGCGCCAGCGGCAAACGCCGATACTCGGAGATGGCATCGTCGAGGTCGGCGATTCTTTCCAGCAACTCCCGCGTCGTCAGCGCCGTCGTCCTGCGCTCATACGCCGACAGCCAGAATCCGAGTTTCGCTGCCTGTGCTTCCATGTTCGCTATCGCAGCCAGACTGCGCCTTCGCGCTGGTTCGATTGTCGGCGCAGCCGCCACCATGCGATGGTCTGCAAGCGCGTCGATGTCTTTCAACAGCCCGGTGACACGCTCGAACGTGGCGTCGAGTGCGTCTCTTTTATCCATCAGCGCAGCGCCGATACCCGAAAGATTCTTGAAGTCGGTAGCGAGGTGCCTGCCCAGCTCGATTTCCCTGTCGGTGCTGCTCAACTGCATGTAGTTGGCGTGGTAGCGGGAAAAGTCGGCGCTGTCGTTGACGGTTTCCGCGCGGGTATCCGCAAGCGGTTGTGCGATGTACTGCAGCACACCATAGGCATACTCACCGACATTCTTTTCCATCTCGAGGGCAGCGATGCTGAAGGGTGCGTCGATCTGCTCGAGTCTGGTCAGATGGCCGACGACGTCGTCGAGTCCGCGCTGGACGTAGAGCATAGACATCACGCCGAAGGCGACGATGATCGCGATGCCTGCATAGATCTTCGCCTTGACCATGTCGCACTCCTCATGCGCGTGCCAATCTCACCTGTTGAGCGCTCAACCCCGGCATGCGGGCTTAGCCGGTATCGTGTGATGCCGCGCCGATGCCATGCATCTTGATCTTTTGATAGAGAGTACTGCGTGGAATCCCCAGGCGCAGCGCAGCTTGCTCGACCTTGCCTCCCACATCACGCAGAACGCGCTGGATGTGTTGCCGTTCGAGCTGCTGAAGCGTGAGGTCCATCGTATTGGCCGGCACGTCCTGCGCCGCAGGCAGCTCGAAGCGCAGGTCGCGTCGGGTGATGGTGTCCTCATTGCAGAGCAATGCGGCGCGCTCCAGCACATTACGCAGTTCGCGGATATTGCCGGGCCATGCATAGTCGCGCAGCGCCTGTTGCGCGTCATCGGTCAGTTGCACCCGCCGCGCCGGGTCGGTGACTAGGCGTGCCAGCAGCGTGGAAGCGAGCGAGAGTATGTCCTGTTTGCGGTCGCGCAGTGCCGGCATCGTCAACGGAATGCTGCTGATCCGGAAATACAGGTCGCTGCGGAACGTGCCTTCCTTCACCTTGCTGGCAAGGTCGTGGTGGGTGGCGGCAATCAGCCGGATGTCCACTTCGCGCTCGCGCACCGCGCCCATCCGGCGAAAACGTTTTTCTTCCAGCACCTTGAGCAGTTTGGGCTGCACGCGTGGATCGACATCGCCGATCTCATCAAGGAAGACGGTGCCGCCATCGGCGATGTCGAGCATGCCCTGCTTGCTGGTGCTCGCCCCGGTGAACGCGCCTTTTTCGTGGCCGAACAATTCGGTTTCCAGAAACTCCGGCGACAGCCCGGCGCAATTGAGATCCACGAACGGCTCGTCGGCACGCGCGCTGTGGTGATGCAGCCACTTGGCGAGCATGCTCTTGCCGGTGCCGGTCTCTCCAAGAATCAGGATCGGGCTGTCGCTGCCCATCACCTTGCCTGCCTGCTCGGCCAGCATCCGGATGGCGGGGCTATCGCCCAGCAACGGATCCACCCGTTCACGCTGCTCGCGTTTGCTCACCACTTGCTGCTGTCTATGCAGCCGCCGATTGGTCAGCAGCCGCTTCACGATGGCGTGCAGCGCGGGCATCTCGATCGGCTTGGTCAGAAATTGTTCTGCCCCCTGTTTGATCGCCTGCACCGCCAGGTCGATCGATCCGTAGGCTGTCAGCACGATCATGGGCACGTCCGGGTCGATCTGCCTGAAATCGCGAAGCAGGTCGATCGCACTGCCGTCGTGCAGCCGGAAATCGATGACCGCGACATCCGGCGACGATGCCTGGAACAGCTCCCGCGCCCTGCGACAGCTATCGGCATCGATCACGTCGTAGCCACGGGATTCCAGGAAGTCGCGCATGCCAAAACGGATGCTGTCCTCGTCATCGACGATCAGGATTCGGGTTCTTGCCAATCTTTTGTCTCCGGCAGCGCCGCGCGCACGTCAGAACGATAGTTGCATGCGGGCCAACAAGATGTCGGGATTGTCAGTCCGGCCCCGGCGCTCGCTTCGCACATCAATGTAATTGAGCATGATACGCAAGCGATTGTTGACGTAATAGTTGACCCCGACGGTTACGTTGTTTTCCTCGCCCCCCCGTACCCGGCCGTCGTCCAGGTCCAGATGGCTATAGCGTGCGGTCAGTTCCCAGGCGCCGCGAGGCGGCTGTAGCGAAACGCTTCTGAACCTGCCGTTCTTGTACTGGCGCGACTGACCGGTGAGCACCCAGCTGCCCATCACGTACCAGCCTTGCAGCTGCGCATCGGCACTGCCGTGGCTGCGCCTGATGGCAGCACGCATCCATTCGGCCTGCACCGAAACCGGGCCGGCAGTGCCTGCGGCTTCCAGCCCGATGCGATCGATGCGATCGACGTTGTCCAGATCGCCGGTGTTCAAGAATCGGACATCCAGGGCCCTGGACTCCGGTCGCGCATTGAATTTCACCTCGCCGCTGGGACGTTCGATGACGACCGCCGCGCCCAGATGCAGCACTGTTCCGCCGTCGCCGGTGTCGACCGGCACGATGGTGGCTCGTAGCGCGGCGCCACGGCCCCTGTCGCGGCCATCGATGGATCCGCCGAACCCCATGGCAGACAGCGTGTAGCGCCGGCGATTGCGGCTCACGCCCACACCTAACCGCCGCGATGGCGCGAAGGCATCGCTGGCCAAGGCGCGTTCGATCAAGGTGATGTTATTGGAACTGTTCAACTCCTCCAGCCCAAACGGAACCTTGAACTGGCCAAGATCCAGATTGGCCTGCTTCCAGCCGTCGTATCGCAGCGCTACGCCATCGAAGCCTTCCTTGAATGCGCCCTGCTTGTGGGTGCCGCTGTCGGTGACGCTGTAGACGGCGGCGACGTCATAGGCGACCTCGAACGACCAATCGTCATTGAGCTTGCCATCGGCATCGAGCTTGGCACGCCGCAGCAGAAAGGCATCGTCGAGCTGCCTGACGTCGGCCCGGTAGGTCGCGTAATCCAGATGCAGGCGGCCGCCAAAGTGGATCTCGCGTGCGTGCGCCTCCTGCGTCGCTGCCAGGCAAGCCACCGACAGCCAGACAAGCAGCGGCGTGTTCATGCGAGGGTCCCGTGATGCGATTGACCGATGCTCATGGCCGCCGCACCAACACGAAGATGGTGTCCTGCGTCACCAGTGCCCCGTTATCGCTCACCAGCAGAATGTGCTGCGGGTCGATCACGGTCATGCCTTCGAAGTTCTCCGGCCCAGCCGGAAGCATCGCGACGGCGTCGGTCGCACAGCTGCCGTCGCTGCTGCAGGCGGCAAGGTCCAGCCGACGCACGCTGGCGGCGAAGCGGTCCTTGGCGCCTGCCTTGTCGCGTTCAAGCACCAGCAGGCTGCCGTCGGGCAGCACGTCCAGCCCCTTGAGGCGGCTGTCAGGGGAATGCCGCAGGAACGACCAACGCCGGTGTTTCGCGTACACCGTGTGGCGGTCTTCCCGTAGCTCCAGCAGAGGTGACTCGGGCGCTGTCAGAAGACCGTACGCAGGGTGGATCGCCACCGCCTCCAGGCCGCGTCCCTTTTTGCGATAGCGGCTCAGGTCGTCGGCCGGCGAGGGCACCGCCAGCTCGCCCAAAATGGTGCCGATCGGGCTGAAACGCACGATCCGGGAGGGCTTGTCTTCCAGCGCAATAACCAGTTCGGTGTCGCCCGTTACGCCGTTTGCGGCGTTGTTGAGCGCCAGTCCTTCCGCATTGAATGCATCGGACGTCAAACCCGCCTTTGCGTCCACCAGCGCCGCCGAGTGAACGGGCTCCACGCGCACGATCTCATCGCCATCCAGGGTGAGGCGGAAATGGAACACATAGCCGTTGTCGGACAGCGCATAGAGCCGCTGCTCGTCCGCGTCCCAGGCCAGCGCGGACAGCTCGGTGAGAGGAACGTTTCCCACCCGTGTTGTGGGCGGGAAGGTGAAGCGATGCCTATCCGATGGTGCATCGATCTGCGGTGGCGCGGTTTCGGTGTGTGCCGGAACCGCGATCCCGGTGGTGACGTGGGCGTCCTGTGTGCACGTTGTCAGCAGCCCCAGGGTGGCCAGGCCCGCAGTCAAAAGAAGGTTCAAGTGCATGGAAGGGTCCTGTCGGAAATGAGGGACGGTGTGATGCAGCGCGGATGTGCGCCGAGCGACGCGTACGTCATGCCGTCGGTGTCGCGTGCGTGGGAACCACAGCGAGCTTGCGCAGCGCAGGCAGCAACTTGTTGTACTTGGAGACCTGCCGCAGCGCGGCCAAGCTGACGCAGTACTTGGAAGCGCTATTGGTGGGGTGCTGGTGCAGGCGGCGCAGGATCTTGTCGGCGATGCCGTTGGCGTTGCCCGACTTGGTTTCGACGATCACCAGGTCATCGTCGATCCGGCAGGTGCCAGAGGCATCCATGAAGACCATGCCGCGGTCGATCGTCATCCGCTCGCCCCCTTCCTTGGCCACCAGCGTGGTTCTGCGATACCGCATCCAGCAGATGGGTTCGAGCGCCTGCGTCAGGTCGCGTGCGTAGAGGTCGCGATAGGCCGAACGGATCTGCGACTGGGCGCGCTCGCCGAGTACGCCGTACTGGTCCACTGGGCAGGCGATACGACGTTTCTCGGTCTGGCCGCGTTTGCCTTTGAGTTTGATCTCGGCAAAGCACAGGTGTGCATCGACATAGTTGCGCATGCGAATCTTGCAGCGCTGACGCCGGCCACGATGGTGGTCGAAGTAACTGGTATGGCCCGGATCGTCGAAATAGCAGGTGTCGTAGATGAAATCGCGCTTTCCATCGATTTCCAGGATGTCGAACTGGCCGATCAGCTCCGCCCATGCCGGTGCCAGCCGATCTTCGTGCACCACGTACTTGTTGTCGCGCCGTATCAACATCGATGCGGTGGCGTTGAGTCGCTCCAGACCAATGGCGCGGAACTGCTGCTCCGGGCACGTCATGGAGTTGGCGACGGGCGTTTGAGCGCGCGCGGTAATGGCCGCCGCATCACTGTGCGACAGCAAGAGCGGAACCCCATCGGCGAGCCGTTGACGCGGCAAAGCGGGTGGACAGGCAAATGTATTCATGGCGGCTTCCTCAAGGTTTGCGGTAAAAAATCCGCATGCTCACGGTGTCGTTGAGGTAATCGATGGCACGGACTTCGTAGGACACGACGTCCACGCCGAGCCGCTCGGCGATGCTGGCGTTCATCGCAGTCGGATCGGAGAGCGAGTGGATATGGATCTGGTCGAAGGTGATCTTGATGTTCTCGACCGAGCGCACGATCCGCGGGTGATCGAAGACATAGGCGCCCGCCAGCACCAGCACCACCGTGGCCGCAATCAGCGAAAGCGTGGTGCCCTGCACCGAACAGATCACCGCGATGGCAACGCTGCCGAAGAAGTAGGTGATCTCGATCTTGGTGATCGGCTCGGAGCGAAGCGTAAACAGCGCGAGGATGGCGAATAGGCCAAAACCGGCGGCCACACTGAACTGGACGCTCGACAGGATGGTGAGCACCGCAAACACGAAGATGTTGAACAGTGCTGCTGCGGTAACGAGTTCCTTGTCCTGATGGCGGCGGTAGTACATGGCGAAGATCAGCGCCAGCACTGCGGCAATATCGATGCAGAATCGCGAAATCAATTCAAACAACGGTGTGTGGATCAATGTGGATAGCAAGGCTCTACTCCGAGACGGGCGGAATGCCGCGTTTACAGAGTGCAAAGCAGAACGCATGCCAATCCGGTCCTTGGGCCTGAATCAATCCTCGGACGCTTTACAGATCAAGCAGATGCAGCTTTTCGCGGGAGTGTGCCGCGCGTCAGGCGAGCTGTGAGCTGACAGGTGGGGCGTTGGAAATTCCAGGATCTGGACTGGATTCTGGAATCCATAAAACCTGCGGCACTACGGACATGCAGAATCGATCGCTGCTTGTCCGGCGGCTACATCAGCGTGTTTGCAGAACGTTGCCGGCAGGCACCATTCAAGCAGGCCACATCCGCGTGCGTATCGCGAGAGACGCGCACGCGGACAGGGACTGCCTGTGGCGACCTTGCGCTACTGGTGTGGGGTGTTTGCGTTTCAGGGCTAGTAGCCTGCTGCCACTCAGTTAGATCGGGCACTGCACGCCGGGGCAGTGCCATCGCGCCGTGTTCGCCAGCCGTTGGCGAGGTCGTGTGTGTCTGCAAAGCGGGTGACGTGCCGACGTACCGGCAACTCGTCGAACGAGGTCGGCAGGCCGGTTGCAGAGCGGAGTCAGGCCAGGCTACAAAAAGCCCTGCGCTGTCCGTTGCCGCCTGTTGTCAGGCGGACCTGGCTGTGGTTTCCGGCAAATTGCCTAACCCATACCAACAAAAGAGCCGCGGCAATGCCGCGGCTCTTTTGCGCAATATGCTCGGCAATCACAGCACCCGACGCGCCTGGATGAACTTTTCGCTCCAGTAACCGCTGGCCAGCGAATCCACGCGCACGTCCTTGCCGCGGCTGGGCGCGTGCAGGAACTTGCCGTCGCCGACCACCAGGCCGACATGGTCGATGCGGCCACGCCGGCCAAAGAACACCAGATCGCCCGCCTTGAGCGCGGAGGGGTCCTTGATCAGTTCGGCCGATTCGTCGCGGGCGATATCGCGCGAGACGCGCGGCAGGTCGATGCCCAGTGCGGTCTTGAACACATAGCCGACCAGGCCGCTGCAATCGAAGCCTTCGGTGGACTCGCCGCCCCAGACGTAAGGGGTGCCGAGCAGGGCCATGGCGCGCTGCAGGATCACTTGGACACGGCTGTCGGCCACGGCGTTCTGGGCGGCGTTGGCCGCGCTCTGCGAAACGTCGTAATTGGCCAACAGGCGGCTGAGGTCGCCGGCGAACATCGCCGAACGGTCCATCAGCGGAATGGCGTCATTGGCGGCCAGATGCGGCAGCAGGGCGGCCAGGGTTGCGGTGGCAGCGGCGTCGGCGCGGCTGCGGGTTGCGGCTTTCTCGGCGGCGACGGCGCTGTCTGGCGTAGTCGTCTGCGGAACGGATGAAGGAGTGTTGGCGGTCTGTGCCAGAGCGGGAAGGGCTGCGAGCCAAAGAGCGGTGGCGCACAACAGGCGGAGCGGTTTCCGGGGCGGAAGCGGTGCGGCGCCAGGATTGATCTGTTCGTCGTTCGTCACGCGGGAATCACATTTCTGCTGTCGATGCGCGATGATGCCTTGGTGAAAGAATCGTTACGTTCAAAAAAGGTTAAATTTCCGTTCTGTGACTTGTGATGAGCGTCACGTTTCAATGTAAAACACGCTTTGAACCTGAATAATGGTCACGCCAGTAGGCTCCGTCCAGGAAATCCAAGCGGACTGTACCGCCGGTGCTGGGGGCATGCACAAAGCGGCCTTCACCGACATAAATGCCGACATGGGTGACGTTGCCGCTGGAGCCGAAAAACACCAGATCGCCGGTCGCCAACTTTTCGGGCGAAATTCTGGGTCCCTGGATGGCGGCCAGCTCGCGCGAGGTGCGTGGCAGCGCCAACGCCAATACATCCTTGTAGACATAGGCGACCAGGCCGCTGCAGTCGAAACCGGTTTCCGGCGTGTTGCCGCCAAACAGGTAGGGCGTGCCGACCAGGCCCAAGGCGCGCATCAGGATGTTGTTGGCGGCGGCCGGGTCTGCCGGCGGTACCTGCGGCCATACGCGCGCAGTCGGCGCTGGGGCGGCAGCCGAGCGACGCACCGGGGTCTGTGCGCAACCGCCCAACAGCACGAGCAGGCCCAGCAATACACTGGCCGCGACACGACGGGTGTGAGCGGCGAAAACTGGCGTGATAGGCATGGAGCCGGGATAATGGTCGGTTAGAACAGGTCGCCATGATGGCGGCGCACCCGGCGGCCGACAAGCCGTCCTCCACCGTCTGCCACCGGGCAGCCCATTCAGAGCCAGGCATGAAGATCGAAAAAGACAGCGTCGTCCGCTTCCACTACACCGTTTCGGAGATCGGCCAGGAGCCGATCGAGAGCTCCAAGGAACGTGACCCGTTGGCGATCATGATCGGCCACGGCAACATCATTCCGGGCCTGGAAGCGGCCATGATGGACAAAGAGGCCGGCGAGAGCTTCGGCGTGGACGTCAAGGCCACCGAGGCCTACGGCGAATACCGCGAAGGCCTGAGCCAGCGCGTGCCCAAGAAGCACTTCGGCGCCACCAAGCTGGCACCGGGCACCCAGGTGATGCTGCAGACCAACTTCGGCCCGCGCGCAGTGACGGTGCAGAAGGTCGGCATGAGCGTAGTCGACGTGGATCTCAACCACCCGATGGCCGGCAAGGATCTGCACTTCGATGTGGAAATCATCGACGTGCGTGAAGCCACCCAGGAAGAGCGCGACCACGGACATGTGCATGGCGAAGGCGGCCATCACCACTGAGAGCGGTGATTGACACGGTCGCGCTGCCCTCGGGCGGATGTGGCCGGTGTCTGAACTCTGCATGTGCCACGCAGACATGCCGGTTTCTAGACCGTCTCCGCTTCCAGCCAGCGAGGGCTTGCGACGTGTTGCCAGCCACTCCGGGTGACCGCTGTAGGTTAAACGGCCCGCCATCTCGGCGGGCTGTTTGCATTTTGTCGTGCACACCACGCTCCGAGCCTTGATGACACCACGCGATTTTCTGCAGCCCATTGCCGCAACCGAGCGCATCGTCGTGCTGGATGTGCTGCGCGGCTTTGCGCTGCTGGGCATCCTGCTGATGAATATCGAAGCCTTCGTCGGCCCGCTCGATCTGGCGCTCACCGGCGTGGATCCGCATTGGCATGGCATCGATCGTGTTGCCGATGCGCTGGTCTACTTCTTCGTGCAGGGCAAGTTCTACACCTTGTTCGCGTTGTTGTTCGGCATGGGCTTTGCGGTAATGGCGCAGCGCGCCGAGCAGGCCGGGCGCGCGTTTTTCGGCACGTATCTGCGGCGGACCCTTGGGTTGCTGGCGATCGGGCTGGCCCATGCATTGCTGCTGTGGTCCGGCGATATTCTGGTGACCTACGCCTTGCTGGCGTTGCTGTTGCTGGCCACCCGCTCGGTGCCAACGGTGACGCTGCCGTGGGTTGCGGCGCTGGTGTACTGCTGCGCGCCTGGCTTGATGCTGCTGTACGGCGCGGCAGGGACGTTGACGCAGGCCGATCCGGCAGCTGCGGTGGAGTGGAAGGCGGCGATGACCGATGCGGCGCAGCAGGCGGTCGCGAACGTGCAGGCGCAGCGCGCCGCGTACGGCAGCGGCACGTACCTGCAAGCGACGCTGCAGCGCTGGCATGACCTGCAGGAGGCGATGACCGGGCTGAGCATCAATGGCCCGGCGATGCTTGGCATGTTTCTGTTGGGCAGCTGGTTTGTGCGCAGCGGCGCGATTGCGGCGCCTGAGCGCTTTCCACGTCTGTTTCGCACGTTGCGTTATGGCGTGTTGCCGCTCGGGCTGGGCGTGATGCTGGTGAGTTATGCGTTGGAGCCATGGATGGATCCGGCGCGTCTGGACTTGCGTGTGTCGGGCGCCTTCGCGTTGTCGTTGATCGCCGGGCCGCTGATGAGCCTGGGTTACGCCGCATGGGTGGTGCGGCTTGCACCGCGCCTGGCGTGGCTCGCACCGGCCGGGCGCATGGCATTGACCAACTACCTGCTGCAGTCGTTGCTGTGCACGTGGGTGTTCTACGGTTACGGGCTTGGTTATTTCGAGCAGTTGCCGCGCACGTGGCAGCTGCCGTTTGCGCTGGGGTTGTTCGCGCTGCAGGTGGTGCTGAGTCAGCTGTGGCTGCGCTGGTTCCGTTTCGGGCCGATGGAGTGGCTGTGGCGTAGCGTGACCTATCTGCGTGTGCCGCCGATGCGGCGTGGCAGTGCGCGCCTGGAGTGACACGTGTCGTAGCACGCGTATTGCTGCGGGTTGCGCGGCATTGCACTGTGCGTAGTTGCCAGGCCAGGTCTGCAGGCCCAGCACGCAGTGGTGGGCAGGATCGTGACGTATTGCTCGTCACTGCCATGACGACTGGATCGCCGGTGACGGGTTGATTGCGGCCGATTGCGGCCGATAGACAAGCCATGCGCGACCTGCCGTCCGTCCTCACGTCTGGCTCGCGGCAGGGCATGGCATGCTCGCCATCAGCATGAGCACTGCAAGCGAACAACTGATGGCCGATCTGATCACGGGCCGCGCACCTGCGCTGGACCTGCCTGTTTACCGCGCGGAGCGATTCGCATGAGCGCCCGTTACGACTATGACGTGGTGATCCTGGGCGGCGGTTCCGGTGGATTGGCGGCGGCATTTCGCGCGGCAAAACACGGCGCCCGCGTGGCGATCATGGAGCCGAACGAGTTGGGTGGCACCTGCGTCAATCTGGGCTGCGTGCCGAAGAAGGCGATGTGGTTGGCAGCCGATCTTGCCGGAAAAATCGCACTGGCCAGCGCGCTCGGTTTCGATGTGCCGCGGCCGACATTGGCGTGGCAGGAACTGGTCACGCATCGGCAGGGCTACATCGCCAACATCCATGCCAGTTATCGGCGCCGGCTCGATGAGGATGGCGTGGTCGCGATTCCGCAACGCGGCGTGTTGCAGGACCGGCACACACTCATGGGCAGCGACGGCGTGCCTGTGACCGCCGAGCACATCGTGATCGCCACCGGTGCGCATCCACTGCGCCCGGATGTGGACGGTGCCGAGCACGGCGAAGTGTCCGACGATTTCTTCAATCTCTGTCACGCGCCCGCACAGGTGGCGATTGTCGGTGGCGGCTATATCGCGGTGGAAATCGCCGGCTTGCTGCAGGCGCTGGGTAGCCGCGTGCATCTGTTCGTGCAAGGCGAGCGGCTGCTGGAGCGTTTCGATGCCGAACTGACCTTGCAGCTGGCCGACAACCTGCGCCATCTCGGCGTGCGCCTGCATTTCGGATTTTGTACCACCGGCCTGGAGCGCGATGCCGACGGTGGGCTGCGTGTGCATGGACACCCGGCGCATACGAGCGAGCAGGGCAATGATGTCTTCGACAAGGTGTTTTTTGCCGTGGGTCGACGCGCCAATACCGCTGGGCTGGGTCTGGAGGCGGTTGGTATCGCGCTGGGCGAGAAAGGCGAAATCGTGGTGGACGAGGGTCAGACCACCAACGTGCCGAATATTCATGCGATCGGCGATGTCGGCGGCAAGGTCGGGCTGACGCCGGTGGCGATCACGGCCGGTCGCAAGCTGATGGATCGCTTGTTCGGCAATCAGCCGGATGCGCGCATGGATTACGAAGGCGTGCCGAGCGTGGTGTTCTCGCATCCGCCGCTCGGGCATGTTGGACTGACCGAAGAGCAGGCGCGCGAGCGTTACCACGGTGCAGTGCGCGTCTACCGCAGCAACTTCCGCCCGATGCTGCATGCACTGGCCGATTCACCCCAGCGCAGCCTGTTCAAACTGGTGTGCGTGGGCGAGGAAGAGCGCGTGGTCGGCGTGCACCTGCTGGGCGAGAGTGCGGACGAAATACTGCAGGGGTTTGCGGTGGCAGTGAAGATGGGCGCGACCAAGCGCGACTTCGACGAGACCGTGGCGATTCATCCCACTTCGTCCGAAGAGATTGTGTTGATGCATTGAGGTGGTGGTTGCGGCAGCTGTGGCGGTCGTAGCTGCGCGGACGAGAGAAGCAACTCAAAGCCCCTCTCCCCCGGGAGAGGGGTTGGGGTGAGGGTCGGTACAAGCGATGCATCGATCAACCTGGAGCTGGTGTTCAATGTCGGCAGTACCTCTTTCGGCATTGCGTAGCGTTTGACTGCCTTGCTTGTTCAGCCGTGCGTGGCTGCGCCCGTACCCTCACCCCAACCCCTCTCCCGGCGGGAGAGGGGCTTATCCTTAAGTGGCATCCTTGCGTGATGTCCAAGCCTCGCCAAGCAAGTCCTCGTCCGTCTGCCAAACCAGCTGCGCGTTCCGCGTCCAATGGTGCGGCGCTCTCCAGCGAGCAGGCACGACTGCGCATTTTTGAGGTGATCCGCGCGATTCCTTCCGGCCAGATTGCCGGTTACGGCGAAGTCGCGCTGCGTGCCGGCCTTCCTGGTCGGGCGCGGCTGGTGGCGCGCGTGCTCAGCGGCAACGACGATCCGCAGCTGCCCTGGCATCGCGTGCTGCGCAGCGATGGCCGGATTGCGTTGCCGGAAGGCTCGTCCGGCTATCGTGAGCAATGTCAGCGCCTACGTGCGGAAGGCGTGCCGGTGGAACGGGGGCGGGTGCGCCGTGCCAGTGCCGCGCAAACCCTGGATGCGGCTGTGTGGGGGCCTTCATAAGCCTGCCGTTATGATGGTTGGCATTCCGAAGGATGCCGCCATGCCCCAACTGCCGCCCGTCACCAAAGCGTTATTGATCGCCAATATCGGCTTGTTCCTGTTGCAGTGGGCATTGGGCGACCTGGGCGCCGGTGTGCTGCCCTCCGATGCCGCGCTGTCGTCATTGATGTTGTGGCCGATTTCCAACGGCTTCGACGCGTTCTCGCCCGGCGCCAGCTTCATGCCGTGGCAGTTGCTGACATATGCGTTCCTGCATGGCGGTTTCAACCATCTGTTCTTCAACATGCTGGCGCTTTTCATGTTCGGCGCGGCGCTGGAACAGACCTGGGGGCAGAAGCGCTTTCTCACCTATTACCTGGTGTGCGTGGCCGGTGCCGGCGTGTGTCAGCTGCTGATGGCCTGGTTCACCCAGAGTGGCGCGCCCGTGGTGGGTGCCTCGGGCGGTGTGTTCGGCCTGTTGCTGGCGTACGGCATGCTGTTTCCCAATCAGCGGGTGATGCTGCTGTTCCCGCCGATCCCGATGAAGGCGCGCACCTTCGTGATCGTGTTCGGCGCGATCGAGCTGTTTCTGGGCGCGACCGGCTGGCAGCCGGGTGTGGCGCACTTCGCGCATCTGGGCGGCATGCTGTTCGGCTGGTTGATGATCCGTTACTGGCGTGGCCAATCGCCGTTCGGCGGCAGCGGCGGCAAGGGTGGTCGCAAGCCGCCGTTGCGCGTGGTGCGTTGAGAGAGTGGCGGCGGATCAGATAGGCACTGAGCGGTAGGAGCGGCCTTGGCCGCGATGGGGCGTTATCGGTAACGCCTCATCGCGGCCAGGACCGCTCCTACGAAGAGCAGGCCGTGGTTCTTCGGGATGGAAGAACGCGAGTGACAGACAAAAAGAGCGCGGAATCCGCGCTCTTTTTGATTTCCAGTGACTGCGTGTTGATTGCCAGTGACGGGGTCTGGCGCTGAAATCAGCGCCAGATCTTCAACTGCTCGGTATCCACACGCTGCATCGGCTGGCCCGGCTTGCAGGTGAATGCTGCACCGAACTCGGGCAAGTTGGACAGCGGGCCGTTGGTACGCCACTGGCCCGGTGCACGGATATCGGCGCTTGCACGCTGCACTGCTTCGTTCGGCGACAGCTGCTGTGCCCACAGGCCGGCCCAGGCAGTGAAGAACGCCTGCTTGTCGGCCTCGGTGGCGGCCGGCTGGGCCTTGCTGAAGGCCTGCCAGGCCAGTTCGATACCGGCCAGGTCGGCCAGGTTTTCTTCGGCGGTCTGCGCGCCGTTGACCTTGACGTTGGGCACGCCCGGGTACGGATAAGCGGCGAACTGATTGGCCACCTTGCCGGTCAGCAACGTCCAGCTGGTCTTCTCGGCCGGCGTCCACCAGCTGCGCAACTCGCCCTTGGCATCCACCAGCGAGCCCTTGGCGTCGATGGCACGGGTGATTTCGTGTGCCACCAGCGCGCCGTAGGCGCCGTACTGCGCGGCCGGGGTGCTGCCGTTGGTTAGCACCGGTGCCTGCAATACGGCGGCGGTGATGATCAGACGGTTCTGCGCGATGTCGTAGGCCACTGCCGGCTGCTGCGGCAGTACGTCCCAACGGCGGTCGGCGTTGCCCTTGCCGATACGCTTCATTTCTTCGCGGTGACGCCAGGTCGAGGCGATCAGCATGTTGCCGCCGAAGCTGCCGCGGCCCATCGGCTGCACGGTGTAGTCCAGATCGCGACGCGGTGCGCCGACTTCGATCTTCATCGCCGACAGTTTGGCCTTGGCTTCGGCGATCACCTCGCCGTTGCCCCAGCCGGTGCGCTCCAGCGCGGCCAGCTGTGCATCGCGCACCTGGTCGGCAATGGCTTCGGCCTGACGGCGGGTGTCGCTGCTCAGGTAACGCGCCACGTATTCGCGACCGAGCATCGGGCCGGCGGCGATATTGATCGCGTCCAGCACCTGCTGCCAGCGCTGCGGCGGCAATGCATCGCCACGTAGCAGACGGCCGCGGAACTGGTATTCGGCATCGTGGAAGCTCTTGGACAGGTACGGCGCCATCGCATCGCCCACGCGCCAGCGCAGGTAGGCCTTCCACTGGTCCGGCTTGATGCTGACGATCATGCTGTCGAGCTGCTTGAACATGGCCGGGTCGGCCATCGACACCAGGTCGTCCTTGACGCCCTGCGCTTCCAGAAAGTCGGCCAGGCGCAGGTTCTTGTACTGCTTGGTCAGTTCCTTGGTGGCGATCGGGGCGTAGTTGTTGAACGGGTTGTTGATGCCCTGCACGGACCGCGCGCTGCGTGCCAGCGCGGTTTCGATCTGCAGCACCGACGCCGCATCGGCTTCGAGGCGGTCGGCCGGGGTGCCGGTCAGCGCCAGCATCTGCTTGACGTAGCTGCGGTAGCGGCCCATCAGCGCCTGGGTGTCGGCATCGGTGCGGGTGTAGAACGCCGGATCAGGCAGGCCCATGCCGCCTTGCATGAAGTAACCGATATGGCGATCCAGCGCCTTCAGATCCACGTCCGGGCCGAAGTTGAAGCCGACTGGGATACCGACCTGATGCAGCGCGGCGATGGAAGCGGGCACATCCTTGGCCTTCTTGATCGCGTCGATGCGCGCCAGCAAGGGGGCGATGGGGTTGGAGCCGTCCTTTTCGACCGAGGCTTCGTCCAGGCCACTGGCCCAGAAGTCGCCAAGCAGCTTCTGCACGTTGCCCTGCGGGGTCTTCATCGAAGCGTCCAGCAATTCGCGCTGCTGCTGCAGGGCGCGCTCGGACAACTGGCCCAGTGCGGTGACGGCGCCGGTCTGCGGCAACGGATTGGCCTTGAGCCAGCCGGCATTGGCGTAATCGTAGAAATCGGTACACGCCGCCGAGACGGCCGGGGCCTTGGGAGCGGCCTTCTTCTTGCGCGCGGCGTCGGCGTCGGGGGCGGACAGCAGCGTGATCAGGCTGAAGCCAAGAGCGAGGGCAAGCGGACGAATGGTGGGCATCGAGAAGAAGGGTGGCCAGATTGAAGTCGGCGGAGTTTAGCAAGGCTGCGCGTCGTGCAGGCGGGCGCGAGCTGCCGTTCGTCCCCGGTGCCGGCCGCTTGCATGAACGCGACAGGCCCGCGCGGGCGGGCCTGTGCGTGTTGCCGTCGTGTTGAAAGCGCTTGCAGGTGCGTCAGTCGATCCCTTACCAGATCACCACGCGGTCTTTCTCTGGACGCACCATCGCATCGCCTGGCTTGCATGCAAACGCGGTGGCGAACTGCGGCATGTTGGAGGGAGGCGCGATGGCGCGTAGTCTGCTAGGCGCGTGCGGGTTCGATGCCAGATAGACCATCTGCTGTTGATCGCGCATGCGCTGGCGCCAGCTTCGCGCAAAAGCAAGAAAGAAGCGTTGCTCGGGACCGTAGCTGTCGACCGTTTTTGCGCGTTCTGGATGTTGGTGCAGAGCAGTCTGCAAGGCGTCGTAGGCGACGTTGGTGCCGCCCAGATCGGCGATATTTTCGCCAAGGGTGAGCTTGCCATTGACGTGCAGGGTCGGGTGGTCTGGCAGTGGTGTATAGGCGTCGAACTGTTTGACCAACTGCTCGCTGCGTTGTTCGAACTTGCGTCGATCGTCGGCCGTCCACCAGTTGACGTTGTTGCCTGCTCCATCGAACTGGCTGCCCTGATCGTCGAAACCATGGGTGGCCTCGTGGCCGATCACCGCGCCAATGCCGCCGTAGTTCAGTGCATCGTCGGCGTTGGCGTCGAAGTACGGTGGCTGCAGGATCGCCGCCGGGAAATTGATGGAATTGGTGCTGGGGTCGTAATACGCGTTGACGGTCTGCGGAGTCATCTGCCAACGCTTGCGGTCAGTCGGTTTGCCGATCTGAGCGATGTCGTAGCGATAGTTGAATTTGGCGGCCGCCTGCAGATTGCGGTAATACGCGCCGGGGACGATCTCCAGCCCGGACCAGTCGCGCCAGGTATCCGGATAGCCGATCTTGGGCAGGAAGGTGTTCCACTTGGCGATGGCCTTGGCCTTGGTTTCCGCACTCATCCAATCAACGTTCTCGATGCGCGTCTTGAGCGCGGCGCGGACGTTGTCCACCAACTCGCTGGCACGCTGTTTGGCCTCGGGCGTAAACACTTTAGCGACGTAGAGTTGACCCACGCCTTCGCCCATTGCGCCATTGACCGCGCGCAGGACGCGCTTCCAGCGTGGCAGTTGCTCCGGTTGCCCGGAGAGGGTCTTGCCATAGAAGGCAAAGCGGTTGTCGACAAAGGCCTTGCTGAGCTGTGCGGATGCCTCATCGATCGCATGAAAGCGCAGGTAAGCCTGCCATTGCGCAATGGGCGCGTTGGCCAGTTCGTGATCGAACGCAGCGAAAAAGCGCGGCTGCGCCAGCGAGAAGCCCTTGCCGACGTCCACGCCCTGGGTGGCAAAGAAGTCTTTCCACGGAAAGTGCGGCGTGAGCTTGTCCGCTTCGGCGAGGCTGACCAAGTGATATTGGTTCTTGGGCTCACGCGCATCTACCGGCTTCAGCGACGCGGCAGCCAGGCGTGTTTCGAGTGCCAGTACATCCTTTGCCTGCGTCTTGGCCACGTCGGCGGAACTGCCGGTGAGTTCGAACGACTTGGCGATGTAATCGAGATAGGCGGCGCGGATGGATGCGTGCTCTGCGTCGCTGTAGTAGTCCTTGGTCGGCAGACCCAGGCCGCTTTCCTGGGTAAACGCGATCTGCATGTCGGCGTTATGGAAGTCTGCGCTGGCTCCGAAATTGAACACCTGGGCATCGCCTTCGCCATGGCGGCTGATGATGTAACCGGCGACATCCTTGCCTGACTTCAACGCGGCGATCGTGTCCAGCTGTGGCTGGATCGGCTGGGCGCCAGCCGCTTCGATCGCGGCTTCGTCCATGCCGGAGGCGTAGAGCGTACCGATCTTCTGCTCCAGCGAAGTTGTCTGCTTACCCGAGTGCGTAGCGGCAGTTTCAAGAATGTTGCGCTGGATCGCCATGCTTTTTTCGGACAGGATTTCGTCCACGCCCCAACTAGTGCGGTCGGGCGGAATCGGATTGGCTTTCGCCCAGCTGCCATTGACGAATTCGTCCAGGTTCTGACATGCGCCGCCCGCAGGGCCCAATTCGCTGATGTCGAACGCAGGCTTTGCGGCAGCAGCTGCTGCAGGTGTCGGGGCGGCCGCGTTTGCCGGCGCCTTGCTGTGGTCGGCTTCGCGCTTGCAGCCCGCCAGGGCTACAACCAGTGCCAGAGCGAGCGTAGAGGTCTTGATCGGTGACATGGAAGCCCAGTCGCATGAAAGGAAACCGAGCATAAGCGCGTGCGTCTTTGCGAGAGTACGCGTTGAGCTTTGTTGAGGCTTGGTGTTTATGCTCTCGATGGCTGAGTGACGAACTCACGCTTCAAGCACGGATAGATGCGCAGGCAATGCGTTTGTGTGTGCGCAGAAATCCCATCGAAAACGAAGTGGCTGCTGCCTGCGTTGCGTAAACAATCTCGCGCAGTCCGCACGCATCGCGAACGTGCGTTTCGGAAATGCCCAAAAAAACGGGCGACGATCAACCGATCGCCGCCCGCGTTGTTTACTGTTTTCTTGCGATCACGATTACCAGATCACGACCTGCTGATCGCCCTGACGCACCATCGCATCGCCGGCCTTGCACGAGAACGCGGCGGCGAATGCTGGCATGTTCGACGGCGCACCGATGGCGCGGAAGTTGGCCGGCGCGTGCGGGTCGGTCTTCAGGCGCACCACCAGTTCTTCCGGGGTGAAGTTGCGGCGCCACACCGTGGCCCAGTTGAGGAAGAAGCGCTGGTCGCGGGTGATGCCGTCGCTCTTGGGATCGTCCTTGCCGGCGGTGGCGGTCTTCATCGCGTCGTAGGCGGTGTTGAGGCCGCCCAGGTCGGCGATGTTTTCGCCCAGGGTCAGGTCGCCCTTGACCTTGTCGCCGGCCGGGGTGCGATAGCTGTCGAACTGCGCCACCAGCTTGCCGGTGCGCGCCTTGAACGCGTCCAGATCCTTCTGCGTCCACCAACCCGGATCGGCGATGAAGTTGCCATCGGCACCGAAGCGGCTGCCCTGGTCGTCGTAGCCGTGGGTCATCTCATGGCCGATCACCGCGCCGATGCCGCCGTAGTTCATTTCCTCCGGTGCATTCGGGTCGAAGAACGGCGGCTGCAGGATCGCCGCCGGGAACACGATCTCGTTCTGCAGCGGGTTGTAGTACGCATTGACCGTCTGCGGGCTCATGCCCCATTCGGTCTTGTCCACCGGCTTGCCGATCTTGGACAGGTTCCACTTGTAGTTGTATTCGGCCGCAGCCATTACGTTGCCCAGGTAGCTGTCACGGCTGGTGTTCAAGCCATTCCACTCGCGCCACTTTTCCGGGTAGCCGATCTTGGGCGTGAAGCTTTCCCACTTGGCGATCGCCTTGGTCTTGGTCTCCGGGCTCATCCAGTCGAGCTTTTCGATGCGGGCCTTCAGGGCGGTACGCAGATTGGTCACCAGCGTTTCCATCTTGGCCTTGGAATCGGCCGGGAACGCGACCTTGACGTACATCTGGCCCAAGGCTTCACCGGTCTGGCCGTTGATGGTTGCCAGCACGCGCTTCCAACGCGGCTTGATTTCCTTCTGGCCGCGCAGGGTCTTGTTGTAGAACGCGAAGTTCTCGTCCACGAACGGCTGGCTCAGGAACGGCGAGGCGCCATCGACGGTGTGGAAGCGCAGGTAGGCGCGCCAGATCGCCGGGTCGGTGTCGGCGATCATCTTGCTGACTTCCTGATGGAAGGCCGGGATCGCCAGCGAGAACATTTCCGGCGTGGTCACGCCCTGCGACTTGAAGAACTCGGTCCACGACCAGTTCGGAGTCAGCTTGTCGGCCTCGGCCGGCGAGATCGGGTTGTAGGCCAGCGAGGCATCGCGCGACATCTGGGTGCTGGTCTTGGAAACCTTGGCCAGACGGCTTTCGAACGCGACCACCTGCTTGGCCTGCGCAGCGGCATCGGCCGCAGCCACGCCCGACAGCTCCAGCACCTTGGCCACGTGCGCCTGATACGCCTCCAGCTTGGCCTTGTTGGTGGCGCTGGTGTAGTACTCCGGATCCGGCAAGCCCAGGCCGCCCTGCATGGCGTAGGCGATGTTCTGGCTGGACTTCTTGAAGTCCGCCTCGGCGCCGAAGCTGAAGAGTTCGTTGTTGCCCTTGGCCGCGCTGCTGCGCAGATAGTCGACCAGCTTGGCCTGGTCGCTGATGGCGTCGATCGCGGCCAGCTCCGGCTTCAGCGGCTCGATGCCTTGCGCGTTGATCTTGGCTTCGTCCATGCCGGTGGACCACAGGTCGCCGACGATCTTTTCCACGCCGCTGGCGCTGGTGTCGGCGGCGGCCTGTTCGACCAGCTGCTGCTGGACCGCATTGGAGCGCTCGTCGAGCATCTCGAACGCGCCCCAGCTGGTGCGATCGCTCGGCACCGGGTTGGCGGCCAGGAACTTGGCATTGGCATAGGCGTTGAGGTCGGTACAGGCGTTGCCATTGGCATCCAGATCGGCCGCGGTGAACTGGTTCACCGCCGGCAGCTTGCTCTGGTCCAGGGTCAGCGTCTTGGGTGCAGCGGGCGTGGTTGCCGCCGTGTCGGCCGCGGGGGCGGCAGGCGCGGCGTCTTCAGACTTCTTGCAAGCGCTCAGCGCGGTGGCCACGGCCAGGGTCAACGTCAATAAATGAGGTGTTCGAATCACAAAGGGCTCCAGAAGCAGCGGATTGGGAAGCCCCGTCGCCAGGGCCGTGGCCGGCACTCTACGCCTCGCCAGCCGGATGGCATGGTGTCGAAGGTCATGGGTGCGGCGTGTGTAGATGAGTTGGGCTGACGGCTGTTTGGCGTGCTGCTGCTGTTTAGCAGCGTGGCGTGCTTGCGGTGACGCGCTAGCTAGGGAGCCTGCGGCCTTCTCATTCTGCGTCGCGCGGGTGTTTAGTTCGTGTTCTTGGCGGACACGGCCCGCGTCGGCGGTGATGGTGAGCGCACATCGGTGGCGATGATCGCCACTGCGCGAATGGCCGGCCCGGGCAAGCGATGCTATATACGAGCGCATGCCCACCGCCTCCGAACCGTTGGACGCACTGATCATCGGCGCCGGCCACAACGGCCTGGTGTGCGCTGCGTATCTGGCCAAGGCAGGTAAGCGTGTGCTGGTACTGGAAGCGCGCGATGTGGTCGGCGGCGCAGCAGTCACCGAAGAATTTCATCCGGGATTTTGCAATTCAGTGGCGGCGTATACGGTGTCGTTGCTGCAGCCCAAGGTCATCACCGATCTTGCGTTGGAGCGACATGGCCTGCGCGTGGTTGCGCGCCGCATCAACAACTTTCTGCCGCTACCGGATGGTGAGTATCTGCTGGCCGGTGCTGGGCGCACCGCTGCGGAAGTCGCCAAATTCTCCGCACGCGATGCCGCTGCATTGCCTGCCTATGAAGCGCGCCTGGAGCAACTGGCCGATGTCTTGCGTGCGCTGGCATTACAGCCGCCGCCCGATGTCACTGATGGGGGCTGGGTGCAAGCGTTGCCGCAGTTGTGGCGAGCGGGAAAGGTGGGGCTGCAGCTGCAGGGCTTGTCGCTTACGTTACGTCAGGATCTGCTCGATTTATTCACGATTTCCGCAGCCGAGTATCTGGATCGCTGGTTCGAAAGCGCACCAATCAAGGCGCTATTTGGCTTCGACGGCATCGTCGGCAATTACGCCAGCCCGTACACGCCGGGTACGGCGTATGTGTTGCTGCATCACGTGTTCGGGCAGAGCAACGGCGTAAAGGGCGCCTGGGGCCACGCCATCGGTGGCATGGGCGCCATTACGCAGGCAATGGCCGCCAGTGCGCGCGAATCTGGTGCGGACATTCGCACTGGCTATGCGGTGGATCGCGTGCTGGTGGAGCAGGGGCGTGCGGTTGGTGTCCTCACCGCTCACGGAGAGACGATTCGAACGCGTGCAGTGGTTGCCAACGTCAATCCGAAACTGCTCTATCAACGCCTGATGCGTCCAGAAGATGTCCCTGTGCCCACACACGAACGCATGGAGCATTACCGCTGTGGATCAGGCACGTTCCGCATGAACGTGGCGCTCTCTCGCCTGCCGGAATTCACCGCATTGCCAGGTACGGGCGACCATCTCACCGCCGGCATCATTCTCGCGCCGAGTCTGGATTACATGGACCGTGCCTGGCAGGACGCGCGCGCATCCGGATGGTCGCGTGAGCCGGTGGTCGAACTGCTGATTCCCAGCACCTTGGACGACAGCCTGGCACCGCCTGGACAGCACGTGGCCAGCCTGTTTTGCCAGCATGTGGCGCCGCAACTACCCGATGGGCGGCATTGGGACGACCATCGCGACGAGGTCGCCGATCTGATTGCAACGGTGGAGCGCTACGCGCCAGGATTCGCCGCATCGGTGCTGGGCCGGCAGATCCTCAGCCCCCTCGATCTGGAACGCATCTTCGGCTTGATCGGCGGCGACATCTTCCACGGCGCCCTCAGCCTCAATCAGCTATTTTCCGCACGCCCGATGCTGGGGCAGGGCGCCTATCGCGGCGCGATTGCCGGGTTGTATCTGTGCGGCTCCGGTACGCATCCCGGCGGTGGTGTGACCGGCGCGCCTGGGCATAATGCGGCGCGGGTGATTTTGGACAGCTGACGCAGCCGCGTTGGCAGCCAAAAAAAAGCCCCGGAAAGACCGGGGCCGGAGACAGGACGCCTGCAGGGCGAAGGCGAGTGAATACACCTCGCCTTCGCTCGCAATCAAACGATCAGAAATCGTATGAGGCGGTCAGACGCATATAGCGCGGCTGGTTGTAGCTCCACGCTTCGGTGCCAAGTCCATATGTATTGGACACAGTCCGGCGAGTGACTTCGTTGGTGCTGGAGACGCGATTGACCGAACGGTCATTCAGCACATTGAACACATTGAGCGACAACGCCAATTTGTGATCGGCGAAGCCTGGACGATACGTGACGCCCAGATCCAGATTTTTGATCCATGGAGTCTCGCCAGCGCCGCCCGCAGATACAGGTTGACCATAGCAGTAGTGATACGACGAACCATAACCCACCGGATCGTAATTTACCGCTGCAGCGTCAGGGCCGGCGTAATAACCCAGGCACGACTTCGGTGTGCCCGACATCACCCTGACCGTGGCAGATGCCAGCCATTCTGGAGTGAATTGGTAGGCGCCGAACGCCTTCAACTGATGGCGACGATCGTTGGCCAGATTGCCACCGGCGTAGGACATTAGCTGGGCTGCGTCCCAATCCTGGGTTTTGGAAATATCGGCTTGCCCGAGGTCTGACTTCACCTGTCCTTCGGTGTTTCCGTAGAGATGCGACCATGTGTAATCGACGCGGCCATACCACTTTTCATCAAAAGGATGCTCGATAAACAGGTCCACCGCCACGTAGTTGCGCTTGGCCTTGTCCGTAAAGCCCCAATCGGACTGCGACATGCGCAGCTGGGTGTAGCCGGAGCCATCGGTGTTGGCAAGGTTGTAGGTATTGGTCTCGCCAGGGTTGAACATCACGCAACCAGGAATGCTCACGCTGCTGGCATCGCCGCCTGCTGCTTCGAGCGCATCGGACATACGACCGGGATCACAGACATCATCGATCGCGGTCTGCAATTTACGGTAGGTGACTTTGGCGCCTGAATTCCACTTCTCGCCAAGCGTCTTTTCGAAGCCGATCAGGAACTCGTCTTGATACTGCGACTTCAGATCGCTTGGTGCGAACGAGTTCGGATCCGGGGCTTGACCATATTCACCATTAGAGGAAACCGGGCCGGGACCCAGTGCAGTCAGACCGGTCGGCTCGCCGTTGGCGTCGATCCCCGAATACGTGAAATACTCGTTGGTGAACGTCGAGGCGGATGCTCCTCGGATCGCAACCTGATTGGGTAAGGCTAGATAGTAGCGACCGACATTGGCGAACACCTTGAAGGAAGAGTCGCCAAAGACATCCCAGCTCACCCCGACGCGCGGAGCCCACTGGTCACCACTGTCCACGTAAGCCACATGATCGCTGTTGTAGTTAGTGAACTTGTCGTTGCGGATACCCAGCGTGAGGAGCCAGTTATCGTTGACCTGCCACCGATCTTCCAAGTAGTAGGCCTTCTGCTCGACGGCCATGCTGGTAACTGTGGTTAAGATACGGCGGTTCACGAAGTAGCCATTACCTCCGGAGGCGCCGACGCCCAGAGCACCATTGATGGGTTCGCTGGGATCGTCCTGCCTGCCGTAGATCCAGCGATACCCTGGACCACTGGTAAAGACGCCTTCGTCGTAAGCATTGAAGTACATATTATCCACGCCGGCGGTCAAATCACGATTGCCCAGACGATAGTTCAGTTCCAGGCGCAGATTGCGGCTCTTATTGATCGGGTCTGCTGCCTTGACAGTCGTAGTGGCCTGCCCGTTGGTGATGCGCCGACCGCCGGTGATGGCAGGGTCCTGTAGAGTCGAACTGGCGATGTTGGGCAATGCCGAAGCACCGGGGTTGAACTGTTGGTTGTGCTGAGTATCGCGTCCCCACGTTGCATTGAGGGTCAGGTCGTCTGTGATGTAACTGGTGAACTTGACGATATCGACACTGTCTTTGAGCTTGTACGTATCCGTGAACAAGCCAGAAGGGCCCTGATCCGTAAGTGTTGCATAGTCGTAGTTGTTGTATACGCCAGAACGTCGGTCGTTATTTTCGATGCGCGTATATTCTAAAATATTGCTGTCATTAATATTCCAGTCCAGTTTTCCATAGAACTTCGGCGAACTGTTCTCATAATGGCTGCGCCCCTGGTCGCTGGCGGCCGTCGCAATATTGGTGGTTGCTCCGTCGACCTTGTCCGTTTCGCCGGCCACGAACAGGAATAGGCGATCCTCAATCAGCGGGCCACCCGCGTACGCGCTGTAAACGGTCCTGTTCTGCACGTCGCCCTTGCCGCGGCGATAGATCGTCCCGGGCAGGTCATCATCTTCATAACCATAATTCTCCGGAAGTTCGCTATTCGGATACCAAGCATCGCCGCGTGAGCTCGCCAGCGATTTCGGTTCCCATACCGCTTGCGCACCAAAATGCCACTCGTTGGTGCCGCGTTTACCCACTTGGCTGATGACGCCGCCGGTCGAGCGGCCGTACTTCGCGCTGTAGCCGCCCGTATATGTTTCCTGTTGGTCGATTGCGCCGTAGGGGAGGCTGAGCCCGCCGAGGTTGTTGAACGGATTAGTGACATTAACGCCGTTGATGTAATAGGCATTCTCCGTCACACCAGCGCCGCCGAACGAGATGGTGGACCGCGAGCCATTGTTGAAGGCGCCACTTCCGGAAATCGCACCTGGTGCAAGCAACGCAATCGCTTCGGCGCTGCGTCCCAGCGGCAGGGTTGCTAACTGCTCTGAGGTGATCACCGAGCGCGAACTGGTTGAACTGACATCGATCTTCGGCGCATTTGCGGCCGTCACAGTGATCGCGCCGAGCGTCGTTGCGTCGGTGCTGCCGCTGGCAGTTGCGCCAGCAAACGACACCTCTGTGCCGGACCCTACGCGCAGCTGCACATTTTTGCGGGTATCGACGACCTGATCGCCGCGCTTGAGGGTGACGGTATAGGCGCCCACCGGCAGCGAGCCAAGGTTGTAACGGCCATTGGCGTCGATGGTGATCGTGCGGCTGAGGCCGGTGTCGCTCTGCACGACTATGGTGCTGCCCGCTTCAGAGGGAGCGCTACCGTAGATGCTGCCGGTCGTGCTTTGTGCGTAGACCGCACCGTTGGCGAGACACGCGCCGAGCACAACAGCCAGAGCGGTGCGCTTGAGGGCGTGGCGACGAAATTGATTGCTCATTCCTAACCTTTCAACTGGGTATCGGGAGAAGTGGCGGTCATCGAAGAGTCAGATGGCCTTAACCCGAACGTAATGAATCTGTGGGCTGAGTCGCAAGCCTTTTGAATGATTCGTTAATGAAAAGGGCGAGATCCGCACCGAATATGCGGATCTGCGCACAAATTGCCTGGCATGCGAATACCGCCCAGCTTGGGTCACGCAAGTATTCATTTTTGTCAGTGCGCGATGCGGCGTGACATCGAGCGGCTCAACCGAACACTACCTTGCCGCCATATCAGTAACTGATTGTCGCGTGTTGCTGGCTGGTTTCATCTGAAACATGAATTCAAAAAGACCCCGTCAAACGGGGTCTTTTCGATGCATCGCCAACAGGCCTCAGAACCGGACTGTCGTGCCCAGATAAAAGAACCGCCTAACGTTGTCATACAGCGCAGAATTGAAGTCCGAGCCGAAGTAGTTGCGCGGCGGGTCCTTGTCGAAGGCGTTGTCGATGCCCAGGTAGACGTCGATCTTCGAGCCGGGGAACTGGTAGCCGAACTGGAAGTTGTGGTACGTGTACGAGCCGTTCTTGATCGGGCTGGCCGAGCCCGGGTTGCTGTTGTAGCTCTCCGGGGTCACGCGCAGATTGCCGTCCACGTAGTTCATGTCCCACGAGGCGCGCCATTCGTTCCAGTTGTACTTGGTCTGGAACTGCGCACGCCAGCGCGGGTCGGTCACGTAGGTCACGTACTCGTCGTATTCGGCCGGAAAGTCCTGGAACACCCATTCGCGCGACTGGATCAGGCGCGTGCCGACAAAGCGCAGCACCGTATTGCCTTGGCCAATCTGGAAGCGGTAGTCCATTTCCAGGTCCACGCCCACACGCCGCGAGCGCGCCAGGTTTTCGTTGAGCGCCTGCCAGCCGATGATGCTGTGTTCGGGATAGATGCGTCCCTGCGGGTCGGTGAATCCACCCAGCGGGGCGCGCTGCACGAAGCCGCAGAAGCTGTTGTCGATGCCGCCCGGATTGTCCACGCAGCGCGTTGCGTTGGTCTCTGCAGTCACCGTGCCGATTGCGTCCTGCAAGTCGATGCGCCAGTAGTCGATCGACATGCCGAAGCCTTCGAAGAACTCCGGTTGCCAGACCAGACCATACGACAGACTGCGCGCGCGTTCCGGCTTCAACTCCGGATTGCCCCCGCTCACGCCGGGACGGGTCGATGTAAAGGTGTCGATCCAACCGACCGGCACGCCCAGCGCGCTGCAGTTGGCCTGGCGCAATGCCACGTCGCCAGCGGTACCAGGACGATTGGAATTGGTCGGCAGGTAGTTGCAGGGGTCGGCGATGGTGGCGAAGTTTTCACTCTGCGAGTCGTATAGCTCGCCGATGCTGGGTGCACGCACAGCTTGCGCCACGGTGCCGCGCAGACGCAGCGACGGGATGATGGTCCAGTCCAGGCCCACGTTCCAGGTCTTGGTCGAGCCGATGCTGTTGTAGTCCGAATAGCGCCCTGCCACATCCAGCGCCAGTCGATCCACGCCCGGCAGGCCGGCCAGCAACGGAATGGTGCTTTCGACGAAGATTTCCTTGACGGTGTACTCGCCGCCGTTGTTGGGGATGGCGTTGAGGAAGGTCACGCCCGAGGCTGCCAACGGGTCGGTGACTTCCTCGCTCTGCTCCTTGCGGTATTCCACGCCACCGGCAAAACCGATGTCGCCGGCCGGCAGCGACAGCAGGTTGCTGTTGGCTACCGATGCGCTGAACACGGTTTGCTGGATCTTGGCCTGCGCGCGCGCGGTGGTGTTGAACCATGCGGCGGCTTCCGGCGTGACCGCGCCATTGCCGAACACGCTGAAGGGCACGCAGCCTTCGCGTGCCAGCGCCGAATACACGCGGTTGGTGTTGGGGTTGATCGCGGTCGGGTCTAGCGTGGTGCGGCAGACGATGTTGCCGCTGGCATCGCGCGCGGCATCGATACCGGCCTGCCAACGCTCGTTGATGCGGTTGTTGAGGTTGAGGCGGTCGACGGTGGTCTTGCCATAGTTGGCAGACACGTCGTAGGTCCAGTTGTCGGTGAAGTTGCCTTCTGCACCTAGCACGGCGCGATAGGTCTTGCGCTCGATATTTTCGCCGCGACGGCCGGCATCGACGTTGAAGCGGTTCATCAGGATCTGCGTGGCACCGCGCGAATCCATCAGCGCACCGAGTTCCGGGCTGACATACGGATTCTGGCGACGCACGCGCAGCGAACTGTCGAACGCCGGCTGGCCGAAGAATTCCGAATCGGTCTCGCTGTACTTGCCTTCGAAGAACAGGCGATGGTTCTCGCTGATCTCGAAGTTGATCATGGTGTTGACGCTCTTGCGATCGAAGCCGGGCTGCAGGTCGGCCACCGCGTTCAGATCGGCGAAATCGCAGTCCACACATGAGGTGTTGCTCACTACCGTGCCGTTGTAGCGATTGCGGCGGAAGCTGCCGTCGTCGTTGAACAGGTAGCGGTTGCCGTAGCTGGCCGGGTTGCGGAAATCGAACGTGCCCAGGTTGAAGGTGCCACCGTAGGACGTGGAATGGTTGCCGCCCGGGCCGCTGAGTACGTTCTGCGGATTGCTCTCGCTCGGAGGGCGGGTGGGATCGAAATTGGGGTTCTGCACCGACACCAGGTACTCGCGACCGATGGCGCGGTTGCCGCGGCCGAAGCGGTCCTGCTTGCTGTATTCGCCGGACACCGCGATGTTGCCGCGGCCCTCCGCAAAGTCGGTGCCTGCCGAGAAGCTGGCAAAGGAGCGGTTGTAGTTGCCCTCATCGGCCAGGCCGGTCTGCGCGCGCGTCTCGAAGCCGGTGAAGTTCTTCTTGAGGATGAAGTTGACCACGCCGGCCACTGCGTCGGCGCCGTACACGGCCGAGGCGCCACCGGTGATGACTTCGACACGTTCGACCCATTCCACCGGGATCGTGTTGACGTCCACAGCGGTCGAGCCCGGGCTGGAACCCACGTGGCGACGCCCGTTGACCAGCACCAGGGTGCGATCCACGCCCATGCCGCGCAGGTCGAGCAGGCCCAGACCGGCGGTGCCGATGAAGCGGGTGGAATTGCCCAGCGTGTAGCTCGGCGCCAGCGCCGGCATGCGTGCCATCAGGTCGCTGATGGTGGTCGCGCCGGTGGCGCGGATTTCTTCGGCGCTGATCGCGGTGACCGGCGAGGGCGTCACAAAGCCGGTACGCGCGATGCGCGAGCCGGTGACGGTGACCTTGTCCAGATCGGTGGTGCCGGGCGCGACACCGTTTTCTGATTGGGCGGCAGCATGGCCAGCAGAAGCGGCCAGCACGGCGAATAATGCGGTGCTCAAACGATGACGCTGTGCGTGTTGCGGAAGACGACTCGACATGACCTTGCAGATTCCTCGCGGGGAGTTGGCGAAACAGCTGTGCTCGCTGAGCGGCGGCTGAACTTAATCCCGAACGTAACAATTCCTTAATCATGTGTCTATATTTGTGAAATATGTCTTCGCTTGACACATTCGTGTCTGCTTGTGAATTTCTTCAGCGAAGTCGCCAGGGCGGATGTGTCTGGACGAGCCGGTACACTGACCACCTCCATGGCGCAGTACCCGGCGGCGTTTTTCGTCGCTGCCGCTGCGCCCACGACGAATTCAGGTAGGCAATGACGACGATGTTGGAAGGTGTTGTGAGCGTGACCATCGCCCCCGCGCAGGTGTGCCGCGCATGACCGGCGAGCGCAGAATCCCCGCGCATGCGGTACAGGGCGCGCTGGCGCCGCATCCGCGGATCCGCAATGTGATCGCGGTCGGCTCCGGCAAGGGCGGGGTGGGCAAGTCCACCACGGCTGTGAATCTGGCGCTGGCCTTGCGTCAGCAGGGCGCCCGCGTCGGTGTGCTGGACGCGGACATCTACGGACCGAGCGTGCCGGCGATGCTGGGCCTGAGCGGGCGGCCGGACAGCCCGGACAACAAGTCGATCGAGCCGCTGCGCGCGTTCGGCATCGAGGCGATGTCGATCGGCTTGCTGGTCGACCAGGACACGCCGATGATCTGGCGCGGGCCGATGGCGACCTCGGCGTTGACCCAGCTGTTCAACGACACGCTGTGGGACGACCTGGACTACCTGCTGATCGACCTACCGCCAGGCACCGGCGACATCCAGCTGACGCTGTCGCAGAAGATTCCGGTGGCCGGCGCGGTGATCGTCACCACGCCGCAGGACATCGCCACGCTGGATGCGCGCAAGGCCTTGAAGATGTTCGAAAAGGTGGAGGTGCCGGTACTTGGCATCGTGGAGAACATGGCAGTGCACACCTGTTCCAGTTGCGGCCACCGTGAGCATCTGTTCGGCGAAGGCGGCGGCGAGCGCATGGCGGCGCAGTACGGCGTGCCCTTGCTGGGGTCGTTGCCGTTGGAGATCGCGATCCGCGAGCAGGGCGATGCCGGCCAGCCGATTGTCGTTGCCGCGCCCGAGTCGGCAGCAGCCAAGGCCTATCTGGCCGCCGCTGCGCGCCTGACCGAGGAGCTGGGCAAGCGCCCGCGCGCCAGCATTCCGATTTCGGCCTCGTTGCTGTAGCGCGCGGCTCGGCCAGCAGTGCCGGCCGCTTGTTAGAATTCGCCGTCTTCGCGCGGGCCGCTGGGCCCGTCGCCTTCCGTCTTCAAGGAACATCACATGAGCATCAAGAGCGACCGCTGGATCAGGCGCATGGCCGAGCAGCAGGCGATGATCGAGCCGTTCGAACCCGGCCAGATCAAGCACGACGCCGCCGGCCAGCGCATCGTCAGTTTCGGCACTTCCAGCTACGGCTACGACGTGCGCTGCTCGCGCGAGTTCAAGATCTTCACCAACATCAACTCGACGATCGTCGATCCGAAGCATTTCGATCCGGGCAGCTTTGTCGATATCGAATCCGATGTCTGCATCATCCCGCCGAACAGCTTCGCACTGGCGCGCACGGTGGAATACTTCCGCATCCCGCGCGACACCCTGGTGGTGTGCCTGGGCAAAAGCACGTACGCCCGCTGCGGCATCATCGTCAACGTGACCCCGCTGGAGCCGGAGTGGGAAGGCCACGTGACCCTGGAATTCAGCAACACCACGCCGCTGCCGGCGCGCATCTACGCCAACGAAGGCGTGGCGCAGATGCTGTTCTTCCAGTCCGACGAAGTCTGCGAGACCTCGTACAAGGACCGCGGCGGCAAGTATCAGGGCCAGACCGGCGTGACCCTGCCGCGCACCTGATGGGTGGTGCGGCCGTGACCTTGCCTCAGCAGGTCGCGGTCGCGCGTGCGCTCCCAGTAGCGCAGCAGTTGGCGCACGCCAGCGGCGATCAGCAACGCCGGCCACCAGGTCGACACAAGGTTGCCAAGATCGAAACGGGCCAGCCCGAGGTTATCCAGCAGGAATAAGCTGCCCAACGTGATCAGAAACAGGGCAGGAATCAGGCGGTAGCGCATGGCGATGTCCTCGGTAGGTGTGAGCCATGCTGCGCGCGACGCGCGCGCCGATCAGGTGCCGGAAGTCAACAATTGCGGATGACAAAGGTCATGTTGGCAGGGCCGCAAGGCTCGCTGACTGGCTGCTGTGGCCATGTCGCCTGCGGTTGATCGCTAGCCATCAGGTCGTCGACATTTTCAGGGATGCTGGAACCCTGGTTCATACGGGTGCAGTTGGCTAGCGCATGAGGCTTCGCGCGTCCCCTCATCCGCCCCTTCGGGGCACCTTCTCCCGATGGGAGAAGGGATCTCGGCGCTCTGATGACGCGCTGGGCTGATCGACCGCTCACCCCATTCCCAAATCCCAGCTACTTTCCCCGCCCAAACAGCATGCCAACGCCGCAAGCGACCAATGCCGCCGGCCACCACGTGGCGATCAGCCGGCCAAGGCTGACATTGGTCCAGCCCAGGTTATTGGCCAGAAACAGCAGGCCGACGAGGATCAGGATCAGCGCGGCGACGACATTGGATTTCATGCGGAAGGGTGGTTGAAAGACGGGCGCCTATCGTAGCCGTTGCGCCCACGCAGCGACACGCTGTTGCAACGCATCGGGCGCGAAACGTTGCGCGCTGCCGCTGCCCCACACCGGGCCAGGCCAGGCCGCATCGCCCGGGTGCCGGCCGACCAGATGCACGTGCAGCTGCCGCACGATGTTGCCCAGCGCGCCGATATTGAGTTTGGACACCTCGGGCTCGACGCGCAGCAGCTGCGAGAGCTGATTGATCTCGGCCAGCAACAATCGTTGCTGACCACCTTCCAGATCGATCCATTCGCTGACATCGGCCACCTGCGGCACCAGCACGATCCACGGGAAGCGGCTGTCGTCCATCAGCCGCACCTGCGACAGCGGTCCGTCGGCGACGAATACGCTGTCGGCCGCAAGACGCGCATCGAGCTGGAAGCCGCTCGTTCCTGACCTGCTTGGGGCAGATTCGCTTGCTGCGGTCCCGCTCATCCCAGATGCGCTTCGAAGAAGCCCAGAGTGCGCTCCAACGCGCGCTCGGCGCTGTCGGTGTCGTAGTGGTTGGGATCGATGCTGCGGTTGAAGGCGTGGCCGGTCGGATACACGAAGGTTTCCATCTGCGGCAGCTTCTCGCGGTGGGCCTGGATCGCCTCGGGCGGAATGCTGGTATCGCGCTCGCCGAAGTGGAACATCACCGGCGCCTTCGGAGTTTCGTCCAGCAGCTGGGTGTTGCGGCCGCCGTAGTAGCTCACCGAGGGTAGGCCCAGGCGGATTGCCGACAGCAGCGCCACCGAGCCGCCCCAGCAATAGCCCACGGTGCCGACCTTGCCGGCGCGGCTGAGCAGGGTGGCGGCGGATTTGACCACCTCCACCGCGCGCTCCAGGCCGACCGCATTGGCCAGGGCCAGGCCGCGCTGCAGGCTTTCCTGGTCGTAGGGCAGCTGCACGTCTTTTTCTTCCAGATCGAAGAAGGCCGGTGCCAGCACTTCGTAGCCGCGTGCAGCGTAATCATCGGCCACCGCGCGGATATGTTCGTTAACGCCGAAGATCTCCTGGATCACCACCAAACCGCCGCGCGGGCTGGTGGTCGGAGTGGCGTGCCAGGCGGCGACCTGGCCGTCGGGGGTGTCGAGCGTGGTCCAGTGACCCATGAGAATTCCTGATGTGCAGCGAGGGAGGCGCGCATTATCGACCGGACCGGCATCGTGAAAAGTGAGGGTTTCGCAAAGCCGGCCGGGCTGGCGAGGCCCGGCGGTTCAGAGCGTTGCCCCGCACGCCGCTATAATTGCCGCACTCAGGCCCCAGGCCGCTCCGTTCCCCAGGCTCCTGCTTCCATGTCCCAGCTGAACCCCAAAGTCGGCTTCGTCAGCCTTGGCTGCCCGAAGGCGCTCGTCGATTCCGAACGCATCCTCACCCAGCTGCGGGTGGAGGGCTACGACATCGTGCCCAGTTACGACGCCGCCGACGTGGTAGTGGTCAACACGTGCGGCTTCATCGATTCGGCGGTGACCGAGTCGCTGGATGCGATCGGCGAGGCGATGAACGCCAACGGCAAGGTGATCGTCACCGGCTGCCTGGGCAAGCGCCCGGAGCAGATCCGCGAGGCCTATCCGCAGGTGCTGGCGGTGTCCGGCCCGCAGGACTACCAGAGCGTGATGGAGGCGGTGCACGCCGCGTTGCCGCCGCGCCACGACCCGTTCGTGGATCTGGTGCCCGACTACGGCATCAAACTGACCCCGCGCCATTACGCGTACTTGAAGATTTCCGAAGGCTGCAATCACCGTTGCAGCTTTTGCATCATTCCGTCCATGCGCGGCGATCTGGCCTCGCGCCCGGTCGATGAGGTACTGCGCGAAGCAGAGCGCCTGGTGCGCGGCGGGGTCAAGGAATTGCTGGTGGTCTCGCAGGACACCTCGGCCTATGGCGTGGACCTGAAGTACGCCGAGCGCCCGTGGCGCGACCGCATGTATCAGACCCGCATGAAGGCGCTATGCGAAGGTTTGTCGGAGCTGGGCGTGTGGACGCGCCTGCATTACGTCTATCCGTACCCGCACGTGGACGATGTGATTCCGCTGATGGCCGAAGGCAAGCTGCTGCCGTATCTGGACATCCCGTTCCAGCACGCCAGCCCGCGCATCCTCAAGCTGATGAAGCGGCCGGGCGCGGTGGAGAAGACGCTGGAGCGCGTGCAGCGCTGGAAGGCGATGTGCCCGGAGATCACGGTGCGCTCCACTTTCATCGTCGGCTTCCCCGGCGAGACCGATGCCGAGTTCGAATCCTTGCTCGATTTCCTGGACCAGGCGCAGCTCGATCGCGTCGGCGCGTTCGCGTACTCGCCAGTGGAAGGTGCCAGCGCCAACGCGCTGCCGGACCCGGTGCCGGAAGAACTCAAGCAGGAGCGGCTGGCGCGTTTCATGGCCAGGCAGGCGGAGATTTCCGCCGCGCGGCTGGAAGCCAAGATCGGCAGCGTGCAGCAATGCCTGGTCGATGTGATCGAAGACGATATCGCCGTGGCCCGTTCGCGCGCGGACGCACCGGAAATCGATGGGCTGGTGCATATCCAGAATGGCGGCGAGCTTGGATTGAAGATCGGCGATCTGGTCGATGTGGAGATCACCGACAGCGATGAGCACGATTTGTTCGGCGATGCGTTGCCGGCCAATGCCCCGATTCAGCAAGGACGGTCGTTGAATTTGCAGATGGTGTAACCGGTCAGGTGTCGGGACACCGCGGTCCGTAGGAGCGCACTTGTGCGCGACGAGGCGTTATCGATAGCGCCCTGTCGCGCACAAGTGCGCTCCTACAGGTCAGCAAATTCCGCGCGGCTACTGGCTGGCGTAATCAACCGACACCACCACGAAGGTGTGCTTGCCGGACGGCAGCTGCGCTTCGAATTCGTCATCCACGCGTTTTTCAGCAATGCGCGCGCCAGCGGCGAGTCGATGCTGATCCAGCCGCGCCCGGCGTCGGTTTCGTCCGGGCCGACGATGCGGTAGTGCAGCAGGTCGCCGCTGTCGGCGTCTTCCAGCTCGACTTGCGCGCCGAAGAACACCGCGCGCGGATCGGTCGGCGCGGTATCCACCACGCGCAGCGCTTCCAGCCGTTTGCTCAGGTAACGCACGCGTCGGTCGATCTCGCCGAGCTGCTTCTTGCGATAGGTGTATTCGGCATTCTCCGAGCGGTCGCCTTCGGCGGCAGCTGCAGCCAGCGCACGCACCACTTCGGGCCGACGCACGCGCCAAAGATCTTCCAGTTCGGCCTTGAGCCGGGCATGGCCTTCGGGCGTGATCAGCGCGGTGCTTTTTTCGGCAGGCGGGCGCCAGCGGCTCATGGGCGGTGTGTCGGTCGGCGGGGACGCGATGCTAGCGCGCATGACCTGCTTGCGCATCTGCCGCCGCACAGCGAAGCTTTGCGTTCTCGGACACGGACGCCGTCATGCTACTGATGCCGCTGCACAAACCTTGGTCGCGCCAGAACATTCCCTGGGTGACGCTGCTGCTGGTGCTGATCAATGCGGTGGTCTACCTGGGCTATCAGCGCAAGGACGACGCGCTGGTCGAAAACGCGGTGCGCTATTACGTCGATTCCGGGCTGGGTGCGTTGGAGGCGCAAGCCCATGTGCGCTATCTGGAGCAAACCGGCGACGCCAAGCTCCGCGCCGCGCGCAAAGCCAAATTGGACAGCGTGCCCACACGCCAACGCATTGCGTATCTGGCGCATTTGACGATAAACGATGTGGCATTCGCGCAGGCACTGCGCAGCGGCAAGCTCTTCGAGGACGAGGAACGTTTGCGCGAATGGCGCGCATTGCGTGCGCCCTACGATGCGCGCCTTTCCAAGGTGTTTACGCTGCGCCATCTGCAGCGCAGTTCGGAGTGGTCGCCAGCACGGATGCTGACGGCGATATTTCTGCATGGCAGTTTCGATCATTTGCTCGGAAATATACTGTTTCTGCTGGCGCTGGGCACCTTGCTGGAAGGGGCCATCGGCAGCGGCTGGTTTCTGCTGCTGTATCTGCTCGGCGGGTTCGGCGCCAGCGCGGCCAGCCTGTGGTGGCGCTGGGGCGAGCCGGGCGGTGGATTGGGTGCGTCGGGTGCGATTGCCGCATTGATGGGCGCGTTCTGCGTGGTCTGGGGGCGGCGCAAGGTGCGGTTTTTCTACTGGTTTTTCGTGGTGTTCAACTACGTGCGTGGCCCTGCGATTCTGTTGTTGCCGCTATGGTTGGGCTGGGAGCTGTACAGCCTGTTGTCGAGCGACAATGCTGCGGTCGCCTTCGAGGCGCATGCCGGCGGGTTGGTCAGTGGCGCGCTGCTCGGTGCCTTGCTGGTGCTGCTGCGGCGCACTCGTCCCGCCTTCATGGAAGAGAGCGATGCCGTGCTGGTGGACGATCGCTGGGAGCGTGCGCAGCGGCATCTGGGGCGCATGGAAAACGTGGAGGCTGAGCGCCTATTAGCCGAGTTGGCCTGCGAGCAGCCTCACAATCTGGAGGTGGCACTGGCGCGTTATCGCACCGCGCGCAATGCAGGCCATCGCCAGGACAGCTTGCGGCATGCGCAGACGCTGTTACAGCTGCAGACGCATCACGCCGAGCAGACGCGCATCCAGCTGGCGGTCGCTGCCGAGTTGAGCAAGGCCAAGATTGATTGCGCGCTGCCGGCACGGCTGGCCTTGATCGGTGCGTGCATGCGCAATGGGTTGCTGGCCGACGCCGAGCGGCTGTTGAAAGAATGCGAACCCAGTGCGTCGAGCGCGGAGTTGGCGCAGCACTGGTTCGTACTGGCCTTGCGCCACGGCGAGCTGCAGGATGGCGCGCAACGTACGCGCTTGTTGCAGCTGGTGCTGGAGCAGTTTCCGGAGCAAGGCCAAGCCAACAAGGCGCGCTTTCTGCTCGACAATGGGTGAGCCGGTTCGGTTTGCTGGCTTGCTGTGACAAACCGACCATTAGCGCCTATCGATTGCAGAGCGGGTGATCTGCGGTTTGGCTGCAGGGCCCTTGCCCGCCCACCGTCGCGGGACACGCCGCAAGTACGTCCGTGTAGGCTCTTACGCGGCATCCATGCCGCGTAAGGTCCCGCGACGGTGGGCGGGCAAGGACCAGTCAAGATGGTCGGTGTGCATGTTTTCAATAAAGCAGCCGACTAACTTTCTGGTGCGGTGTCCTCGCCGATTGCGGGACCGTGTGGCGGCATGGATGCCGCCACCGAGCCTCCAGGGATGGATTCACGGCGTGTCCCGCGAGCGGTGAGGGCACCGCGCCCTCGGTGATGCGGGTTTGCTGCAGGGCCCTTGCCCGCCCACCATCGCAGGACACGCCGTAAGTACGTCCTTGTAAGCTCTTACGCGGCATCCATGCCGCGTAAGGTCCCGCGACGGTGAGCGGACAAGGACCAATCAAAATGTTCGGCGTGCATGGTCGCGAGCAGTACACGCCGCGAGACTGTCCGATGACGGAAGATCCGATTAGCTCCGTCAAAAAATTTGCCAGCCACTCAAGCCGGTTGAATCGCCACCGCTTTCAGCGCGGCTTGCAGCTTCGCGCGTAGTGCATCGTTTTCGCCCTGATCAAGGGCGTTTTGCAGCACTACACGCGCCTGGTCATCGCGGCCGAAACGTTCGGCCAGTAGCAACCCTGCGTCGAGCGACCACACCGGTAGCATCGCGTCGCGCGGCCATGCGCCGATGGCTGCTAGCAGGCCGTCGGTCGCCAGCTGGAATTGCCCGGCCATCTTGGCGCGCTCGGCCAGCAGCGTGGCTTGCTCAGGCGTCAGCGGTGTAAATGCAGGATTGCTGTCCAGTGCTTCGCGCTGCAAGGCGAGTGCGCGGCGCTCCTGTTTTTCCTGCAGCAAGCGATTGATGTAGTGGCGCGTGTGTTCCTGCAGTTCGTCGTTGCGATGATGTTGGCGCAGCAGACGCTGATACAGCTCATGCACGGCAAGGCTCACCGCACGCGAGCGCACTGCACCACGCAACGCTTGAAAGGCTTCGTCGGCATGTCCGTCGCGCAGGTGCTGCTCTGCTTCGTCTAGCAGGCGTTGATCCGGATCTTCGCGCTCGACTCCCGCGCCACTGCTGGGCACATAGCCGAGTTCTTCGTGGTACTGGTAGACCAGATAGCCCATCAGATGGAAGCTGGCGAACAGGCTCCAGATCGACGCAATCACAACGGTCGCCTCGCGCACGACCGGTGGCAGATATTTCACCGCAATGAACACCGCTGCCGTGCCGCTGCCCTGGATCACATACAGCAGGCCGTAGGCGGCCAGGTACGGCCAGCCGATGCGCAGCGCCATGTCGATCGACACTGCCGGGTTGAGTGCGCGGCGCAGGCTGCCGTCGATGGCCAGCGCAATCATCATGCCGGGCAGCAATAGCTGGACCACCAGATACGCGATGGTCAAGCCGGGCTTGCCGGCCAGCACGCCGGCCGCACCAATGACGATGCCCAGCACAAGCGCCAGCAGGATCAGCCTGAGTACCGCGCTATCGAACGCGTTGTAGCCGAGTCGCGGTGCGTCGGCTTGCCCATCTGCGCTGTGGCGCAGGATGTCGAAGGCATAGGTGTAGGTCGCCATGCCCAGCACGCCGGCGATCAGCAGGCTCAGGATGCCTGGCAACACCAGCAGCGCGCTGCACAGGGTCAGCGCAATCAGCGCGTACAGCGCAGAGCCGCGTAGCGGATAAGTGGCGATGGCAGGAATGCGGGTCCAGAACGGTGCCGGCGCGGCCTGCGCCGCAACCTTGCGTGCGCGAAAACGGTCTTCCATGACGCTCCCCAGGCGTGTGATGTGAAGGGATTGTGCGGTGGCGCGCGTCGCCGTGCAATTGGGATGTAACGGCGCCTGCCTGTTGAGCCCGGTGGTGCACGGCAGCGGGTGGTGGCTTGGCGCGTAGCCGCATGTGGAACGACACGAACTGCCCAAGATCGGGCGTCGGTATCGATGCTTCAATGAGCCGTGCGTTATCGAAGAAAGCGTCTGGCTCGAGGAGCAAGTGATGGCAATTAGAGGGTTTGCAAAGCGATGCCGGCGTTGCGTATGGATATGTGGTCGCGACAAATTGCCGGTCACGCGAACGTTGCCGAAGTCGCGGTCGTGCGGTTCGTCATCCTGATGACGTACGCGCTCCGTGCTTCAGTCGACCGTGCAGCGTCGCGGTCTGAATGACCGGCAGCGTGGAGTCATTGGCCTAGTACGTACTGATCGCAATGCAGGCCTTTACATATCGATATGCGACACGTGCAGTGCTTTAGTAGATGACGTAATGCTCCGGATCTTGGTCATCGGTAGACTGTCGACCCGCCGCAGTCATTGCGGATCTTTCGAGCGACCAGACGCGCCACGTTCGTGGTACTACCGTCGCTCGCATCACAAGGAGTGTCGCTTGAATCCATCCGCCACCGGCAACCCGCAGGTTCGCATTCGCAGCATCGACGTGCTGTCGGACAACTGGTATGTGCTGCGCAAGGTCACCTTTGATTTTCAGCGCAAGGACGGCCGCTGGCAGACCCTGTCGCGCGAGGCCTACGATCGCGGCAATGGCGCTACGATCCTGCTCTACAGTCGCGCCAAGCAGACGGTGATGCTGACCCGCCAGTTCCGCCTGCCCACGCTGCTCAACGGCAATACGGACGGCATGCTGATCGAAGCTTGCGCCGGCTTGCTCGACCAGGACGATGCGCTGACCTGCATCCGCAAGGAAACCGAAGAAGAGACCGGCTACCGGATCGACAGCGTGCGCAAGGTATTCGAGGCGTTCATGAGCCCTGGCTCAGTCACTGAGCGCCTGTACTTTTTCGTCGGCGAATACTTCGATGGCGACAAGGTCAGTGACGGCGGCGGACTCGAAGAAGACGGCGAAGAGATCGAGGTGCTGGAACTGCCGCTCGATACAGCCCTGGCGATGATCGGTTCAGGCGACATCGCCGATGCCAAGACCATCATGTTGCTGCAATACGCCAAGTTGCATGGCGTGTTGGCTTAGCACGATCTCGTGCGCCGCGCGAACGTTTGTCTTTGGCGGTTCCTCAGCGTGTCGCTATTTGCATGCAATGCGCTTGCGCACAGATACGACGCTGCCGCAGACCTGAATTCTGCGGCCGTCGACGCAAGCGATTCTTGTTGCTTGCGTGGCAAAACGTGCCGAGTGCAGGTTCCGCTCTTGAGTAGTGCTGGGTGCAAAGGTGCGCAACTCACAGCATCATGAATCCATGCTCAAAGATCAGCGCACACGTCGCAGCACTTTGTCCTGATCCTCTGGCGGATTGCCGCTGTGGCAATTGTGGCCATCCTGGGCCAGGGCGTAGTCGGTGCGATGCGCATGGCGATCGGAGACGGTGTCTTGTTCGATGCGAAACCCGTAGATATTGGGTCCGATCATCGGATCATTGGGGTCTTCGAAGCTGAGCATTAGGCAGCTGCCGCCTATCTGGTCAACCCACCAGGATCCGACCATGGTTTTGGGTGCGGCATGTCGCGCGGCGCCAGCGATGCAGGTCGTCTTCAATGTGTAGCGTCGGCTGTTGTCGCTTGGTTTTCCTGTCTTGAGGAGAACAAGATCGGCGCGGACGGCTTGGCAGTCTTGCGTGTAGGGCTGCAGTTTGCCGGTATAGCGGCCGGTAAGCAGGTGCTGCTGTTGTAGCGGCCACGTGTCAGTTGGAACTGGTTGCCGGGCAGTGGCCGTTGCCGCCCAAATAACCGTGCTTGCAGTCAGACAGCGGAACAGCAGTGTTGTTGCGTCCTTGCTCATTTGGTGTTGTCTTGTCGTTTTGTGTGCGTGGCTACTCGGCGCTTCCCACCAAAAATACTGCCGAAAATACCGCGCACGATCTGCTGGCCGATCTTGTTGCCCACCGTGCGCGAGGTCTGCTTGGCCATCGCTTCGAGCATGCCCTGGCGGCGGCTGGTGCCGAAGACGGCGTCCTTGACCGCCTTGCCGAAGCCGCTGTCTTGCGCGTCGTCATCCTCGCGCGTACGCGCCGGTGGTGCGGCGTTGTGCTCGGCCACCTGTCCGACGCGGCGCGCGAGCAGTTCGGCGGCCGATTCTCGGTTGATCGCGGCGTCGTAGCGGGTGCCGACCGGGCTGGCGGCACGCACCTGCGCGCGTTCGGTCTCGCTGATGGCGCCCATGCGGCAGCGCGGTGGGGCAATCAGGGTCTGCTGCACCGGCGCGGGCACGCCCTTGCCTTGCAGCGGTGATACCAGCGCCTCGCCGGTGCCCAGGCTGGAGATCGCGGTCGCGACATCAAGCTTGGGATTGGCGACGAAGGTCTGCGCCGCGGTCCTGACCGCTTTCTGGTCACGCGGGGTGTAGGCGCGCAGCGCATGCTGCACGCGATTGCCGAGCTGGCCGAGGATGTTGTCCGGAATATCGTCGGGAAACTGCGAGCAGAAGTACACGCCCACGCCTTTGGAGCGGATCAGCCGCACCACCTGTTCGATACGCTGCACCAGCGCGGCGGGCGCGTCGTCGAACAGCAGATGCGCTTCGTCGAAGACGAACACCAGTTTGGGCTGTTCCAGATCGCCCACCTCGGGCAAATGCTCGAACAGTTCCGACAGCAGCCACAGCAAGAAGGTGGAATACAGCTTCGGCTTGAGCACCAGTTGGTTGGCCGCCAGTATGCCGATCACGCCGCGGCCGTCCGGCGCCACGCGCATCAGTTCGGCCAGCTCAAGTGCGGGTTCGCCAAAGAACTGCTCGCCGCCGTCCTGCGCCAGACGCAGCAAGGAACGCTGGATCGCGGCCACCGATTGGCTGGAGACCAGCCCGTAACTGGTGGACAGCTCCTTGCGTTCTTCCACCACCAACGCCAGCAGCGCGCGTAGGTCGTCCAGATCCAGCAACAGCAGTCCACGGTCGTCGGCCAGCTTGAACACGATATCCAGCACACCGGACTGGGTGTCGTTGAGTTCCAGAATGCGCGCGAGCAGGGTGGGGCCCATTTCGCTGACGGTGGTGCGCACCGGGTGGCCGAGCTTGCCGTACAGATCCCAGAACACCACCGGGTTGGCGGCCGGCGCGTAATCGGTGATGCCCACTTCCGTGGCGCGCTGCAACACGCCGGCTGCGCCGTCGCCTACCACTGCAAGACCGGCCACGTCGCCTTTCACGTCGGCCAGGAACACCGGCACGCCCAGCCGCGAGAAGCCTTCGGCCAGGGTCATCAAGGTGACGGTCTTGCCGGTACCGGTGGCGCCGGCGACCAAACCATGACGGTTGCCGAAGCGTCCTTCCAGCATCACCGCGATGTCGTCGGTGACGCCTTTGCCGAGCAGGAACGAGGCCATTGCGCAGATCCGGTGGGGAAAATGTGATTCTATCTGGCAATGCTCGCTGGCAATTCCGGTGGGGCATCGTGGTGGCACAGCGAGTCCGCATGCCGGCGCGAGACGTCAAAGAGCCATGCCGCCGGGCAACTCGCAGGAGCAACGGGCGCGAATCACGGGAACCAGCCAGCAGCCATTCCAACCACCTAATCCATCGATCAATCTAACGGCCCACTGACCCTGCCGGCGGTGCTGCCTTGCCCCGGTGTCGCCCCGGCAGCTACCCTGCCAGCCTTTCCGCTGTACTGCCTACGATGCCGCTCGCTCATTTTGCTTTGCGCCCATGGCCGGTTCTGGCACTGGTGGCGCTGATGTCTGTCGTCCCCGCTGCCCATGCCATCTCCAAACGCGACACGGAGAAAGCCGCCGTGCTCGATACCCGCATGGCCGCCGCCGAAAAGCGTTATCGCGATGCGCTGGTGCTGGTCAATAACTCCGACCCCAAGGGCAGTGCCGAAGGCGACGCGGCGCTGGAGGACATGGAGGACGTCATCGACGCCTGCATCAAGCAGCGTGGCTGTCTGGTCGCCAATCAACTGGCCACCTACAAGCGTCTGCTGAAGGCGCGCGCCGACGCCGAGGCCCCGGCCGCCGAAGATCCGGAAGACGACGACAGCTTGCTGCAAGCCGACCCGGATCATCTGGGCCCGGCGAACAACGGCGTGCCAGAAGCCGCACGTGCGGCCACGCTGCTCAACGACCAGCGCCACGATTTCGACAAGATGGTGCAGTACAACCCGGCGGTGCAGGCCGGTATCCGCCGCTGGCTGACCGACATGCGCCCGGCGCTGCTGACCAGCTACGAGAACTACAGCAACCTGCGTGGGGTGATGTGGCCGGAGTGGCAGAAGCGCGGCCTGCCCGAGGCGCTGCTGTTCGGCATCATGGCCAAGGAATCCAATGGCAAGGTGCACGCCAGCTCGCGTGCCGGCGCTGCCGGCTTGATGCAGTTCATGCCTGCTACCGGGCGTCGTTTCGGGCTGGGCCCGGACGGCACCGGGTTCGATACGCGTTTCGATGCACGCAGCGCCGCCGAAGCCAGCGCCGCGTATCTCAACGAGCGCATGGCCGGGCTCAACCGCAACATCGAGCTGGCGCTGGCCGCCTACAACGGTGGCGAAGGCCGTGCGGCGCGCGTGTTCTCGCAGAGCGGCGGGCGCGGGTTCTGGGAGCAGGACGTGTACAACCAGTTTCCTGCCGAAACCAAGGACTACGTGCCGATGGTGATCGCCGCGGCCTGGATCTTCCTGCACCCGCGCCAGTACGGCGTGGACTTCGCCAAGCTCGATGCGCAGCCGGCCACGCTCAAGCTGGCCAAGTCGACGACCATCTACGAGCTCACCATTTGCCTGGGCAGCATGGGTACGCGCGACGGCTACATGCGCGCGCTGCGCAACCTCAACCCGCGCTATGAATCCGATGGCTGGATTCCGGCCGGCACCGTCATCAATGCCACCAACCGCATCGCCAGCCTGTACACGCGCTACTGCGTCAGCGGCCCGCGTGCGGACCTGGCGCGCACGCTGATCACTGCCGATCTCAACAGCGCGATCGTGCGCAGCAGCAGCGCCCCCGAGTACGTGCCCAGCGTGGCAGTGGGCGATGTCAGCCCGATGGCGGGCGTGCCGACCACCGTGGCCACCGGCCAGCCGGTCGTCGCCAAGCCAAAGGCCAAGCAGGCGCGCAGCTACACCGTCGCCAAGGGCGACACGCTCGGCCGCGTGGCGAATAAGTACCAGTGCGAGATCAAGACGCTTGCCAAGGCCAATGGGCTGAAGGCGCCGTCGTACGCGCTCAAGCCGGGGCAGAGCATCAAGCTGGCTGGCTGCGATCGCTGACCAGCGCGGGCGGTATCGCGTCGGCGAGTCGCGCGCTGGACCTGGCTCCTGTAGGAGCGGCCCCGGCCGCGATGAAGCCGTCCCGGTAGCTCTAGGGTGGGTGGGCGCGCGCTAAATCGGAGGCTGGGAGTGCGAAACGCGCATGCGCACGAAACGCCATCGAGAACGCCTCATCGCGGCCAAGCCCGCTCCTACAACGGCATCGCTAGCCGCATTTGCTGATCGCTGCATCTGGAGTGCGGGCGGTATCGCGTCGGCGAGTCGCGCGCTGGCCTCGCTCCTGTAGGAGCGGCCCCGGCCGCGATGAAGCCGTCCCGGTAGCTCCGCGGCGGGCGAGAGCGCGCTAAATCGGAGGCTGGGAGTGCGAAACGCGCCTGTGCACGAAACGTCATCGAGAACGCCTCATCGCGGCCAAGCCCGCTCCTACAACGGCATCGCTAGCCGCATTTGCTGATCGCCGCGTTGGGTGTGAAGCCGGGATCGTCGGCGCGCCGCTGTGATCAGCTCACCTGGCGACGTGCGAGTGTCTGGCCTAGCCGCACCGATGTCTCTGCAGCAAGTGCGCCGTCGAGTTTTGCAACGCCTGGCGGGAGCAAGACAATGACGGTCGAGCCGTAATTGAAGCGCGCCATCTCCGCAAAACGCTCCAATACGATTCCCTTGCCGCAGTAATCCTTGCGCGTGATGCGATCGCCATAGCGCGGAATCTCCACGCCGCTCCACACCGTCTCCACGCCCGATACCAGCAGCGCGCCCACCATCACCGAGGCCATCGGGCCGAAGTCGGTGTCGAAGTGGCACACCAGGCGCTCGTTGCGGGCGAACAGGCGCGGCACGTTGCGTACCGCATCCGGGCCCACGCTGAACAAGCGGCCGGGCACGTGCACGGTTTCGCGCAAGGTGCCGGTCCATGGCATATGCACGCGGTGGTAGTCCTTGGGCGAGAGATAGACGGTTGCGAACAGGCCATCGTTGAACGGCAGTGCCGCTTCCGCGTCGCCAAGCAGTTCGGCAGCGGTAAACGACTGCCCCTTGGCCTGGAAAATTCGGCCGTTCTCGATCGGGCCGAGCTGGCTGATACGGCCATCGGCCGGCATCAGCACGGCTGCGAGGTCGGCATCGGGCACGCGTGCGCCCGCCTTCAAGGCGCGGGTGAAGAACGCATTGAAGGTGGGGTAGGCGCGCGGGTCGGGCTCCAGTGCCTCGCTCAGGTCTACGCCGAACTTGCGCGTCACCGTGTCGATCAACCATTGCTTGGTGGACGGCGTATCGGAATAGGCCAGTGCGCGCGCCATCGAGGACAACAGCCGGTGCGGCAGCACGTAGGTCAGGGAAGTGACGAGACTCACGGAGCGGTTACCTTGGTCAGCTGTTGGAGGTCGGCGGCGATCGCCTTGGGGTCGAGCGGGGGACGGATCAAGCCGGCCAGGCGGCCTTGCGGGTCGAGCACGGCGATGCCGGCCGAGTGATCCATGCTGTAGTCGTTGGGATTCTGCGCGAAGCCCTTGCCCGGCACCTTCTGAAACACGAAGCCCAGCGCGGTGGCGAAGCGCTCCAGCGACGGCACATCGGCGGTGGCCGCCAGCGTGTCTTTGTGGAAGGCATGCGCGTATTCGCCCAGGCGAGCGGGCGGATCGCGCTGCGGGTCTACCGAGACGAACAGCACGCGCGGGCGCAGGCCATCCGGAATGCTTGCCCACTGCTGCTGTGCCACCGCCAGATCGGTCAAGGTGGTGGGGCAGACGTCCGGGCAGAAGGTGAAGCCGAGGAACACCAGCGTCCAATGTCCCTTCAACTCACCGGGCACCAGCTGGGTACCATCGGACTGGCGCAGGCTGAACTGCGGCAGGGTGCGTGGCTGCGGATAAAACGTGATGGTCTTGGTGGGCGGCCACGGCGAGCTGGGCGCGGCGCCGAGGAACTTCTGGCCCAGCAACAGCCCCAGGCCGGCGGCCAGCGCCACCAGCAGCACGATGCCGGTATTGCGATTGAACATGGCGGTTTCCACTGCAACGGACGCTCATGATACCGATCCGACCTCTATAATCGTGGGCCGATTCCTCTTTAGTTGTTGCCATGACTGCCGCCGCGGCCGACGAACTGCACACCATCATCGACCTGATCCGCTACGGCACCAGCCGTTTCAATGCAGCCGGTCTGACCTTCGGCCACAGCTACGACAACGCGCTGGACGAGGCCACCCAGCTGGTGCTGCACAGCCTGCATCTGCCGCACGATCTGGGTCCGGCCTATGGCCAGGCGCGTCTGCTGCGCTCGGAAAAAGAGCAGGTACTGGGCTTGTTCGAGCGCCGCATCAGCGAGCGCGTGCCGGCGGCGTATCTGACTGGCGAGGCCTGGTTTGCCGGCCTGAGTTTCAAGAGCGATGCGCGCGCATTGGTGCCGCGCTCGCCGATCGCCGAGCTGATCGAAGCCGGCTTCGAGCCCTGGCTGGGCGGTCGCGAAGTCACCCGTGCGCTGGACCTGTGCACTGGCTCGGGCTGTATCGCGATCGCCATGGGCCACTACAACCCGCAGTGGGACGTGGACGGCGTGGACATCAGCGACGACGCGCTGGCACTGGCGGCCGAAAACAAGGCGCGCCTGCATGCCGACAACGTCACTTTGCTCAAGTCGGACCTGTTCACTGGGCTGGGCGGGCGCCAGTACGACCTGATCGTGACCAATCCGCCGTACGTCACCAACGACGAGACCGATGCGCTGCCGCAGGAGTATTCCTACGAGCCGGAATTGGGCCTGCGTGCGGGCGACGATGGCCTGGACCTGGTGCTGAAGATCCTGCGCGATGCGCCGCAGCACCTCAGCGAAGACGGCTTGCTGATCTGCGAAGTGGGCGAGTCCGAGCAGCATCTGATCAAGCTGCTGCCGGAAGTGGATTTCGCCTGGGTCGAATTCAAGGTCGGGCAGATGGGTATCTTTGCGGTGGAATGCCGCGAATTGATCGCCCACGGCGCACGCATCACCGAGTTGGCCAGTGCGCGCTGAGTCGTCCACACCGCGGCCGCAGCTGAGCGATCTCCTGTTGCTGGTGCCGGTGTCCATCTTCGGTGTGGGCATTCCGCTCGGCTTGCTCGACGTGGTGTACCGCTTGTTCGACCCGATGTACGGCAGCCCCTCGCCACAGCGCTGGTTGAGCGCGGCGGCGGAGATTGGTTTTGGCCTGATGGCGTTTTTCGGCCTTGTTTCGGCCTGGATCGTCGTTGTCAGTTCGGATGCGGCCTTGCGCGCGCATCGGCGCCGCACGCTGATCGTGGCACTCGGCCTGCTGGTCGGAATCGGCGTTGCGCTGTACCTGCTTGCCGATTGGCTGCTTAGCGGGCGTGACGAGCTGGATGTGTTTGTGCTGGTGTTCAGCGGTTTGTTGGCAGTGGCGCCGATGCTGGTGGCGGCACGTCATCTGCCGCGCATCTTGCGCGCCACGCCACCTGCTGCATTGTTGAGAGGATGCCGTCATGGGCAGTAACAGTTTTGGTCGCTTGTTGACGGTCAGTACCTTCGGCGAATCGCATGGGCCGGCGATCGGCTGCGTCATCGACGGCTGCCCTCCGGGCCTGGAGATCGCGCCGGAAGAATTCACCCACGATCTGCAGCGCCGTGCCAGCGGCAAGAGCCGGCACACCTCGGCCCGCCGCGAGGCCGACGAGATCGAGATCCTGTCCGGCGTTTACGAAGGCCGCACCACCGGCACGCCGATCGGCTTGCTGATCCGCAACACCGATCAGCGCAGCAAGGACTACAGCAACATCGCCCAGCAGTTTCGCCCCGGGCATGCGGATTACACCTATTGGCAGAAGTACGGCATCCGTGACCCGCGTGGCGGCGGGCGTTCGTCCGCGCGCGAGACCACCATGCGCGTGGCCGCCGGGGTGATCGCCAAAAAATGGCTCAAGCAGCGCTACGGCGTGCTGGTGCGCGGCTTTTTATCGCAGTTGGGCGAGATCCGTCCGACCGGTTTCGACTGGAATGCGGTCGAAGACAATCCGTTCTTCTGGCCGCATGCCGAGCAGGTGCCGGAGTTGGAAACCTATATGGATGCGCTGCGCAAATCCGGCGATTCGGTCGGCGCGCGCGTGGACGTGGTGGCCGGCGGCGTGCCGCCGGGTTGGGGCGAGCCGATCTACGGCAAGCTCGATGCCGAACTGGCTGCTGCGCTGATGAGCATCAATGCGGTCAAGGGCGTGGAGATCGGCGACGGCTTTGCCAGCGCCGCGCAAAAGGGCACCGAACACCGCGACCTGATCACCCCGGAAGGCTTTCTCAGCAACCATGCCGGCGGCATCCTGGGCGGCATTTCCACCGGCCAGGCGATCACCGCCTCGATGGTGCTCAAGCCGACCTCGAGCCTGCGCCTGCCCGGCGCGACGGTGGATGCCGAGGGCGCCGTGGTGGATGTGATCACCACCGGTCGCCATGACCCCTGTGTAGGCATTCGCGCCACCCCGATCGCCGAGGCGATGATGGCCTTGGTGTTGATGGATCAGGCATTGCGTCATCGCGCCCAGTGCGGCGATGTGGGTGAGGTGTCGCCACGGATTCCCGGTCAACTCGATGTCTGAGTCGCGGCGCGCCAAGGTGTGGGTCAGCCAGCCCCTGTTCGACGATGTCGTCGCGCAGTTGGGCGAGCATTTCGAGCTGATCACCACCGAGCGCGTCACTGCCTATTCGCCGGCCGATCTGGCTGCGCAGCTGGCATCGCTGGATGGTGCGTTGATTACCCTCAACGAGCGTATCGGTGCGGCGGAAATCGCCTCCGCACCGCAGCTGCGCGCGATCGCCAATGTCGGTATGGGCTACAACAATCTGGATCTCGACGCGCTGAGTGCGGCCGGCATCCTGGCCAGCAATACGCCGGACGTGCTGACCGAAACCACTGCCGATCTCGGCTTTGCATTGCTGATGGCCACCGCGCGTCGCATCACCGAATCCGAGCGCCGGTTGCGCGATGGGCAGTGGGGGCAGTGGTCGTTCAAGACCATGCTCGGCGCCGATATCCACGGCAGCACGCTTGGTGTTCTGGGCATGGGCCGGATCGGGCAGGGCATCGCCCGCCGCGGCGCGCACGGTTTCGGCATGCGCGTGCTGTATCACAACCGTAGCCAGTTGCCGGCCGAGACCGAACAAACGCTTGGCGCGCAGTATGTGGATTTCGACACCTTGCTGGCGCAGTCCGATCACCTAGTCCTGGTGCTGCCGTACACCAAGCGGTCGCACCACATCATCGATGCCGCAGCGCTGGGCAAGATGCGCGCCACCGCCACGCTGGTGAACATCGCGCGCGGTGGCCTGGTCGATGAAATCGCGTTGGCCGATGCGCTCGCCAACGGGCGGCTGGCCGGTGCCGGCCTGGATGTCTACGAAGGCGAGCCCGTAGTCCGTCCGGAACTGCTTGCTTTGCATAACGTGGTGCTGACTCCGCATATCGGCAGTGCCAGCCTGGCCACGCGCCGCGCCATGGTGCAGCTGGCGGTGGACAACCTGATTGCCGCGCTGGGCCACGGTCCGCATGCCGGCCATCCGCCAAGCGCACTCAATGCCGATGCGGTGGCCGCTGCCAAACAGGGCGGCGCGCGCGTGGGCGCGAGCGATGGCGAAGCGATCAAAGCCGGCGCGACCAAAACCACCACGACCAAACGATAGGGAACCTCCGCGGCCAGCTTTGGAGGTTCCCCGAACCCACTGCGCAAGCGCGTTCCCCTCTTTCCTCTTTCGATAAAGACAATCTCATGAGCAACGAAAACCGTCGTTTCAACGTCGCGGTCGTGGGCGCCACCGGCGCTGTCGGCGAGACCATGCTGAGCATCCTGGCCGAGCGCAATTTCCCGGTCGCCACCCTGTATGCGCTGGCGTCGTCGCGCTCGGCCGGCGGGCAGGTGGAGTTCAACGGCGGCAAGGTCGATGTGCTGGATCTGGCCGACTTCGATCCCACCGGCGTGGACATCGCACTGTTCTCTGCAGGCGGCAGCGTGTCCAAGGAATACGGCCCCAAGTTCGCCGCTGCCGGCGCGGTGGTGATCGATAATTCCTCCGCGTTCCGTTACGACGACGATGTGCCGTTGGTGGTGTCGGAGGTTAATCCCGAAGCGCTCAAGCAGCGCCCGCGCGGCATCATCGCCAACCCCAATTGCTCGACCATGCAGATGCTGGTCGCGCTGGGCCCGATCCACCGCAAGTACGGCATCGAGCGCATCAACGTGGCGACCTACCAGTCGGTCTCCGGTGGCGGGCGGTCGGCGATGGAAGAACTGGGCAAGCAGACCAGCGAACTGCTGGGCTTCCAGCAGATCGAACCGCAGCGTTTCCCGGTGCAGATCGCCTTCAATCTGATCCCGCACATCGACGACTTCCAGGACAACGGCTACACCAAGGAAGAGATGAAGCTGGTCTGGGAGACCCGCAAGATCCTGGGCGACGAGTCGATCATGGTGAATCCCACTGCGGTGCGTGTCCCGGTGTTCTACGGTCACTCCGAAGCGGTGGCGATCGAAACCCGCGACAAGATCACTGCCGAGCAAGCACGCGCGCTGCTGGAATCATCGCCCGGCATCGAAGTGGTGGATGAGCACAAGCCCGGTGGCTATCCGACCCCGGTCACGCACGCCTCCGGCAAGGACGCGGTATTCGTCGGACGTATCCGTGAGGACCTGTCGCATCCGCGCGGTCTGAATCTGTGGATCGTCTCGGACAACATCCGCAAGGGCGCCGCGCTCAACGCCGTGCAGCTGGCCGAGCTGGTCGCACAGGAAGGCTGAAGCACGGTCGTTCGGTAGGAGCGCACTGGCGCGCGACGGAGCTTTCCCAGTGATGCCTCATCGCGTCAGTAGGAGCGCGCTGGCGCGCGATGAAGCTTTCCCAGTGAAGCCTCATCGCGCACAAGTGCGCTCCTACCCATGCGCTGCCGATGGCCCGCTGCATGGATGCCGCATCGCGACGGCATGTGCACCCCGCGCGAGCTGGCCGACTTTTTCGCTCATTCAGCGGCTATATTGATGCCCATGAAACATAGGGGCGGGGGCGCGATGCGTCCGATACAAGCGATAGGTGCGTTGCTGCTGATGGTCTGCAGTGGCACCGCCATGGCGTTAGGGTTGGGCGATATCCGGGTGCTGTCCAAGCCTGGGCAACCGCTGGTGGCCGAGATTCCGGTCATCTCCAACGAACCGGGCGAACTCGACAACGCCCGTGTAGCGCTGGCATCGGCGACCACCTTTGCGCGGGTTGGCCTGGAGCGCCCGCAGGGATTGGTCAGCAGCCTGCAGTTCCAGTTCGCCCAGGACGCGCGCGGGCGTGCGGTGATCCGCGTGACCAGCAGCCAGGTGGTCGATCAACCGGCGATCAACTTCCTGATCGAAGTGGAGTGGGGCCAGGGTCGGCTGGTACGCGAGTATTCCGCGCTGGTCGATGCGCCCAACACCGCGGCTGCGATCGCAGGGCCGGCCATCGAAGCGCCGCGCGCCGGGGCCAACAACACGATCCCCCGCCAGTCCCCGGTGTCGGCGCCGGCTGCCGCCGGCACCGATCAAAACACTGCCGCTACCGCACCAACTGCACGCCGCAGTGCAAGCGCTGCCGCTGCCGCGCAGGCCGGCGATGCATTGCCTGCGGTGCGCTCCGGCCAGACCTTGTCGGAAATCGCCGCCGCGTGGCGCGCTCCAGCGGGCATTCGCTGGATCAGACCATGCTGGCGTTGTTGCGGACCAACCCCGATGCCTTCATCGGCGGCAACATCAATCGCCTGAAGCAGGGCGCAGTGTTGCGTACGCCGCAGGAAGAGGCGCTGGCACAGGTCGGTGCGGCCGAAGCGGCGGTGATGGTGCGCGAGCAGGCTGCGCAGTGGCGGCAGCCGCGCTCGGCGATTCCGCAGCCGGCCGAAGCCGGCGCGACTGCCGCAACACCGCCCACATCCGCAGCACCTGCTGCGCCCACCACTGCAGGGGCCGGCGCGCGGCTCGAGATCGCCCCGGCAGTGGCGATTCAGACCAACAAGGCCGGCGCCACGTCCGGCACCAGTGCCGAAGGCGAGGGCGAGATGGCGGCCAACCAACAGTTGCAACAGGCCAAGGAAGACATCGCCACCCGCGATGCCGAATTGCAGGATCTACGCACGCGCGTGGCCGATCTGGAAAAGCTCAAGCAGCAACAGCAAGCCTTGATCGCCATGAAGAACACCGATCTGGCGGCCGCGCAGAAGCGCCTGTCGGAGACGCCGGCTGCGGCAGAGCAGGGCGGCGGCTTCCCGCTGTGGTTGATCGGTGGGCTGGTGTTGATCGTTGCGGCCGTGGTCGCATGGCTGGCTGCGCGTCGCCGCAAACCCTCGCCGCTGCCGCCGTTGCCGCGTCGTCAGTTCGACTTCGTGCCTGTGGGTGCTGCAGCCGAGACGGCAGAGCCGCAGGATGCCGAGCTCGCCACGCAGCCCAGCGAATACGACGTGGTGCATGAGACCGAATTCGAGCAGGCCAATTTGCGCGAAGACGAGCGCGCTTACGATGCGCAGCAGCCGCTATCGGAGGTGTTGCGCCGCGAGCCGCTGCTGTCTGAGCCAGCGCCTGCGCCGGTCGTGGTCACCAGCGAGGATTGGCGGTCGTTGCGTGCAACGCCGCCGGCTCCGGCTCCAGTGGCTGTGCCGGAGTACGTCGAGCCTGACAGCGTCAGCGCCTGCGCCGGAACTGGAGCCGGAGCCGGAGCACGCAATCAGCGATCTTCCGCCAGTCGCACCGCCTGCATCGGTTGCCGCCCAGGACAGCCTGGATTTCGCGCAATCTCCGGTGGCTCCCATCGCTCCCGTCGCCGTGCCTGGCGTAGAGACGTACAGGGAATTCAAGTCCGCAGGCCGCGATCGCCTGGAGCTGGCAGTGGCCTATATGGATCTGGGCGACAAGGACACCGCACGCGGTCTGTTGCTGGAAGTCGCCGCCACCGGCGATGAGGCCACCCGTGCCGAAGCGGCCGAATTGCTGGAGCAGTTGACATGAGCCCGGCCATGGACAGCCTTGCTGCAGACAAGCGTGCCGCACGCGAGCGTCGCATCGATTACGTGGAGTTCGCCTCGATCGATCCGGAGGCCAGCCGCGCGTTTTTCGAACAGGTCTTCGGCTGGCAATTTCAGGCCTATGGCCCGGATTACCTGGCCTTCAACGACGGGCGCCTGGACGGTGGTTTCTACCGTGCCACTGCGCCGGCAGCGGCTGAAGCGGGCCCGCTGGTGGTGCTGTATGCCGACGACCTGGCACCAGTGCTCGAGCGCATACGTGCTGCCGGTGGCGAGATCGTCAAGCCGGTGTTCGGCTTCCCGGGTGGCAGCAGATTTCATTTCCGCGAGCCCGGTGGCACGACGCTGGCGGTGTGGTCCGAGCGCGCCGCCGCGCAGGGCGACTGACAAACCACTGCGCTCAGCGTCAGGCGCGCGCAGTTGGTTCTTGGTGCGGCATCGCCGCTCGTCACACTGCGGTGCTTGCGCGCGGTTTGCGCCTCACTGACGATCGCTCGCGACGCTTTGCCGGCCGCGCTTGGTCCGCACACTCAATCGATTCAACAACAGGCAGGTTCCGATGCGTTACGCGCTGGGCGTGGAGTACGACGGCAGCGAGTTTCAAGGCTGGCAGCAATTGGGCGAACACGGCGGGCCGACGGTGCAGGCCAGGTTGCAGGCGGCCCTGTCGTCGGTCGCCGATGCCCCGGTGCAGGTGATCTGCGCAGGCCGCACCGATGCCGGCGTCCACGGCGAATGCCAAGTAGTGCATTTCGACAGTGACGCACGCCGCGACCCGCGCAGCTGGACGTTGGGCACCACCGCGCGGCTGCCGCCCTCGATCGCGGTGCGCTGGTGCGTGCCGGCGGCGGCCGACTTCCATGCGCGGTTTTCCGCACGTGCCCGCCGTTATCGTTATCGTCTGCTCAATCGTCAGATACGCCCCGCGCTGTATCGGCAGACCTTGAGCTGGGAGCGGCGCCCGCTGGATGCAGATGCCATGCACACAGCGGCGCAGGCCTTGTTGGGCGAGAACGACTTCAACGCATTTCGCAGCGTGCAATGCCAGGCGCCGCATGCACGCCGCAACCTGCAGGCCATCAGCGTGCAGCGGATTGGCGAAGTGGTGGAGATGCAGGTCCAGGCCAATGCATTTCTTCATCACATGGTGCGGAATATTGTTGGTTCGCTGATCCTGGTCGGAACCGGAGAACAACCGGTCGACTGGATCGCGACATTGCTGGCCGGACGCGACCGCTCTGTGGCCGGGCCGACGGCGCCGCCACAAGGCCTGGTGTTTGTCGGGCCGTTGTATCCCGCAGAGTGGCATCTGCCTGCTGAGGTCACCCAATGAATCGATCGCTGTACCGCACCCGTATCAAGTTCTGTGGCATGACCCGCGCCGGCGATATTCGACTGGCCGGCGAGCTGGGTGTGGACGCGGTAGGTTTCATCTTTGCGCACGGCAGCCCGCGCCGCGTGGCACCGGCCGAGGCGCGCGCGATGCGCCAGGCCACCGCGCCGATGGTCGATGTGGTGGCGCTGTTCCGCAACAATTCCAAGGAAGAAGTGCGCGAGGTGGTGCGCACCGTGCGCCCGACCTTGCTGCAGTTCCATGGCGAAGAAGACGACGCGTTCTGTCGTAGTTTCAATCTTCCCTATCTCAAGGCCGTGCCGATGGGCAGCACTGGCGTCAATGGCGAAGATGCCAACGCGCGTACCTTGCAGTTGGCCTATCCCAACACTGCCGGCTTCCTGTTCGACAGCCATGCGCCCGGCGCAGGCGGCGGCACCGGCAAGACCTTCGACTGGTCGCGGTTGCCGACCGGCCTGCATCGCCCGTTCCTGCTGGCCGGCGGCATCACGGCCGACAACGTGTTCGACGCGATCGTGGCGACGCTGCCGTGGGGCGTGGACGTGTCCAGCGGCGTGGAGCTGGCGCCCGGCATCAAGGACGGCCACATGATGCGCAAGTTCGTTGAAGAAGTGCGCCGGGCCGATTGCCACGAGATGTCGTGAGATTCGGGATTGGGGAATCGAGATTAGGGATTAGGCAAGCGGAGCTTGGGCTTGTGCCGCTGTTTTGGAGCGCTCGTCGCCGCTACACATTGCTCTTGGTCGCTCGCCTTTCGGGCTAACCATCGCTCAGCCGCTTGCTTCTTGAACGACGCGGTTGCTTGATGGCTGCACTTAGCCGTGCGCGATATCTATTGCAGGTGTCTGCACCTGATCTTCAGTCAGTGCACCGCGTAGCCAACCAGCAAGCCGCTCGATCCGCGGATCCGGATTGCGTTTTGCGGCGCACAACACCCAGCGCCCGCGCGTTGGCGTGAATCCCCAGGGTGCCAGCAGGCGGCCGGCGGCCAGATCCGCTGCAACCAACGGTTGCGGTGCGATTGCGACCCCCAGACCGGCGGCAGCGGCTTCAAGTAAATAGACCAGGTGTTCGAACTCGGTACCGAAGTGCAGCGCCTCGGGTGCCACACCATGCGCCTGCGCCCATTCCGGCCAGGCCTGCGGGCGCGAGCGCGTGTGCAGCAAGGCGTGATCGAGCAGGGCGGCAGGGTCGTTTCCGTCGAGCTGCGTCGTGGATGCAAGCTGCGGGCTCAGCACCGGGCCGATCCATTCCACGCCCAGCTCGTGCACCTGCCAATCGCCGGGCCAGGGCGGTGTGTCCAGCAGCAGCGCCGCATCCAGGCCATCCAGCTCCGGGCCTGGCGCTTGTTCGCTGGCCGACAGATGCAGCCGCACATCCGGCAGGTCCTGCTGCAGCCGGCCCAGGTGCGGAATGACCCAGCGCGCCAGCAGACTGCCCGAACAGCCCAGCACCAGCGGCGTCTCGCTGCCAGGGCGCCTTAACAGCCCAGCCCAGGTCTCGCCGATCAAGGCGAAGCCTTCCCCGGTCGCATCGCGCAAACGCGTGCCCGCTGCCGTCAATACCAGGCCGCGGCCCTGGCGGGAAAACAGGGCAGTTCCAAGTGACTGCTCCAGGGTGCGCACATGCCGGCTGATGGCGCCATGGGTGACGTGTAGTTCCTGCGCAGCCCGGCTGACGCTTTGCAGGCGCGCGGCAGATTCGAAGGCGCGCAAGGCCGCCAGCGGCGGAAGCGGGTAACTCATTGTGTGAGTCCAGGTCACAGGTTGCGGCAATCTTATCGATTTATCGCACCGGCTGGCTGCGCTAAAGTGCGTGCTTCTCGTATGACCGCATTGCTGCAGAGGATTCCCATGTCGGCCCAGCCCATCAGTGACTTTTACGCCTATCCGGACGCTGCCGGCCACTTCGGCAAATTCGGCGGCCGGTTCGTCGCCGAGACCTTGATCGGCCCGTTGCAGGAATTGGCTGCCGCCTACGACCAGGCGCGCCAGGACCCGGCCTTCATCGCCGAATACGACAATGATCTCAAGCATTATGTCGGCCGGCCCAGCCCGATCTATCACGCCGAGCGCCTGAGCCGCGAAGTGGGCGGGGCGCAGATCCTGCTCAAGCGCGAAGACCTCAACCACACCGGCGCGCACAAGATCAACAACACCATCGGCCAGGCCCTGCTGGCCAGCCGCATGGGCAAGACCCGCATCATCGCCGAGACCGGCGCCGGCCAGCATGGCGTGGCCAGCGCCACGGTCGCTGCGCGGCTGGGCCTGGAGTGCGTGGTCTACATGGGCGCCACCGATATCGAACGGCAGAAGATCAACGTCTACCGCATGAAGCTGCTCGGCGCCACGGTGATCCCGGTGACCTCCGGCTCGGCCACGCTCAAAGACGCGCTCAACGAAGCGATGCGCGACTGGGTCACCAATGTGCAGGACACCTTCTACATCATCGGCACCGTCGCCGGCCCGGATCCGTATCCGCGCATGGTGCGCGACTTCAACGCGATTGTCGGCCGCGAAGCGCGCGCGCAGATGCTGGAAGACTACGGCCGTCTGCCGGATGCGCTCAGTGCCTGCGTCGGCGGCGGCAGCAATGCGATCGGCTTGTTCCATGCCTTCCTCAACGACCCGGGCGTCAAGATCTACGGCGCCGAAGCGGCCGGCGACGGTATCGCCACCGGTCGCCATGCCGCCTCGATCGCAGCCGGTCGCCCCGGTGTGCTGCACGGCAACCGCACCTATGTGATCTGCGACGACGACGGCCAGATCACCGAAACCCATTCGATCTCCGCCGGCCTGGATTACCCGGGCGTCGGTCCGGAGCATTCGTTCCTGTCCGACAGTGGCCGCGCGGTCTATCAGGGCATCACCGACGACGAAGCGATGGCCGCGTTCCATCTGCTGGCGCATACCGAGGGCATTCTGGCCGCGCTCGAATCCAGCCATGCGGTGGCGCAGTCGATCAAGCTCGCGCGCGAGATGCCCAAGGACGCATTGATCCTGTGCAACCTGTCCGGCCGTGGCGACAAGGACGTGCACACCATCGCCGCGCGCGAAGGCGTGCAAGTCTGATGCCGCTGCGGCGCGTCACCGTGACCGCGCTAGCCGACCAGCCAGGCGAACAGGACCTGCTGTTCGCCTGGCTCGACCGCTGGGCGCCGCAGATCCGCACGTGCTCGGAAAACACCGGCTGCGGGTGCTGCCTGGACAGTTTCGACGTCGAGGTGGACGCGCAAGCGTTGACCGAACTGCCCGCAGCCATGTACCAGGACATCCATTGATGCGGTCGCACCGCAGCTAATTACTTCAAGGTCTTTCAATGCGTCGTATCGACGAAACCTTCCAACATTTGCGTGCCGATGGCCGCAAGGCGCTCATCCCCTTCATCACCGCCGGCGATCCCTCGCTGGAAGCCACGGTCCCGGTGATGCACGCGCTGGTGCGCGCCGGTGCCGATGTGATCGAACTCGGTGTGCCGTTTTCCGACCCGATGGCCGACGGCCCCACCATCCAACGCAGCTCCGAACGCGCGCTGGGCCGCGGTGCCGGCCTGGCCTATGTGCTGGAAGCGGTGCACGAATTCCGCCGCGAAGACCCCACCACCCCGGTGGTGCTGATGGGCTACCTCAACCCGATCGAGATCCACGGCACCCGGCGCTTTGCCGAAGCCGCCGTCGCCGCCGGCGTGGATGGCTTGCTCTTGGTGGATCTGCCGCCCGAAGAGGCCGCCGAGACCCGCGCCATCTTCACCGAGGTGGGCCTGGCCCTGATCGCGCTGGCCTCGCCGACCACCAGCGAGCAACGTCTGGACATGCTGTGCAGCAGTGCCCAGGGGTATCTGTATTACGTCAGCTTCGCCGGCGTCACTGGCGCTTCGAATCTGCTCGACACCACCGCGGCGGGCGATCGCCTGCGCCAGCTGCGCCTGCGTGCCGGCGCCCCGGTGGTGGCCGGTTTTGGCATCAAGGACGCCGTCAGCGCCGCCGCAATGGCCGTGGATGCCGACGGCGTGGTGGTCGGCAGCGCCCTGGTCGCCGCCCTGGCCGAAGCCCCGGACGTCCGCACCGCCCGCGAATACGCCGAAGCGTTCCTGACCCCGCTGCGCCAGGCACTGGATCATCCCTGAAACCAGGCCAAAGCCCTTCTCGCGTCGATGCACGTGGCTTCGCCCGCACCCTCACCCCAACCCCTCTCGCCCCGCAGGAGAGGGGCTTTGATCCTTCTCCCGTCGGGAGAAGGTGCCCCGCAGGGGCGGATGAGGGTACGGGCGAAGCCACGTGCATCCCAACCACAAGTGCACGCCAACCAGAGTGAGGCGCAGCACAACAAACCGACCTTCACTCCAAACACCCGCGCAACCACCTAGAACCAAGCTCGCAGCTAGTCCTCCGAACTGCCACCAAGTCCCACATTCATCCCCCGCGCTACCTCGCTTTTCCCGCAGCGCGTTGGACTTACGCCCCTCTGCGGCCCGTAAGGCCGCCCTGCATGGATTGTCATACACGCATGAGCTGGCTCAGCAAATTGATGCCCTCCGGCATCCGCACCGAGAACACCCCGGCCAAGAAGCGCAGCGTCCCCGAGGGCCTGTGGGAAAAGTGCAGCAATTGCGGCAGCGCGCTGTACGGCCCCGAGCTCGAGGAAAACCTGGAGGTGTGTCCGAAATGCGACCACCACATGGCAATCCGCGCCCGCGCGCGCCTGGCCGCGTTGTTCGATGTGGATGCCCCGACCACCGAAATCGCCGCCCAGCTGGGCCCGGTCGACGTGCTCAAGTTCAAGGACCAGAAGCGCTACGGCGAGCGTATCAAGGCCAGCCAGAAGGCTAGCGGCGAGTACGACGCATTGATCGCCATGCGCGGCACGCTCAAGGGCAACCCGCTGGTCGCCGCCGCATTCGATTTCGCCTTCATGGGCGGTTCGATGGGCTCGGTGGTCGGCGAGCGCTTCGCGCGTGCCGCCGAAGTGGCGCTGGAAGTCGGCTGCCCGTTCGTATGCTTCTCCGCCAGTGGCGGGGCACGCATGCAGGAAGGCCTGTTCTCGCTGATGCAGATGGCCAAGACCTCCGCCGCGCTCGGCCGCCTGCGCGAAGCCGGCCTGCCGTACATCTCGGTGCTGACCCATCCCACCACCGGTGGCGTGTCGGCCTCGTTCGCGATGCTGGGCGACATCAACATCGCCGAGCCGCATGCCTTGATCGGCTTCGCCGGCCCGCGCGTGATCGAACAGACCGTGCGCGAGACCTTGCCGGAGGGCTTCCAGCGCTCTGAGTTCCTGCTCGACCATGGCGCCATCGATCAGATCTGCGACCGCCGCGACATGCGCGACCGCCTCGCCGATCTGACCGCGATGATGATGCGTCAGCCGCATCCGCAAGAGGCGGTGGCGTGAGGTTGGTATTCGTGCTGGCTGTCCCCGGGAAAAACGTGGTCTGCGACCTGTGGACTTCCGTCGATGGCTGCTCCTTCCAGGCCCCTGCTCCCTGGCCGCAGGTCCCGACGCTTCCGGTCACGGCTCCATGAGCGCCCGCAAGTATTTCGGCACCGACGGCATCCGCGGTCGGGTCGGGCAGGGCGTGATCTCGGCCGATTTCGTGCTGCGGCTGGGCAACGCGCTCGGTCGCGTGCTCACCCAGGGCCGCAGCAAGCGCCCACTGGTGTTGATCGGCAAGGACACCCGCATTTCCGGCTATATGTTCGAAGCCGCACTGGAAGCCGGCCTGGTCGCTGCCGGCGCAGACGTGCAGCTGATCGGTCCGATGCCGACCCCGGCCATCGCGTTCCTGACCAACACGCTGCGCGCCGATGCCGGCGTGGTGATCAGTGCCTCGCACAATCCGCATTACGACAACGGCATCAAGTTCTTTTCCGCCGAAGGCGAAAAGCTCGACGACGCCACCGAAGCGGCGATCGAAGCCGCGCTCGACGAGCCGTTCCACACCGTGGAATCGGAGCGTCTGGGCAAGGCGATCCGCACGCGCGATGCGATCGGCCGTTACATCGAATTCTGCAAGGCCAGCGTGGCGCGCGGCTTCACCCTGCATGGCTTGCGGATGGTGCTGGATTGCGCGCATGGGGCCACGTATCACATCGCGCCGATGCTGTTCCGCGAGCTGGGTGCGGACGTGGTGGTCATCGGTGCCGCACCGGACGGGCTCAATATCAATGACGGCGTCGGCTCCACGCATATCGATAATCTCGCCGCCAAGGTGCGCGAGAGCGGTGCGCAGTTGGGCATCGCCTTCGATGGCGACGGCGATCGCGTGCTGATGGCCGACGACCAGGGCAACCCGGTCGATGGCGACGATCTGCTCTATGTGCTTGCGCGTTCCTGGCAGGCCAGCGGCCGGCTCACCGGCACCGTGGTTGGCACGCTGATGACCAACTACGGCCTGGAACAGGCGCTGGCTGGATTGAGCATCCCGTTCCAGCGCGCCAAGGTCGGCGACCGTTACGTGCACCAGGCGTTGGTGGAAGGTGGCGGCACGCTGGGTGGCGAGACCTCCGGCCATCTGTTGTGCCTGGACCGCGCCACCACCGGCGATGGCATCGTCAGCGCGCTGCAGGTCCCTGAGGCACTGGGGCGCGATGGACAGAGCCTGCGCCAGGCCTTGAGCAGCCTGAGCAAGGTGCCGCAGAAAACAATCAACGTGCGTCTGGATGGCGGCGCTGCCAAAGCGATTGTGGAAGCCGCCGGTGTGCAGCAGGCGCTGCAGCAGGCGCAAGCCGCCGTGCAGGGGCGTGGCCGCGCGTTTCTGCGTCCTTCCGGCACCGAGCCGGTGGTGCGCGTGACGGTGGAAGCCGACGACGCTGGCCTGATGCAGGACACGCTGGACAGACTCTCTGGTGCCGTGCGTGACGCGGCGTGAGTCGCTGATCATTGGCGTGTGCGTGGTCTTTGCCAAGGCCGCGACGTTTTACCTGTTGTATCGCCTGCTGTCCTGAACAGCAGGCCTTCCTTTTGACTCCTCGACTTCGACTGCAGATATCCGTATGAGCGCCCGCATCCCGACCCTGGACATCACCCGTTTCGACAGCGACCGCGACGCCTTCGTCGCCGAGCTTGGTGCGGCCTATCGGCAGTGGGGCTTTGCCGGCATCCGCAATCACGGCATTGCGCAGGCCGATATCGATGGCGCCTACGAGGTGTTCAAGGCGTTCTTCGCACTGCCGGAAGAGGTAAAGCAGCGCTACCACGTCAAAGGCAGCGGTGGCGCGCGCGGCTACACCGCGTTCGGTGTGGAAACGGCCAAGGATTCCAAGCATTTCGATCTGAAGGAGTTCTGGCATATCGGCCGCGAGATTCCGGACGATTCGCCGTATCGCGAGGTAATGACGCCGAACCTGTGGCCCGAAGAGGTGCCCGGTTTCCGCGAACCCGGTTACCGCCTGTACCAGCAGCTCGATCACCTGGGCTCGCGCGTGCTGTCCTCGCTGGCGCTGCATATCGGCCTGCCGCAGGACTATTTCGTCGACAAGACCCACAACGGCAATTCGATCCTGCGGCCGATCCACTACCCGCCGATCACCAGCGACGACATCCCCAACGTGCGTGCCGGCGCGCATGGCGACATCAACTTCATCACCTTGCTGGTCGGTGCCAGCGCGGCCGGTCTAGAAGTGCGTTCCAACGATGGCGAGTGGGTGCCATTCACAGCGGATGCCGACACCATCGTGGTCAATATCGGCGACATGCTGCAACGCCTGACCAACCATGTGTACCCGTCCACCATCCATCGCGTGGTCAATCCGCCGGGCGAAGCAGCGCGCAAGCCGCGTTACTCGGTGCCGTTCTTTCTACACCCGAATCCGGACTTCCTGATCGACGTGCTGCCTTCGTGCATCACTGCCGAAAACCCGAGTCGCTATCCCGAGCCGATCACCGCACACGGCTTCCTGGAAGAGCGTCTGCGCGAGATCAAGCTGAAGTAATCCAGCACGCGGTCCCTATCAGCGCGCGCAGCGAATAGCCGCGCTCGCAACACGGGTAATGACGGACACCACAGTTCTGTTCAAAACATTCCGCTCGCGTCTGGTTAAAGCTTGCGTTCACCTCAGCCGATAACTCAGTCTGATCGCTAGCGCGACGTCGGATTCGCCTGGCGCCCGCTGCCGATTGCACTAGGCTGGGGGCAGCATGCGGACGAAATGGTTCAAACCGATAGGTGTCGTTTCGCTATTGCTGGCGTACTGCGCCGCAAGCGCTGTGGTGGCAACGCCGGTCAGCGTGACCGTGGCCGATGCCAACGGCATGTTGGTCGATGCGGTGGTCAGTCTGGAGCCGGCGCGCCCCGCGCCACCCACTGCTTCCAAGACTGCGGAAATGGATCAGGTCAATTCGCAGTTCGTGCCCGCCGTCCTAGCGGTGCGCACCGGCACCTTGGTGCGCTTTCCGAATAACGATCAGATCCGCCATCAGGTCTATTCTTTTTCGCCTGCCAAGCGTTTCGAATTGCCGCTGTTTCAGGGTACCAAGGCCACGCCGATCCGCTTCGATCAGGCGGGCCTGGTGACCATTGGCTGCAACATTCACGACTGGATGCTTGGCTATATCGTCGTGCTGGAGACGCCGTATTTCGGCAAGACCGGCAGCGACGGCCGCGTGCAACTGGATGCACCGGCAGGCACCTACACGCTGCGGGTCTGGCACCCGCGCATCAAGGGCGCCGTGGTCACCGAGCCGTTGCTGCTTGCGCGCGATGCAGTGCAGCGCCGCGTGACCCTGCAGACCACCGGCGCCGCGCCGATGGCGGCACCACCGGATGAGCGCGTGCGCGCGCTGCAGGACAAATTTCGTCGCGCCGACCCGAAGAAGCCGCATCCATGAAGGCGATGCGCCTGCATACCCGCATCGCGGCCTTGGTGGTGCTGGTCGTGCTCGCCACGCAAACGCTGACCTTCATCGCGGTGCAGGTCGCCACCGAGCGCAGCGTCAAGGCGCAGCTCGGCGAAGAACTGCAGATCGGCGAACGCGTCTGGCAACGCATCAATGTGCGCCGCGATGAGCAACTGCTGCAGTCGGCCTCGGTGCTGGCCGACGATTTCGGTTTCCGTGCGGCGGTGGCCAGTGGCGACGTGCCGACCATGCAGTCGGCATTGCGCAACCATGCCGCGCGCATGTCGGCGCAGACCGCGGTGCTGTTGTCGCCGGATGGCGAATTCCTGACCGGGCTGGCAGATCTGCCGCAAGCCGAGCAATTGCGCGCCGTGCAGGCCCTGCTGCAACAGGCACAGCGCGACGGGCACGCGGTCGGGGTGGTGGCACTGGATCAACGCATCGTGCGGCTGGCGGTGGTGCAGGTGCTGGCGCCGAACCGGGTGGGCTGGATCGCGATCGGCAACGAGTCCGGCGATGGGCTTGCGCAGGACTTTCGTACCACCACCGGGCTGGATGCGACCTTTTTCACCGATGGCCCGCCGGTGCGCGTACTGGCCTCCACCCTGGAGCCGGCTGCGCGCGCCGAGTTCCCGCAGCAGCTGCCCGCCGCCGAAGCGGGGCAGGGCGAAGCGATCCCGCTGACGCTGGCCGACGCACGTTACCTGGTCAAACTGCAATCGATCCAGGGCGACAGTCATGTGCGGGTCGCCTTGCAGGCCTCGCTGGATCGTGCGGTCGCACCGTACCGCATCCTCAAGCTGCGCATTCTGTTGTTGGCCGGTCTGGCCACGGCCGCCGCACTCGGTGTGGCGATTTTTCTCGCGCGCAGCGTCAGCAAGCCGGTCGCGCAGTTGGTGCAGGCAGCACGACGCATCCAGCGCGGCGATTACCACACCGCGGTGCAGGTGCCGCCCGGACGCGAACTGGCCGAGCTGGCCGACAGCTTCGGGCGCATGCAGCAGCAGATCGCCAGCCGCGAGCAGCACATCCTGCATCAGGCGCGCCACGATGCCTTGACCGGCCTGCCCAATCGCATCTGGCTGCTGGAGCGGCTGCAACAGGTGGTCGACCAGACCGTGGCCTCCGGCGGTACGGCCGCCGTGCTGATCCTGGATCTGGAGCGCTTCAAGGAACTCAACGACAGCCTGGGGCACGACTTCGCTGATCAGGTGCTGGTCGAAGCAGGGCGCCGCCTTGCCGAGGTCGTGCAGGAGCCCAATGTGGTCGGGCGGCTAGGCAGCGACGAATTCATGGTGGTGGTGGCGCAGGCCGATATGACCAGCGTGCAGCAGGATGCGCAACGATTGCTGCTGCAGCTGCGTCGCCCACTGGCGTTGCCGCAGGCGCGCATCCAGCTGGAAGCCAGCATCGGCATCGCCTTGATCCCCGAACACGGCGCCGATCCGGATACCTTGCTGCGGCGCGCCGATATCGCACGTCGCCAGGGCGGCAATGTCATCACCATCGGTGCCAGCAGCGTGTATCGCCTGGGCCAGGACGAGCAGCATCTGCGTCGTCTAAGGCTCACTGGCGATCTGCGCCAGGCGATTGCCAGCAACGAACTGACCTTGCGCTTCCAGCCCAAGATCTGCCTGCGCAGCGATCGCGTCGAACAGGTCGAGGTGCTGGTGCGCTGGCATCACCCGGTGCTGGGGCCGATCGGCCCGGACGAATTCATTCCGCTCGCCGAGCACTCCGGGGTGATCCACCCGCTGACCCGCTATGTGCTGGACGAGGCGCTGCGGTGCCAGGCGCAATGGCGCAGCCAGGGCCTGGAGCTGGGCATGGCGATCAATCTCTCTGCGCTCGATCTGTCCGACCCCGGCCTGCCGGATTATGTGCGCGGTCGTCTGGAGCATCACGCGGTGGCGGCCGAGCGGGTCACGCTGGAATTGACCGAAAGCGCCTTGATGCGCGATGTCGAATTCGCGCTGCACATGCTGCATCAGCTGCGCAGCGTCGGCGTGCGCCTGTCCATCGACGACTTCGGCACCGGCTATTCCTCGCTGGCGCAGCTCAAGCGCATGCCGGTCAACGAATTGAAGATCGACAAGAGTTTCGTCATGCAATTGGCCGAAGGCACCGACGATGCATTCATCGTGCGCAGCACGATCGATTTGGGGCATAACCTCGGCTTGAGCGTGATCGCCGAAGGCGTGGAAAACGCCACAGCGCTCGGGCTGCTGCGCAGTTATGGCTGCGACATGGTGCAGGGCTATCTTTACGCGCCGCCGCTGGAAGAAGTGCCGTTTGTGGCCTGGTGCATGCGTCAACTCGATCTGGGTCAACTCGATCTGGTGCCGGCCGCGCAAGCAGGAGCGCAACGATGAGCAAGTGGGTGCGGGCTGCGCGGTCTGCTGCAGTATTGGGTTGTTTGGCGCTCACGCCGACACTGGCGATCGCTGGAGAAGGGCGTCTGCTTGCCACCGGCGGCGTGTCGATGATCGAAGGCAGCAGCGGCGGAGGCATCGTGCCGTGGGCCACGCTATCGGGCTACGGCACGCGCGATGAACTTGCCACCGTCGTGTTCGCCACCCACGTGGACAGCGGCGATTACCGATTGGATGTGCAGGGCGCCGCGCTCACCGTCGGCAATCGGCTGGAACTCTCGCTCGCGCGGCAACGCCTGGATCTGGGCACGTTGCAGGACCGATTGGGCTTGCCATGGAATGCGCTGGGTCAGGACGTGTTCGGCGCAAAGCTGCGCTTGCAGGGCGACCTCGTGTACGGGAGCGCGCCGCAAGTCAGTCTGGGCATGCAATACAGGCGTTTGCGCAACGGCACGCTGCCCCTGGCGATCGGTGCGCGCGACGACCACGGCACCGATGTGTACGTCAGTGCCAGCCGGCTGTTTCTGCAAGGCGTTGGCGGTTATCAGCTGTTGCTCAACGGCACCCTGCGCGCCACCCGCGCCAATCAGACCGGCTTGCTCGGCTTCGGCGGCGATCGTCGCAACAGCTACCGGCTGGTGGCCGAGGCCAGCGCTGCGGTAATGCTGTTGCCCTCCCTGGCAGTGGGCGTGGAATACCGAGACAAACCCGATAACCTGGGCTTCGCGCGCGAACAGGCCTGGGCAGACGCATTCGTCGCCTGGTTTCCCAGCAAGCATGTGTCGTTCACCGCGGCCTGGGCAGACCTTGGCGACATCGCCACGCTCGCCGATCAACGTGGTCCCTATCTTTCCTTGCAGGTGGCGTTCTGATGAACCGATGGCTGCGCTGCTGCCTGCTTTGCGTGCTGGGCGTGGTGAGCGCCTGCGCCACCACGCAACCGCGCCAGACGCTCTACGACGAACTCGGCGGGCAAGCCGGGATCGAGGCGCTGGTGGAAACCATGCTCTCGCGCATTGCCGACGATCAACGCATCGTCGATCAATTCGCGCGCGTCAATATCGTCATGCTCAACGAGCGTCTGGTGCAGAAATTCTGCCAAGTCAGCGACGGGCCATGCCCGGATACCGCCAAGTCGATGAAACAGGCGCATGCGCATCTGGCCATTCGCGAAGGCGACTTCAATGCCTTGGTCGAGGATCTGAACTGGGCGATGGATCAGCGCAAGATTCCGCGCCGCACGCAGAATCGCTTGCTCGCACGACTGGCGGCAATGCACGGCGACATCGTCAATCACTGACATCCCGTGTGGGTATGGTCATGCGGTCGTGCAGAGCCGTACGCACCTACGCTGATCCACCGCCCAGTCGCCTCAATCCAGCGGGCGCACCCGATGCGATCCTCGCGCCATCAGGCGCAATGCAAGCGCATGCGGCAGCAATCGTAACCCGGCATTGGCCAGGCGATAGCGCCAGCCCGGCACTGCCAGCACCTGTCCGCGCTCCAGTGCTTCGATGCCGTATTCGGCCACGGCATCGGCCTGCAGCCACGCCCAGCGGGGCGGGGTGGACATCTGCTCGCGTGTGCCAGTGATGTCGTGAAATTCCGACCACGCAAAGCCCGGGCACAGCGCGCAGACCCTCACTGCACAATCGGCGTTTTCCAGCGCCAGCGATTCGCTGAAGCGCAGCAGGAAGCTCTTGCTTGCCGCATACAGCGTTTGCCCGTCTGCGCTGGGCGTCAGCGCGGCAAACGAGGCCACGTTGAGAATGCGGCCCTGGCCACTGGCGCGGATCATCGGCAACAACCGCCAGGTCAGCTCGCACACCGCGCCCACCATCACCTGCAGAAAGCGCGCATGCGTGGCCCAGTCGTTGTGCAGATAGCGGCCCGGCACACCGTAGCCGGCATTGTTGACCAGGGTGCTTACGGTCCAGCCATTACGCTGGATCTGCGCAACCAGCATCTCTACCGCCGCAGGGTTAGCCAGATCGGCAGGCAACACTTCCACCTGCACCGACGTCCTTAACTCGTCGGCCAGTGCTTCCAGCCTGTCCACCCGGCGCGCGGTCAGGATCAACGGCACGCCGCGCCTGGCGTAGGCGCGGGCAATCTCGCGGCCGATGCCGCTGGAGGCGCCGGTGACCAGCGCGAAGACAGGCGAAACGGACATGGCAGGTTCCTGCTGAAGAGGGGATGGGACAGGCAATGGACAGAAGTGTGCCGGCTGCCGACAGGGCATGGGCTATTCTGTCGCCTCTCTTCCACTCAGGAACCTGCGCCTGATGCGTCGAAAACTCGTTGCCGGAAATTGGAAGCTGCATGGCAGCCGCGCCTTCGCCACCGAACTGGTGGCCCAGATCGCCGCGCACATGCCCCTGGAGGGTGTCGATGTCGTCATCCTGCCGCCACTGCCTTACCTCGGCGATCTGATCGAGGATTTCGAGGAGCATCACCTGTGCTTTGGTGCGCAGGACGTCAGCAGTAACGAGAAGGGCGCCTACACCGGCGAGGTCTCGGCCACGATGTTGGTCGATGTCGGCGCCGAGTACGGGCTGGTCGGGCACTCCGAACGTCGCCAGTACCATCAAGAGAGCAGTGAGCTGGTGGCGCGTAAGTTCGCGGCCGCCATGCATGCCGGGTTGATCCCGGTGCTGTGCGTCGGCGAATCGTTGGAGCAGCGCGAAGCGGGCCAGACCGAGGCGGTGCTGCGCGCTCAGCTCGAGCCGGTGCTGGCCCTGGTCGGCAGCGAAGGCTTTACGCGCGCCGTGCTTGCGTATGAACCGATCTGGGCCATTGGTACCGGCCGCACTGCCAGCCCGGAGCAGGCCCAGGCTGTGCACGCCTTCCTGCGTGGCGAAGTCGCAAAGGCGGATGCTAGAATTGCTGATTCGCTGCCCATCGTGTACGGGGGCAGTGTCAAGCCCGACAACGCCAACGAGCTGTTCGCACAGCCCGATGTCGACGGCGGGCTGGTCGGAGGCGCATCACTGGTCGCCGAAGATTTCCTGGCCATCGCACGTGCGGCGGCCGCTTGTTAACCCATTAAGTTTTGTCCGGGGACGGATTTCGAAATGCTGATGTTGATCCTCAATGTGGTCTACGTGCTGGTCGCGCTGGCGATGATTGCGCTGATCCTGATGCAGCGTGGCGCGGGTGCGGCAGCGGGCTCCGGTTTCGGTGCTGGTGCCTCGGGTACCGTGTTTGGTTCGCAGGGTGCGTCGAACTTCCTGTCCAAGTCGACCAAATGGCTGGCGGTGGTGTTTTTCAGCATCAGCCTGTTCATGGCGTGGTATGCGACCCATGGCGCGCGTCCCACCGATCAGAATCTTGGCGTGATGTCGCAGTCGGCTACCCCGGCACCGGCCGCCGCCGGCGAGCTGACTCAGCCGTTGCCGCAGGCACCAGCCGCCGGCGCAGTGCCCACCGCTCCGTCGCAGCCATCGCCTGCCGCTGTTCCGGCCGCAGCGCCAGCGCAGTCCGCACCGGCGCAGCAAGCGCCCGCGGCACGCGAAGAAAACGCTTCAGAACCAGCACAAAAACGCTGAAGCCGGTTACAATACGCTGCGCACTGGGATGCCCAGCGGCGCAACGTATGCCCAGGTGGCGGAATTGGTAGACGCACTACCTTGAGGTGGTAGCGATTTAGGTCGTAGGGGTTCGAGTCCCCTCTTGGGCACCATTGTTTGGCTGCAGTTCCTGCGCATCGTGGTAATGCCACGCGCGGGTCCTGCTTATACCCCATGCCGGCACGCGGCGCGTGCGGGCAAAGGCAAGAGAGAATCGCTGTGCTGGCCGAATATTTGCCGAGTCTGCTGTTTCTGATCGTCGCCACCGGTATCGGCATCACATTGATGTTGATCGGCCGGTTCCTCGGTCCGCGTAGCCCCGATGCACGCAAGCTCTCGCCGTACGAGTGTGGCTTCGAGGCATTCGAAGACGCGCGCATGAAGTTCGACGTGCGCTACTACCTGATCGCGATCCAGTTCATCGTGTTCGATCTGGAAATCATCTTCATCGTGCCGTGGACGCAGGTGTTCATGGAGATCGGCGCACGTTCGTTGGTCACCATGGGGCTGTTCGTCGGCATGTTGTTCCTCGGTTTTATCTACGTCTGGAAGAAGGGAGCGTTGGAATGGGAGTGATTCAGACCCTCGATCGTCTGATGACCAATCCGATGCCGGAAGGTCGGTTGGACGACATCCTGCGCCCGGAAGGCGAGAACCCGCTGCTCGAAAAGGGCTACGTGACCACCAGCGTGGATGCGCTGTTGAATTGGGCGCGTACCGGTTCGATGTGGCCGATGACTTTCGGTCTGGCCTGCTGTGCGGTCGAGATGATGCATGCCGGCGCGGCGCGCCTGGATCTGGACCGTTACGGCGTGGTGTTTCGCCCGTCGCCGCGCCAGTCCGACGTGATGATCGTGGCCGGCACGCTGGTCAACAAGATGGCGCCAGCGCTGCGCAAGGTCTATGACCAGATGCCGGATCCCAAATGGGTCATCTCGATGGGCAGCTGCGCCAACGGCGGCGGCTATTACCATTATTCGTATTCGGTGGTGCGCGGTTGCGACCGCATCGTGCCGGTGGACATCTATGTCCCGGGCTGCCCGCCGACCGCCGAGGCGCTGGTCTACGGCATCTTGCAGCTGCAGAAGAAGATCTGGCGTACCCAGACGATCGCGCGCTGATACCCGTCTTCTTCTACCGAGAGCAGCCAAGCCCCCATGGCAGAGCAAGCATCCTCCTTCACTGACCGACTTGCGGCACGTTTCGCCGGTGCGCAGATTGCCGTGGCCTTGCCGCGCGGCGAAGTGACGCTGGAAGTCGCTGCGGCCGATTGGCACGCCACCTGTCTGGCCTTGCGCGACGAGCTCGGTTTCGAGCAGTTGAGCGACCTGTGCGGCGTCGATCATCTGGGCTATGGCAGCGACGAGTGGGATACCGCCGACGTGTCGTCGCAGGGTTTCAGCCGCGGTGTCGAAGGCAAGGCGGTCGGGCGTTTCGCCTGGGGTGAATTTCCCAGCCAGGAAAGCTCCGATGGCGCCCACCCGCAGCACATGCCCAAGCAGCGTTTTGCGGTGGTCGCCCAGCTGATGTCCTACCAGCACAACCAGCGTCTGCGCGTGCGTTGCTACGCCCCGGACGAGCAGGTGCCGGTGGTGGCCTCCTTGACCGATATCTGGCCGGGCGTGAACTGGTTCGAGCGCGAGGCGTTCGACCTGTTCGGCATCGTGTTCGACGGTCACCCGGATCTGCGCCGCATCCTGACTGACTACGGATTCGTCGGCCATCCGTTCCGCAAGGATTTCCCGCTGATCGGCAACGTCGAAGTACGTTACGACGAAGAGAAAAAGCGCGTGGTGTACGAGCCGGTCACCTCGGTCGAGCCGCGCGTCGGCGTGCCGCGCGTGATTCGCGACGATGCCCGTTATGAGACTGCCGCCGGTGAAGTGGGCAAGTCGGAGACTGCCAAGTGAGTGAGTTCCACCAGGCGACTGCCGCCTTCGCTAGCAATCCTGTCGAAAGCAAGCAGGAAATTCGCAATTACACGATGAACTTCGGCCCGCAGCATCCTGCGGCGCACGGCGTGCTGCGCTTGATCCTGGAAATGGACGGCGAAACCGTGGTGCGTGCCGATCCGCATATCGGCCTGCTGCACCGTGGCACCGAGAAGCTGGCCGAGTCCAAGCCGTTCAACCAGTCGGTTCCGTACATGGATCGTCTGGATTACGTGTCGATGATGTGCAACGAGCATGCTTACGTGCGCGCGATCGAGTCCCTGATGGGAATCGAAGTGCCCGAGCGTGCGCAGTACATCCGCACGATGTTCGACGAAATCACCCGCATCAAGAACCACCTGATGTGGCTCGGCTCCAACGCGCTCGATCTGGGTGCGATGGCGGTGATGCTGTATGCGTTCCGCGAGCGCGAAGAGTTGATGGACGTTTACGAGGCGGTCAGTGGCGCGCGCATGCACGCTGCCTACTATCGCCCCGGTGGCGTGTATCGCGATCTGCCCGATCGCATGCCCAAGTACAAGGAATCGCGTTGGCACAAGGGCGGGGCGCTGAAGAAGCTCAATGCCGCGCGCGAAGGCTCGATGCTGGATTTCCTCGAGGACTTCACCAATACGTTCCCGTCGCGTGTGGACGAGTACGAAACGCTGCTGACCGATAACCGTATCTGGAAGCAGCGCACCGTCGATGTCGGCATCATCAGCCCGGATCTGGCGCGTGCCTGGGGCATGACCGGCCCGATGCTGCGTGGCTCCGGTATCGAGTGGGATCTGCGCAAAAAGCAGCCGTATGCCAAGTACGACGCGGTGGATTTCGATATCCCGGTCGGCACCAACGGCGACTGCTACGACCGCTATCTGGTCCGTGTTGCCGAGATGCGTGAATCCAACCGCATCATCAAGCAGTGCGTGACCTGGCTGAAGGCCAATCCAGGCCCGGTGATGGTCACCAATTTCAAGGTCGCTCCGCCAAGCCGCGAAGGCATGAAGGACGACATGGAAGCGCTGATCCATCACTTCAAGCTGTTCAGTGAAGGCTATTGCGTGCCGGCTGGCGAGACCTATTGCGCCGTCGAAGCACCCAAGGGCGAGTTCGGCTGCTACCTGATGTCCGATGGCGCCAACAAGCCGTTCCGCCTGCATCTGCGCGCGCCGGGCTTTGCGCATCTGTCCTCGATGGACGCGGTGGTGCGGGGCTATTTGCTGGCCGACGTCGTGGCGATGATCGGTACTTACGATTTGGTTTTCGGTGAGGTTGACCGATGAAGGCGACGGGTAATTTCGAAGCGGCGCGCGACGTCGATCCGCAGGTAGTGCTGAGCGACAAGACGCGCGCGCACATCGATCATTGGCTGAGCAAGTTTCCGCCCGACCGCAAGCGGTCGGCGGTGCTGCAGGGCCTGCATGCTGCGCAAGAGCAGAACCAGGGCTGGCTCACCGATGAGTTGATCGTCGGCGTGGCCAAGTATCTGGAACTGCCGCCGGTGTGGGCCTACGAGGTCGCCAGCTTCTACTCGATGTTCGAGACTGAAAAGGTCGGCCGCCACAACGTGGCGTTCTGCACCAATATCAGCTGCTGGCTCAACGGCGCCGAGGATCTGCTGGCACACGCCGAGAAGAAACTGGGTTGCAAGCTGGGGCAGTCGACGGCCGATGGCCGGGTCTACCTCAAGCGCGAAGAAGAGTGCCTGGCGGCCTGCTCTGCAGCGCCGATGATGGTCATCAACGGCCATTACCACGAGCACCTGACGAAAGAGAAGGTCGACGCGCTGCTGGACGGGCTGGAGTAAGACATGGCACATCATCACGCACCCTCAGGCCCGGTCGGTCCGGCGCCGTTGCCGCATCAGGTCGTCTACACGACGCTGCACTACGACACCCCGTGGTCGTACGAGAGCTATCTCAAGACCGGTGGCTATGCCGCACTGCGCAAGATCCTCGAAGAGAAGATCGCGCCGGCCGACGTCATCGAGATGGTCAAGGCCTCCAATCTGCGTGGCCGTGGTGGCGCGGGCTTTCCGACCGGCTTGAAGTGGTCGTTCATGCCCAAGGGCACGATGCAGAAGTACATCCTGTGCAACTCGGACGAATCCGAGCCGGGCACCTGCAAGGACCGCGACATCCTGCGTTACAACCCGCATTCGGTGGTGGAAGGCATGGCAATCGCCTGCTACGCCACCGGTTCGACCGTGGGCTACAACTACCTGCGTGGCGAGTTCCATCACGAGCCGTTCGAAAACTTCGAGCTGGCGCTGGCCGATGCGTATGCCAATGGCTGGCTGGGCAAGAACATTCTCGGTAGCGGCGTGGATATCGATATCTACGGTGCGCTGGGTGCCGGCGCCTACATCTGCGGCGAAGAAACCGCATTGATGGAATCGCTGGAAGGCAAGAAGGGCCAGCCGCGTTACAAGCCGCCGTTCCCGGCGAACTTCGGCCTGTACGGCAAGCCGACCACCATCAACAACACCGAGACCTACGCGTCGGTGCCGGCGATCATTCGCAATGGCCCGGAGTGGTTTCTCGGTTTGAGCAAGACCAAGAACGGCGGCCCGAAGATCTTCTCGGTGTCCGGCTGCGTGCAGAAGGGCGGCAATTTCGAAGTGCCGCTCGGTACCACCTTCGACGAACTGCTGGAAATGGCCGGTGGCCTGCGTCCGGGCCGCACCCTCAAGGGCGTGGTGCCTGGCGGGGTGTCGATGCCGGTGCTGAAAGCCGACCAGGTCGCCGGCCTGCAGATGGATTACGACACCTTGCGCGCATTGGGGACCGGTCTGGGTTCGGGCGCGATCGTGGTGTTGGACGACAGTGTCTGCTGCGTGCGTTTTGCCTGCCGCATTTCGCAGTTCTTCCACAAGGAATCCTGCGGTCAGTGCACCCCGTGCCGCGAAGGCACCGGCTGGATGCACCGCGTGCTGGAGCGCATCGTCGCCGGCAAGGCCACGATGGAAGACCTGCACCAGTTGCGTACCGTTGCCGGCCAGATCGAAGGGCACACCATCTGTGCGTTCGGCGAAGCCGCGGCGTGGCCGATTCAAGGCTTCCTGCGCCAGTTCTGGGACGAGTTCGAGTACTACATCGTCAACGGTCGTTCGATCGTCGACACGCACGTCGGAGTGGCCGCATGAGCGCCCAACCAGTGAACCCGAACGTGCCACCGGATCACGTTACCGTCGAGATCGACGGGCAGAGTCTGGTGGTGCCGAAGGGTTCGATGATCATCCAGGCGGCCGACAAGGCCGGCATCCCGATCCCGCGCTTCTGCTATCACGAGAAGCTGCCGATCGCGGCCAACTGCCGCATGTGCCTGGTGGACGTCGAAAAATCCCCGAAGCCGTCGCCTGCTTGCGCCACTCCAGTGATGGACGGCATGAAGGTCACCACGCGTAGCGAAAAGGCGCTGAAGTACCAGCGCAGCGTGATGGAATTCTTGCTGATCAATCACCCGCTGGACTGTCCGATCTGCGATCAGGGCGGCGAGTGCGAGTTGCAGGACGTTTCGCTCGGTTACGGCCGTTCGGTCAGCCGCTTCAACGAGCGCAAGCGCGTGGTGCCCGACGAGGACATCGGTCCGCTGGTCGCCACCGAAATGACCCGCTGCATCCAGTGCACCCGTTGCGTGCGCTTCACTGCGGACATCGCCGGCACCTACGAGTTGGGTGGCATGTATCGCGGTGAAAACCTGCAGATCGGCACCTACGACGGCAAGCCGCTGACCACCGAAATTTCCGGCAATGTCATCGACGTGTGCCCGGTCGGCGCGCTGACCAACAAGGTGTTCCAATTCCGTGCCCGCCCGTGGGAGCTGATGGCGCGCGAATCGCTCGGCTATCACGATGCGATGGGCTCGAACCTGTTCCTGCACGTGCGTCGCGGCGAAGTGTTGCGTACCGTGCCGCGCGAGAACGAGGCGGTCAACGAGTGCTGGCTGTCCGATCGCGATCGTTATTCGCATCAGGGCCTGTATTCGGAAGACCGTGCGGTCAAGCCGCTGAAGAAGGTCAACGGTGAGTGGACCGAGGTGAGCTGGGCCGAAGGGCTGGCTGCCGCAACGCAAATCCTGCGTGACAATGCTGGAGATCAGCTCGGCGTACTGGTGCATCCGTCCACCTCCAACGAGGAAGGCGCGCTGCTCGCACGTCTGGCCGAAGGGCTGGGTAGCGGCAATCTGGATCACCGTTTGCTCAATCGCGATTTCTCCGATGCTGCGGTGGCCGAAGCGTTTGCTACGCCGTTGGCCGAGATCGAGCACGCCGATGTCGTGGTGCTGTTCGGCACCAACGTGCGTCACGAACTGCCGCTGCTGCATGCGCGTCTGCGCAAGGCCAGCATCCAGAACGGGACCAAGATCCATTCGGTCAACCCGGTCGATTTCGATTTTGCCTTTACCCAGGCGAGCCGCACCGTGGTCGCGCCGTCGAAACTGGCAGGTGCGCTCGACGATGCCGCGCTGCGCGATGCGGTCAAGGGCGCTACGCGTGCTGTGATCGTGGTTGGCGCACTGGCTGAAAATCATCCGCAGGCTGCCGCGTTGCGTGCCGCTGCACGCGATTTTGCCGCTGCAACTGGCGCTTCGCTGTGCCGTATTCCGCAGGGTGCCAATGCGGTCGGTCTGGTCTCGCAAGGTGTATTGCCGAGCGCACGCGATGTCGCCGGCATGCTGGCGCAGCCGCGTCAGGCGTATGTGTTGTACGGCATCGAGCCGGGTCTGGATTTCGCCGATGCAGCCGCCGCACGCAGCGCGCTGGCGGGTGCCAAAGTGGTGGCCTTCAGCCAGTTCGCCTGTGCTTCAACGCGCGATGTGGCCGATGTGATTTTGCCGATCGGCGCGTTGCCGGAAATCGACGCATCGCTGACCAATCTGGATGGTCGCGTGCAGACCGCCCGTGCCGCCGGCCGCTTGCCGGTGGAAGCGCGCGAAGGTTGGCGCGTGTTGCGTGCGCTCGGCGGCGAGCTGGGTCTGGCCGGTTTCGAATTCATCGATCTGGTCGGCCTGCGTGCCGGCATGCAGAACCGCAGCGTGACGCCTGCAGCATCGGCACAGTCGGCCGCAGCGAGCGACGGGCTGGAAGTGGCTGCGACCGCTGCGATCTATCGCACCGACGCCGTGGTACGTCGCGCCGCTGCACTGCAGTCGCATCCGCTCAACATCGCGCCATGCGTGGCGATGCATCCAGAGCAGGCTGCGCAGTTGCAGATTGGCGCAGGTCAGATGGTCAAGGTCGGTACCGATGCCGGTAAGGCAACGCTGCCGGTGGTGCTGGACAAGCGCGTCGCACCGGGCACGGTGTGGATCGAATCCGGCCATGGCGCGACCGCGCCGCTTGGTGCCGGTCGGGTAACGGTGGTGGCTGCATGAACGAATTGCTGTTGAATCTGGTCAATCCTTTGCACCAGTGGTTCGTCGGGCTGGGCGATGGTGGCGTGGTGTTGTGGACCGTGCTGAAGATCCTGCTGATCGCGGTGCCGGTGATCGTGGCGGTGGCGTTCTTTGTTGTCTGGGAGCGCAAGTTGATCGGTTGGATGCACGTACGCCACGGGCCGATGTACGTGGGCATGGGCATCTTTCAGGCCTTCGCCGACGTGTTCAAACTCCTGTTCAAGGAGATCGTGCAGCCGAGCAGCGCGCACAAGGCGATGTTCATCATCGCGCCGCTGCTGACGCTGGCGCCGGCCTTCGCGGCCTGGTCGGTGGTGCCGTTCGATGCACAGCTGGTGTTGTCCAACGCCAACGTCGGCTTGCTCTATCTGCTGGCGATGACCTCGCTGGGCGTGTACGGCATCATCCTGGCCGGCTGGGCCTCCAACTCCAAATACGCGTTTCTGGGTGCGATGCGCTCGGCCGCGCAGGTGGTCAGCTACGAAATCGCGATGGGCTTTGCGTTGGTCGGCGTGATGATCGCGTCGGGCAGCGTCAACCTGAGTCAGATCGTGTTTGCGCAGGGCGGTAGCTCGGGCGTAGGCGATTGGTTCCTGATCCCGCTGTTCCCGTTGTTCATCGTGTACTGGGTGTCCGGCGTCGCCGAGACCAATCGCGCGCCGTTCGACGTGGTGGAAGGCGAATCGGAAATCGTTGCCGGCCACATGGTGGAGTACTCGGGCGGTGCGTTCGCGCTGTTCTTCCTGGCCGAATACGCCAACATGATCCTGGTCAGCTTCCTGATCTCGATCTTCTTCCTTGGCGGCTGGTTGAGCCCATGGCCGCAGGCTTGGGGCAATCCGGATATCTCGCCGTGGATCGATTGGCTGTGGAAGGGCGGTTGGCCGTGGCTGCTGATGAAGGTGTTCTTCTTCGCCAGCGCCTATATCTGGTTCCGTGCCAGCTTCCCGCGCTATCGCTATGACCAGATCATGCGTCTGGGCTGGAAGGTGTTCATTCCGCTGACGATCGTGTGGATCGCAGTGACGGCGTTGATGGTGTTTTACGGCGTGATCCAGAAGGGCGTGTAATTGATGAACAAGATCACCCATTACTTCAAGAGCTTGCTGCTGCTCGAACTGCTCGGAGGGCTCTGGCTGACGTTGAAATACACGTTCAAGCCCAAGTACACCGTGCTGTATCCGATGGAGAAGTTCCCGCAGTCGCCTCGCTTCCGTGGCGTGCATGCATTGCGTCGCTATCCCAACGGCGAAGAGCGTTGCATCGCCTGCAAGCTGTGCGAAGCGGTGTGCCCGGCGCTGGCGATCACCATCGACTCGGCCAAGCGCGAGGACGGCTCGCGTCGTACCACCCGCTACGACATCGATCTGTTCAAGTGCATCTTCTGCGGCTTCTGCGAAGAAAGCTGCCCGGTGGATTCGATCGTCGAGACGCACCTCCTCGAGTACCACTTCGAGAAGCGCGGCGAAAATATTCTTAATAAGCCGCAGCTGCTGGCGATCGGAGACCGGTTCGAAACCGAGATCGCCGAGCGTCGCGCTGCCGATGCCGCCTTCCGTTGAGGTCATGATGGACTGGGTCAAAATTGCTTTCTACGCGTTCTCCGCCGTCGCGGTCGTCTCTGCGGGTGCGGTGATCAGCGTGCGCAATCCGGTGTACGCCGTGTTGTGCCTGATCCTCACCTTCTTCTCGATGGCGTGCATCTGGTTGCTGGTCGGCGCCGAGTTCCTTGGCGTGACGCTGGTGCTGGTCTACGTCGGCGCGGTGATGGTGCTGTTCCTGTTCGTGGTGATGATGCTGGACATCGATACCAGCCGCCTGCGCGAGGGTTGGGTCAAGTACATGCCGGTCGGCGTCATCGTGGCGGTCGCCATGTTCGCGCAGGTGGTCACCCTGATCGGCGTCAAGGCACGTAGCGCCACGCCGTTCCCGGCCGACAACGCTGCCGCGCAGGCTGCCGACGTGTCGAACCTGACCTGGTTGGCCAAGAGCCTGTACACCGAGTTCCTGCTGCCATTCGAATTTGCCGCAGTGATCCTGACCGTGGCGGTGGTGGCCGCAGTGATGCTGACCTTGCGCAAGCGCACCGGCATCAAGCTGCAGAACGCGGGTGATCAATCGCGGGTGAAGGCGGGTGATCGTCTGCGCATGGTCAAAATGGCGGTTGAAAAGCCGGTACAGGTCGCGCCGAAGCTCGATGCGGCTGACGGACAGGAGGCGAAGTCTTGATTACCTTGGGCCACCTGCTTGGACTGGGCGCGGTGCTGTTCTGCATCTCGCTGGCCGGCATCTTCCTCAATCGCAAGAACGTCATCGTGTTGCTGATGTCGATCGAGTTGATGCTGTTGTCGGTCAACGTCAACTTCATTGCGTTCTCCCGCGAGCTCGGCGATCCCGCAGGCCAGTTGTTCGTGTTTTTCATCCTGACCGTTGCCGCTGCGGAGGCTGCGATCGGCCTTGCGATTCTGGTGACTCTGTTCCGCACGCGCCGCACGATCAATGTGGCCGAAGTCGATACGTTGAAGGGCTGACCTGTAGATGGAAATCACTCTCTCCAAGAGTCTGTTGATCGCAGTGGTGCTTGCACCGCTGGTCGGCAGCATCATCGCCGGCCTGTTCGGTCGCCAGGTAGGGCGCAAGGGCGCGCAATACGTCACGATCCTGGGCGTGGCGGTCAGCTGCGTACTGTCGTGCCTGACGCTGTACCAACTGGTGGAGCAGGGCGCCAGCCCGTTCAACCAGAACCTGTACACCTTCTTCGACGTCGGTAACTACTCGGCGCATGTCGGCTTCATGGTCGACCGGCTGACCGCGATGATGATGGTGGTGGTGACCTTCGTGTCGCTGCTGGTGCACATCTACACCATCGGCTACATGGAAGAAGACCCGGGTTACCAGCGCTTCTTCAGCTACATCTCGTTGTTCACCTTCTCCATGCTGACGCTGGTGATGAGCAACAACTTCCTGCAGCTGTTCTTCGGCTGGGAAGCGGTGGGCCTGGTGTCCTACCTGCTGATCGGTTTCTGGTTCAAGCGCCCGACTGCCGTATTCGCCAACATGAAGGCGTTCCTGGTCAATCGCGTCGGCGACTTCGGTTTCATCCTCGGCATCGCCGGCGTTTTGTTGTGGTTCGGTTCGCTGGACTACTCCACCGTGTTTGCCAATGCGACCACCATGGCCAACGCCAAGGTGCAGCTGTTCGCAGGCCACGAATGGAGCGTGATGACGCTGATCTGCATCTGCCTGTTCATCGGTGCGATGGGCAAGTCGGCGCAGGTGCCGCTGCATGTGTGGCTGCCGGACTCGATGGAAGGACCGACGCCGATTTCGGCACTGATCCATGCCGCAACGATGGTGACTGCGGGCATCTTCATGGTCGCGCGCATGTCGCCGTTGTTCGAGCTGTCGGAAACCGCGCTCAACTTCATCCTGTTCATCGGTGCCACCACGGCCTTCTTTACTGGCCTGATCGGCATCGTGCAGAACGACATCAAGCGCGTGGTTGCGTATTCCACGCTGTCCCAGCTCGGCTACATGACCGTGGCGCTGGGCGTGTCTGCCTACTCGGCGGCCGTGTTCCATCTGATGACGCATGCCTTCTTCAAGGCGCTGCTATTCCTGGCAGCCGGCTCGGTCATCATCGGCATGCACCACGAGCAGGACATGCGCAAGATGGGCGGCCTGCGCAAGTACATGAAGGTGACCTACTGGACCAGCGTGATCGGTACCTTGGCGCTGGTCGGTACGCCGTTCTTCTCCGGCTTTTACTCGAAGGACACCATCATCGAGGCGGCTGCGCACCATGCCCACGAGTCGCACAGCTGGATCGCGACCTATGGTTACTGGGCAGTACTCGGCGGCGTGCTGGTGACCAGCTTCTACAGCTTCCGTCTGCTGTTCCTGACCTTCCACGGCAAGGAGCGCTTCCGCGACGCGCATGCGCATGACGCGCACGATCATCACGACACCGCGCATGCCGATGCGCACGACAGTCACGCGCACGACGCGCATGCACATGACACGCACGGTCATGACGACCATGGCCATGGACATCACGGTGCCCATGAGCCGCACGAATCAAGTGGGTGGTGACGCTGCCGCTGGTGTTGCTGGCGATTCCCTCGGTGGCGATCGGCTTCTTCACCATCGGCCCGATGTTGTTCGGCACCGATTGGCAAGGTCACCACGCGGCGCATGCCATCAAGGGGCAGGCGGTCTCGTTCTTCACCGGCATCGTCGATTTCTACGATCCGGCGCGCGACACCGTCGGTGCACTGGCCGAAGAGTTCCATGGTCCGGTGGCCTTCGCGCTGCACGGCATGATGGCTGCGCCGTTCTTCCTGACCGTTGCCGGTCTGCTGCTGGCTGCTCTGTTCTATCTCTGGAAGCCGGAGCTGGCCACCAAGTCGCGCAAGGCGTTCGCGCCGCTCGTGTGGCTGCTGGAAAACAAGTACGGTTTCGACAAGCTCTGGATCAATGGCTTCGCTGGTGGCGGCGTGGTCCTTGGCAAGGCGTCACGTGCCATCGATACCCATGTGGTCGACGGTGTCGTCGTCAATGGTTCTGCCCGACTGATCGACCTGGCTGCAAATCTGCTGCGTCGCACGCAATCCGGTTTCCTCTATCACTACGCCTTCGCAATGATCATCGGTTTGATCGCCTTGTTGGCGGTACTGATGCATTTCTGGCGTTGACCTGTACGGAATAAGAAAACGTGTCGAACTGGCCTTTACTGTCTATCTTGATCTGGCTGCCGATTATCGGTGGCGCCCTGATCCTTGCGTTGCGCAACGCCGAGACTGCCCGCTGGGCATCGCTGGCGGTGGCGGTGGCGACCTTTGTGCTGAGTCTGCCGCTGCTGGGCTACGACACCGCCAATGACGCCCTGCAATTCGTCGAACTGCATGCCTGGATTCCGGCCTACAACATCGGCTACAACCTGGGCGTGGACGGCATCGCGGTCGCGTTGATCGTGCTGACCACACTGGTGACGGTGCTGGCCCTGATCGGCGCCTGGCGCTCGATCGACAAGCGCGTCAACCAGTACGTTGCGGCGTTCCTGATCCTGGAAGGCGTCACGCTGGGCATCTTCGCCGCCACCGACGCGATGCTGTTCTATGTCTTCTTCGAAGCCATGCTGATACCGATGTTCCTGATCATCGGTGTCTGGGGCGGCCCGCGGCGTATCTACGCGGCGATGAAATTCTTCCTGTACACCTTCCTCGGCTCGGTGCTGATGCTGGTGGGCTTGGTCTACCTGTATCTGAAGGGCGGCAGCTTCCAGCTCGCCGACCTGTACGCGCTGCAGCTGACCGCCAAGGAGCAGACCTGGATATTCTTCGCGTTCCTGATCGCCTTCGCGGTCAAGGTGCCGATGTTCCCGGTGCATACCTGGCTGCCCGATGCGCACGTCGAGGCACCGACCGCCGGTTCGGTGATCCTGGCCGCGATCGCGCTGAAGATCGGTGGCTACGGCTTCCTGCGCTTCAACCTGCCGATCGTGCCGGACGCCAGCCATGAGTTCGCCTGGTTGGTGATCACGCTGTCGCTGATCGCGGTGATCTACGTCGGCCTGGTGGCATTGGTGCAGGACGACATGAAGAAGTTGGTGGCGTATTCGTCCATCGCGCACATGGGCTTCGTCACTCTCGGCACCTTTATCGCCTTCACCCTGGTGCGCGACTACGGCAGCACCGACGCCGCACGTCTGGGCCTGCAGGGCGCGATGGTGCAGATGATTTCGCACGGTTTCGTGTCCGGTGCGATGTTCTCCTGCATCGGCGTCTTGTACGACCGCATGCATACCCGCCGCATCGCCGATTACGGCGGCGTGGTCAACGTGATGCCGTGGTTTGCCACCTTCGCCATGCTGTTCTTCATGGCCAATGCCGGCCTGCCGGGTACCAGCGGTTTCGTCGGCGAGTTCATGGTGATCCTGGCCAGCTTTCAGAAGCATCCGTTGGTTGCCTTCGCCGCTGCCACCACGCTGGTGATCACCGCCGCTTACACGCTGTGGCTCTACAAGCGCGTGTTCTTTGGCGAAGTGGCCAACGCACACGTGGCCGAGCTGAAGGACATCAATGGCCGTGAGGCATTCGTGCTGGGGGTGTTCGCCGCTGGCGTGCTGGCCCTGGGCCTGTATCCGAAGCCGCTGACCGATCTGATGGAACCATCGATCGCCAAGCTGGCTACCCAGATTGCCGCGACCAAGCTGTAACTGCTTGCCGTACGTACCGATTTTCAGGATTTGATGATGACCACGCCAACGCTCGCGCCGTTGACCACCGCTGACCTGGCTCCGCTCGCACCGGAGCTGGTGCTGATCGGCGGCGCCTTTGCTCTGTTGATGCTCGATCTGTTTATGAGCCAGCGGCACGAGGTCTGGACCCACCTGTTCTCCGTGGCCGTGCTGGCCGTGGTGTTCGCGTTGCTGGCGACCGGAACGGGCGGGCAGGGCGAAGCCTTCCACGGCATGTTCGTCCGCGACACCGCAGCCGACGTCATGAAGACGGTGATCGTGCTGGTCAGTGGGTTGAGCCTGGTCTATGGCTGGACGTACCTGCGCGAACGCAATCTCTATCAGGGCGAAATCCCTGTGCTGGTGCTGTTCGCCACCGCCGGCATGATGCTGCTGGCCTCGGCAGGCAGCCTGCTGATGGTGTATCTGGGCCTGGAACTGCTGGCCCTGTGCTCGTACGCACTGGTCGCGTCCAATCGCGATAACGGCCTGGCCACCGAAGCGGCGATGAAGTATTTCGTGCTCGGTTCGCTGGCGTCGGGGCTGTTGCTGTACGGCATGTCGCTGGTCTACGGCGCTACCGGCATGTTGAGCCTGGCGGGTATCCATGACGCCATCGAAGGCTCCAACGAGCGCACCCTGCTGCTGACCGGCACCATTTTCATGATCGCCGGCGTGGCCTTCAAGCTGGGTGCGGCGCCGTTCCACATGTGGCTGCCCGACGTGTATCAGGGTGCGCCGGCACCGATCGCGTTGTTCATCAGTTCCGCGCCCAAGTTGGCTGCCTTTGGTATGGCCTATCGCCTGCTCGAAGTCGGCATGGGTCCGTTGTCGCCGCAGTGGCATCTGTTGATCGGCGGCCTGTCGGCACTGTCGCTGGTGATCGGCAACCTGATGGCGATTGCGCAGACCAATCTCAAGCGCATGCTCGCGTATTCGACTGTCTCGCATATCGGCTTTTTGTTGATGGGCGTGGCCGGCGGTGGCGAAGAGGGTTATGCCGCGGCGATGTTCTACGCAGTGAGCTACACCATCATGTCGACCGCTGCGTTCGGCGCCATCATCGCGTTGTCGCGTAATGGGTTTGAAGCCGAGAACATCGACGACTTCAAGGGGCTCAACGCACGCAATCCATGGATGGCCGGCTTGGTGCTGTGCATCATGGCCTCGCTTGCAGGCATCCCGCCGTTCCTTGGCTTCTGGACCAAGCTGGCCGTGTTGGGTGCTGCGGTGAAGGGCGATATGTTGTGGCTGGCGTTGGTCGGCGTGCTCTGCGCGGTGATCGGTGCGTACTACTATCTGCGCGTCATCAAGGTCATGTACTTCGATGAGCCGGTCGGTGAGCCGTTGCCGGCCAACAACGACCGTGTGCTTGGTACCGTCCTCGGCGTCAACGCGCTCGCACTGCTGGCACTCGGTCTGGCCTGGAGCCCGATCATGGTGTGGTGCCAGCGCGCATTTGCGGGCCTTGCGTAAGAATTACGTGCCTGCATACCGTTGTGGGCGCGTGCGTCAGGCGCGCCTTTGACGCGTTACTGAAATAAAGTCGTGATTGCTGTTTCGTTTTTGTTGCAATGCGGTTATCATTTGCCGCGACATTGAAGACCTCCAAGGTTTTCAATCGATGAAAAACTAGGGCTTGCAATTGCCGCTCAAGTTCTTCATAATTCCGCTTCTGCTGCGGGGTGGAGCAGTCTGGCAGCTCGTCGGGCTCATAACCCGAAGGTCGCAGGTTCAAATCCTGCCCCCGCTACCAAGTTTGAATTGCTGCTTTGATGCAGTTTGCCTTAGGGCAGCAGTTCATGTTCTTGGATCGCAAAGACGCATGTTCCCGTCTTTGCGCCGACCCTGAGAGGTCGGGCTTTTTTCACGCAAGGGGCCCATCGGGCCCCTTGTTTTTTCCGGAACCGGAAAGTTTGCTGCCGGTTGCCGGGGTTCTACTGGCAATCATTTGATCAGGGCAGTCTGTGAGCGAAAAAGCGACCGAAATCGCGAATCTGCTGAGTCCAACGGTTGAGTCCTTGGGCTTGGAACTACTGGGTGTGGAATATCTTCCCGCTCCAGGTGGCGCCACGTTGCGTCTGTATATCGATGTGCCGCTGGCCGAACAGCCCGAGCGTGTGATCAACGTCGATGACTGCGAGCGCGTGAGCCGCGAAGTCTCCGCCCAGCTCGATGTTGAAGATCCCATCACCGGCAACTACACGCTTGAAGTGTCTTCGCCAGGTGTGGACCGCCCCTTGTTTACGCTTGAACAGTTCGCACGTCATGTCGGCGAGTCCGCAAAGATCGTGCTGAAGCTGGCGCAGGATGGTCGGCGCCGCTTTCAGGGCAAGATCCTGCGGATCGAGGCGGAGGCCGACGCCGTGGTGTTTGCCATCGACGGCAAGGACGTGCAGATCGGCTTCGACAACATCGACAAGGCGCGCATCCTGCCGGATTGGGTCGCTTTGGGCCTGGCGCCGCAAAAACCGAATAAGCCCGGCCCGAAAAAACCCGGGCACGAGAAGAAGAAACCATCCAACGAGTCGGCGGCTGGCAAGCCGCGCGCGGAGTGACTAAATGAGCAAGGAACTTTTGCTGGTAGTGGATGCGGTGGCCAACGAAAAGGGCGTGCCGCGCGAAGTGATCTTCGATGCGATCGAGGCCGCGTTGGCTTCCGCAGCGAAGAAGCGCTATCCCGACCAGGACGTGCTGGCGCGCGTGACCATCGACCACAAGGACGGTAACTACGAAACCTACCGTCGTTGGGAAGTGGTTGCCGACGATGTGGTGATGGAGTCGCCGGATCGCCAGGTGCGTCTGATGGACGCCATCGACGAAGCCGACGGCGTGGATGTGGGCGACTACATCGAAGAACAGATCGAAAACCCGGATTTCGGCCGTATCTCTGCGCAGGCTGCCAAGCAGGTGATCGTGCAGCGTGTGCGCGAAGCCGAGCGTCAGCAGGTTGTGGACGCATGGAAGGATCGCGTCGGCGAGTTGATCACTGGTGTGGTTAAGCGTGCCGAGCGCGGCAATATCTTTGTCGATCTGGGCGGCAATGCCGAAGCCTTCATTCCGAAGGACAAGGGCATCCCGCGCGATGTGCTGCGTCCGGGCGACCGCGTGCGCGGTTATCTGGCCGAAGTGCGTTCCGAACCACGTGGCCCGCAGCTGTTCATCAGCCGTGCCGCGCCGGAATTCATGATCGAGCTGTTCAAGCTCGAGGTGCCGGAAGTGGGCCAGGGCCTGGTCGAGATCAAGGCCTGTGCCCGCGATCCGGGCGACCGCGCCAAGATCGCGGTGATCGCGCACGACACCCGCACCGATCCGATCGGCGCGTGCATCGGTATGCGTGGTTCGCGCGTGCAGGCGGTGTCCAACGAGCTCAATGGCGAGCGCGTGGACATCGTGTTGTGGAACGAGAACCCGGCCAACTTCGTCATCAATGCGATGGCGCCGGCCGAAGTGCAGTCGATCATCGTCGATGAAGACAAGCATTCGATGGACCTGGCCGTGGCAGAAGATCGCCTGGCCCAGGCGATCGGCAAGGGCGGCCAGAACGTACGTCTGGCCAGCCGCCTGACCGGTTGGCAGCTCAACGTGATGACCGCCGACCAGGTGGCCGCCAAGTCCGAAGCCGAGCAGACCTCCGCGCGCCAGTTGTTCATGGATCGCCTGGAAGTGGACGAAGAAATCGCAGCGATTCTGGTGACCGAAGGTTTCAATACGGTCGAAGAAATCGCCTACGTGCCGGTCGGCGAGTTGCTGGCGGTGGAAGGCTTCGACGAAGACATCGTCGAAGAGTTGCGTGCCCGTGCCCGCGATGCGTTGCTCAACGCCGCGCTGGCCGAGGAAGAAGGCCTGGAAGGAACTCAGCCCACCGAGGACCTGCTGGCGCTGGAGGGGATGGACGAGGAAACGGCCTTTGCTCTGGCCGAGCACGGCGTGCGCACCAGCGAGGACTTGTCCGACCTGGCAGCGGACGAGATCGTCGACTTCGGCATCGAGGGTTTGACCCAGGAGCGCGCCGCGGCGCTGATCCTGGCGGCCCGCGCCGAGGAGATCGCCCGTTTGGAGCGCGGCGAATGAGCCGGCAATGAACCGCGCCCTGACCCCATCAGGGCTTAGAATCAGCGCTTCCCTTGCTCTGGGCGAGGGGGCGCCAACCAGATCATAGGATCCGAATGTCGCAGCAAACCACCATCCGCAAGCTTGCCGAACTGGTCAATACGCCGGTCGATAAACTGCTGGTTCAACTGGCCGAGGCCGGAATGAAGTTCAGCGGTCCCGACCAGGTCGTGACCAGCACCGAGAAGATGAAACTGCTTGGCTTCCTGCGTCGCACGCATGGCAAGGCCGAGGCGCCTGCCGAAGCGGCGAGCGAAGCAGCCAAGAAGATCACGCTCAATCGGCGCAAGCTGCAGGAAGTCACGGTCAGCGCCGGCCGCACCAAGACCACGGTCAACGTGGAAGTGCGGCAGAAGCGGACCTACGTGAAATCCGAGAACGAAGTCGGCGGCCGTCCGGTGCCGATGACGCCGGACGAAGAGCGCGCCGACATCCTGGCCAAGCTCGCCGCATCGCGTCAGCGCAATCTCGACGAGCAGCAGGCGCTTGCCGAAAGCGACCGCGTGCGCGACGAAGCGATTCAGCGCAAGCGCGATGAAGAGCAGGCCGCGAAGGACCGCGTCGAAGCCGAGCGCAAGGCTGCCGAGGAAGCCGCTGCGGCTGCCAGTGCGCCGGCGCCGGTCGCCGCCGCGCCTGCGCCGTCTGCCGCTCCTGCAGCGCGTACGCCGTCGTCGCCGTCTTCTGCGCCGCGTCCGGCCCGTCCGGCTGGCGCATCGCCCGCCTCGCGTCCGGCCACGCCGGCACGTCCGGACGATCGCAATAACGCGGCCAAGCACAAGACGCGCGGTTCGCATGTCATGGTGGCCGGCGTCGAAGACGACGATGCGACCAAGCGCTTTGCCGGGCAGTTGCATCTGTCCGCTGCCGATCGCGCGCGTCGTTCCAATGTGCGTAGCAAGCCGACCGGTCGTCCGGGTTCGTCTTCTTCGCGCCGTGGCAACGACAGCGGGCGTGGCGGCAATCAGGGCAACAGTGGCCCGCACGGGTTCGAGCGTCCGACCGCCCCGGTGGTGCGTGAAGTGGCGATCGGCGAAACGATCACTGTGGCCGACTTGGCGCAGAAGCTCGCGCTCAAGGGCGGCGATGTGGTCAAGGCGCTGTTCAAGATGGGCGTCATGGCGACCATCACCCAGAGCATCGACCACGACACCGCGTCGCTGGTGACCGAAGAACTCGGCCACAAGGCCACGCGTGCCGACAATGCCGACTTCGAGGATGCGCTGCTGGCGCATGCCGAAGGTGCAGAAGGCGATGCCGTGCAGCGTCCGCCGGTGGTGACCATCATGGGTCACGTCGATCACGGCAAGACCTCGCTGCTGGATTACATCCGGCGCACCAAGATCGCCTCGGGCGAAGCCGGCGGCATTACCCAGCACATCGGCGCGTATCACGTCGAAACCGGTCGTGGCGTCATCAGCTTCCTGGATACGCCCGGCCATGCCGCGTTTACCTCGATGCGTGCACGTGGCGCCAAGATCACCGATATCGTGGTGCTGGTCGTCGCTGCCGATGACGGCGTGATGCCGCAGACCAAGGAAGCGGTGGCGCACGCCAGGGCGGCGGGCGTTCCGTTGATCGTGGCGGTGAACAAGATCGACAAGGCCGGCGCGGATCCGCTGCGGGTCAAGAACGAACTGCTGGCCGAAAACGTGGTGGCCGAAGACTTCGGTGGCGATACCCAGTTCATCGAGGTGTCGGCCAAGACCGGCGCCGGCGTGGACACGCTGCTGGACGCGATCTCGCTGCAGGCCGAAGTGCTGGAATTGAAGGCGCTGTCGGAAGGCCGCGCCAGCGGTACCGTCATCGAGTCGTCGCTGGACAAGGGCCGCGGCCCGGTCGCCACGGTGCTGGTGCAGCAGGGCGCGCTGAAGAAGGGCGATTACCTGGTCTGCGGTATCCAGTACGGCCGTGTGCGTGCGTTGTTCGACGAGACCGGTCATCAGCCGACCTCGGCGGGCCCGTCGATCCCGGTGCAGGTGCTCGGCCTGTCGGGCGTGCCGGAAGCCGGCGACGACTTCGTGGTCGTCGACGACGAGCGTCTGGCCAAGGACGTGGCGCAGCAGCGCGAAACCAAGCGTCGCGAATCGCGTCTGGTGGCTTCGGCAACCAACCGCATGGAAGACATCCTGGCGCAGATGGGCAAGGGCGAAGGTCAGCAGGTGTTGAACCTGGTGATCAAGGCCGACGTGCAGGGTTCTGTGGAAGCGCTCAAGCAGTCGCTGGTGGCGTTGTCCAACGACGACATCCGCATCAACGTTATCCACTCCGGCGTGGGCGGCATCACCGAATCCGATGCGAATTCGGCCGCCGCTTCCAAGGCGACGATGATCGGCTTCAACGTGCGTGCGGATGCATCGGCACGCAAGATCGTCGAATCCAACGGCGTGGATCTGCGTTACTTCTCGATCATCTATGACGTGATCGATCAGGTGAAGCAGGTCGCCTCCGGTCTGCTCGGCGTGGAAATCCGCGAAGAGATCATCGGTATCGCCCAGGTCCGCGACGTGTTCCGCAGCTCCAAGTTCGGTGCGGTTGCAGGCTGCATGATCATCGAAGGCACTGTGAAGCGCAGCAAGCCGATCCGCGTGCTTCGCGACAGCGTCGTGGTGTTCGAGGGCGAGCTGGAATCGCTGCGTCGCTTCAAGGAAAACGTCGAGGAAGTGCGCAACGGTACCGAGTGCGGTATCGGCGTGAAGGCCTATAACGACGTCAAGGCCGGCGATCAGATCGAGTGCTTCGAGCGTATCGAAGTCGCGCGTACGCTGTAACGGCTGCGGCTGTCATGGCTACCGGGGCCTGCGGGCTCCGGAGTCGGCAAGCTGGAGTCGGTAACGCCCGATTTTTGGACAGCACGTTTTGCAAGGCGAGGGCGGCATGGCCGCCCACGTTCGTTTTTGGCTTCGGTGCCATCTGGCCCTCCGAATCAACCAGGTCCACGACCATGCCAACCAAATCATTCCATCGCACCGACCGCGTCTCGGCGCAGGTGCGTCGCGACCTCGGCACGATCGTGCACGCGGCCGTGCGCGATCACGGCCTGCCGTCGGTCAGTGTGTCCGATGTCGAAGTCACCCGCGACCTTGCGCATGCCAAAGTGTTCGTCACCGCGCTGCAGCAGGAGCGCTCGGTCGAAGCGGTCAAGGGGCTCAAGGAAATCGCCGGTCAGCTGCGCACGCAGTTGGCGCGCGCGATGAAACTGCGCCACGTGCCCGAGCTGCACTTTCATTACGACGATTCGGTCGATCGCGGCGAACGCATCGACAACCTGCTGCGTGACCTGGACGACATCGGCCCCGAGGCTGCCTCCAGCGACGAAGACGCCGAGCAGCGCTGAGCGCTGTCTGGGACGGCCGCCTCTTTCTACGCGGCTCTGATTTCAACGGGCGCGCATGGCGCCCGATTCGAGCACTGATCTTTTGAAACCCCGCATCGTCTATCGCCCGTTGCACGGCATCCTGTTGCTCGACAAGCCGGCTGGAGTCAGCTCCAACACCGCATTGCAGTCCGCACGCCGTTTGCTGCGCGCCGAAAAGGGCGGCCACACCGGCAGCCTGGATCCGCTGGCCACCGGCTTGTTGCCGTTGTGTCTGGGCGAGGCCACCAAGATCGCCGGCGTGTTGCTTGGTTCGGCCAAGGCCTACGACGCCGAGGTCGTGCTGGGCGTCACCACCGATACCGACGATGCCGATGGCGAACCGCTGCGCGAGCGTGCGGTGCCCGAGTTGAGCGAAGACGCCCTGCGTGCGGCGCTGGCGCCATTTATCGGCCGTATCGCCCAACAGGCACCAATCTACTCGGCACTCAAGCAGGGCGGCGAGCCGCTGTATGCCAAGGCACGCCGCGGCGAGATCATCGAGGCACCGGTGCGCGAAGTCGATGTGCATGCGATCGAACTGATCGGATATGCCGCGCCACGCCTGCAACTGCGTGTGACCTGCGGTTCGGGCACGTATATCCGCAGCCTGGCGCGCGATCTGGGCGAAGTGCTTGGCTGCGGCGCGCATATCGCATCGTTGCGACGGCTCTGGGTCGAGCCGTTCCGCAGCCCGCAGATGATCACGCTGGAAGCGCTGTCTGCGGCGCTGGACGCCGGTACCGATGCGCAGGAATTGTTGCTGCCGATCCGCGCCGGATTGACCGATTTTGCGCGGATCACCCTGGACCAGGCACACACGGCCCGTTTCCGCATGGGTCAGCGCTTGCGCGATGCCGCATTTCCGGATGGCCAGGTGGCCGTGTTCGGACCGGACGGAATCCCCTTAGGTCTAGGCCTGGTGGACATGGAAGGGCGGTTGTCGCCCCAGCGATTGTTCAATGGACTGAACGAAGCCCAGGCTTGTTAAGTTTTAGTCAACTTGTCCCCGGGCTCGCACGACGTTACAATTTCGCGGCCCCGTTCGGGGCACCTCCAGCGCCAAGCGCGCTCATCCCAAGCAAACGGCGAGTCCGGCGGTGCGTCATGCACGTTCCTGTCGACCACGCATCTATCGAGAAAACACATGTCCGTCGACACCCAGAAAGTTATTGAAGACAACAAGCGCAGCGCCCAGGACACCGGCTCCCCGGAAGTGCAGGTCGCTCTGCTGACCGCCCGCATCGAACTGCTGAGCGGTCACTTCAAGACCCACAAGAAGGATCACCACAGCCGTCGTGGTCTGCTGCAGATGGTCAACCGTCGCCGCAGCCTGCTCGACTACCTGAAGAAGAAGGACAGCGAGCGTTACAAGTCGCTGATCGAAAAGCTCGGCCTGCGCCGCTAATCGAGTCCTACCACCGCGGTGCAGCGATGCGCCGCGGTTTTGTTTTGGTCGTTCGCATTCCGTTATTTGCACGATGTAATTCATGGGCCGGAGCCTCCCGGCCGCCCGTTCTCGGCATGGGTCGACGACGGTCCAACGAAGACAGCAACACCTAAGGGAAAAACCTCCGTGGCAAAAATCACCAAAACCTTCCAGTACGGCAAGCACACCGTCACCCTGGAGACGGGCGAAATCGCTCGCCAGGCAGGCGGCGCCGTCATCGTCAAATTCGACGACACCGTACTGCTGGTCACCGCCGTCGCCGCGAAAAGTGCGCGCGAAGGGCAGGACTTCTTCCCCCTGACGGTTGATTATCAGGAGAAGTTCTATGCCGGCGGCCGCATCCCGGGCGGCTTCTTCAAGCGCGAAGGACGTGCGACCGAGAAGGAAACGCTGATCTCGCGCCTGATCGACCGTCCGATCCGTCCGCTGTTCCCGGAGGACTACAAGAACGAAGTACAGATCATCGCCACGGTGATGTCGATGAACCCGGACATCGACGGCGATATCGCCGCGCTGATCGGCGCATCGGCCGCACTGTCGCTGGCCGGTACCCCCTTCAACGGCCCGATCGGCGCCGCCAAGGTGGGCTACAAGAACGGTGAGTACATCCTCAACCCGACCATCTCCGAGCTGAAGGATTCGCAGCTGGAGCTGGTGGTTGCCGGTACCGCCAATGCGGTGCTGATGGTGGAGTCGGAAGCGGCGCTGCTGTCCGAAGAAGTGATGCTGGGCGCGGTCACCTTCGGTCATCGCGAGCTGCAGAAGGTCATCAACGTCATCAACGAGCTGACCGTCGAAGCCGGCACCAAGCCCAGCACCTGGGTTGCGCCTGCCAAGAACACCGCGCTGATCAATGCACTGAAGGAAGCGGTCGGCGCGCAGCTGTCCGGCGCCTTCCAGGTGCGCGACAAGCTGCAGCGTCGCGACGCGATCTCCGCGATCAAGAAGGACGTGCTCGAGTCGCTGGCCGGCCGGGTTGCCTCGGAAGGCTGGAGCAACGCCGAGCTGTCGAAGGAATTCGGCGAGCTGGAATACCACACCATGCGCGACTCGGTCCTGGAGACCAAGGTGCGTATCGACGGTCGTGCACTGGATACCGTGCGTCCGATCTCGGTGCAGGCCGGCATCCTGCCACGTACCCACGGCTCGGCGCTGTTCACCCGCGGCGAGACGCAGGCGATCGTGGTCACCACGCTGGGCACCGCCCGCGACGGCCAGGTGATCGACGCGGTCAGCGGCGAGTACAAGGAAAACTTCCTGTTCCATTACAACTTCCCTCCGTACTCGGTGGGCGAGTGTGGTCGTTTCGGTGCGCCCAAGCGTCGCGAAATCGGTCACGGCCGTCTGGCCAAGCGCGGCGTGCTCGCGGTGATGCCGAGCCTGGAAGAATTCCCGTACACCATCCGCGTCGTCTCGGAAATCACCGAGTCCAACGGTTCTTCGTCGATGGCTTCGGTGTGCGGCAGCTCGCTGGCGCTGATGGACGCCGGCGTGCCGGTCAAGGCACCGGTGGCGGGTATCGCCATGGGCCTGGTGAAGGAAGACGATCGCTTCGTGGTGCTGTCCGACATCCTGGGTGACGAAGATCACCTGGGCGACATGGACTTCAAGGTGGCCGGTACGGCAGAAGGCGTGTCCGCGCTGCAGATGGACATCAAGATCGAAGGCATCACTGAAGAGATCATGAAGCAGGCATTGCAGCAGGCCAAGGCTGGCCGTCTGTACATCCTAGGCGAGATGTCCAAGGCGCTGACCACCCCGCGTCTGGAGCTGAGCGACTACGCGCCGCGTCTGCTGACCATCAAGATCCACCCGGACAAGATCCGCGAAGTGATCGGCAAGGGTGGCTCGACCATCCAGGCGATCACTAAGGAAACCGGTACGCAGATCGACATCCAGGACGATGGCACGATCATCATTGCCTCGGTGAACGCCATTGCCGCGCAAGCTGCGAAGTCGCGCATCGAACAGATCACCTCGGACGTGGAGCCGGGCCGCATCTACGAAGGCAAGGTCGCCAAGATCATGGACTTCGGTGCGTTCGTCACCATCCTGCCGGGCAAGGACGGCCTGGTGCACGTCTCGCAGATTTCCAGCGAGCGCGTGGAGAAGGTCGGCGACAAGTTGAAGGAAGGCGATCTGGTCCGCGTCAAGGTGCTGGAAGTGGACAAGCAGGGCCGCATCCGTCTGTCGATCAAGGCAGTGGAAGAAGGCGAGGGCTTACCGGCTTCGGCGGAGTAATCGCTGCGGGTTGATGCATCACGTGCGTGATGCATGACGAAAAAGCGGGCTTCGGCCCGCTTTTTTGTTGTCGGTTCGGAATAACCCGTGCTTTGTTCCTTCTCCCTGCGGGAGAAGGTGCCCCGCAGGGGCGGATGAGGGTACGGGCGAAGCCTCATGCAGTTGGAGCGACGCGAGGGCTTCGCCTCGTACCCTCACCCCAACCCCTCTCCCGGCGGGAGAGGGGCTCTGATCCCTTCTCCCTCCGGGAGAAGGTGCCCCGCAGGGGCGGATGAGGGTACGTGCGAAGCCTCGTGCAGTTGGAACGACGCGAGGGCTTCGCCTCGTACCCTCACCCCAACCCCTCTCCCGGCAGGAGAGGGGCTTTGACCCTTCTCCCTCCGGGAGAAGGTGCCCCGCAGGGGCGGATGAGGGTACGTGCGAAGCCTCGTGCAGTTGGAGCGACGCGAGGGCTTCGCCACGTACCCTCACCCCAACCCCTCTCCCGGCGGGAGAGGGGCTCTGATCCTTTTCACTGAGGCTGCTGCGTGGGCGCAGGCTGCGTTTCCGGGCGTGGCGGTACGACGCGCGGAAAACCCGGCGGCATTGTTTGATCTGCGGGCAAAACGGAAGGCGCAGGCAATGGCTCACTCGGTGCTGGCGCGGTCATTACCGCATCAGGACGCAGCTTCAACAAGGCAGCCCAGTCGCGTCGATTGAAATCGCACAGTTCTTCGTGCGCTGGCGTGCATTCGCTGGCGATGCCCAGGCTGTCTTCGTTCTGGTCCTGAGCAGTGTCGGACTGCGGCGTCGGCAACACCACGCGGCCAGCGCGATCCAGCGGCATCTTGCGCATCATCACCGTGTTGAACACATTGCCGCCGATCAGATACAGCGTGCGGTCGCCACCGACGTTGGCAGCCACCACCACATCGCAATGCGATTGCCACGGCATCGGTGCGCTACCGCCGAGCGCGGCCTTGAGGCCGGCATAGCCGAGCGACACAGTGCGTCCACGCAGCAGGCAGAGCATATCGCCAGGGGCGGGTTTTTCCACTGCAGGATCAGTGAACCGATACGGCCCGCTGGTGCCGTCGTTATAGGCGCTGCGGATGTAATCCAGATGGCGCGCGGAGCGATGGAAGCCGCTCAAGCCGGCTTGCGTCATCACCCATGAGATGAAGGCCGCCGACCACGGATTATCGACCACAAACGCGCGGCACTCGCTGGCGGTATAGCGCGTGCCATCCAACGCTGCGCAATTGGATGCGCCGGGGCGACCGCCCATCGATGCCAGCGTGCCGCTGTCGCGCCAGTAGCCTGCCACGCGTTGCCATGCGACCACGCCATGGTCGGCGAGATAGCCCGATTCGGCTTCGGTCACGCCAAGACTGGCCAGGCGACCTTTGGTATCGATGAAGGGGTGTTGCCACAAGCGGTGTTCGTTGCAGGCGCTGCGCACGATGGCGATCGCTGCCGGGCTGGTGCCGAACCGTGGCGGCATGTCGCACACTTCCGCAGCAGCCGCGCTGCCGCCCCATGCTGCCAGCAACACGCAGATCCACGGCCAAGGTTTTACAGTCATCGCAGATCCTGTACTGAACAATCGCAGCAGGCTGACAGAGCTGCCTGCGGGCACACGTGAAATCTAGTGTGGCGGCGGGCCGAGCTTGAGCGATAGATCCACCGCCTGCACGTGCTTGGTGAGGCCGCCGATGGAAATGCAGTCCACGCCATCGTTGGCAATCGCGGCAATGCCGGCCAGATCCACGCTGCCGGAGACTTCGAGCGGAATGCGTTGTGCCGCTGGCAAGGCCGCGACGATACGCACCGCTTCGCGGCGCATTGCCGGGTCGAAGTCGTCGATCAGGATGCGCGTGCAGCCCACCTGCAATGCTTCGCGCAGTTGCTCCAGCGTTTCCACTTCGACCACTAGGGGCAACTGCGGTTGCTGCGCACGCGCGGCATGCACGGCGGCGCTCAACGAGCCGGCGGCGCGGATATGGTTTTCCTTGAGCATCACCGTATCGAACAAGCCGATGCGGTGATTGTCGCCACCGCCGCAGCGCACCGCGTATTTCTGCGCGGCGCGCAGCCCCGGTAGCGTTTTGCGGGTGTCCAGGATGCGCGTGCCGGTGCCGGCCACCGCAGCGACATACGCAGCAGTGGTGGTCGCGGTAGCCGAGAGCGTCTGCATGAAATTGAGCGAGGTGCGCTCAGCGCTGACCAAGCTGCGGCTGTGACCATGCAGGAGGGCCAGCACGGTGCCGGCACGCACATGCTGGCCTTCGTGCACGTGCCAGTCGATGCGTACCTGCGGGTCGAGCGCACGATGCGTGGCGTTGAACCAGGGGCGCCCGGCGATCACCGCATCCTGCTTGCACAGCAGATACGCGCTGTCGGCCTGATCGGGCAACAGCGCGGCGGTGACATCGCCGGTGCCGATGTCCTCGGCCAGCGCGCGTGCCACATCGGCATCCACCAGCGCGGCGGGTGGCGCCTCCGGCACGGTCGTGCGCGCGGAAGAACTCACTTTTCGGGGAAGTCGGCGATCTGCGCGGTGCCGATGGCTTCCTCGGCCAGCAGCACCGGAATGCCGTCGTCGACGCGGAAGATCTGCTTGCGGTCGCGGGTGATCAGCGCCTCGCGCAACGGCTGTGCCTGCACGGTGCCGTCGGCACGCTGCAGGTTTCCGCCGGCGATGGCGGTGTTGAGTGCTTCCAGGCCCTTGCCGTCGAGCAGCGAGAGCGGTTGGCGGGTGTCGGGCGAGCACAGCAGGTCGAGCAGTTTGCGATCCATCGAAGTCTTGTCTTGCGTGGAGATTGGCTAGAATACGTCTTTAACGCAGGGCAGGGCCATGACCTCCAACCACTCCGCGCCGCTGGTCGGCATCGTGATGGGCTCCCGTTCGGATTGGGAGACCATGCAACACGCGGCTCAAAAGCTCGATGCGTTGGGCGTGCCTTACGAAGTCAAGGTGGTCTCGGCGCATCGCACCCCCGATGTGTTGTTCACCTATGCCGAGCAGGCGGGTGAACGCGGCCTGCGCGCGATCATTGCTGGTGCCGGCGGCGCAGCACACTTGCCGGGCATGTTGGCGGCCAAGACGGCGGTGCCGGTGCTGGGTGTGCCGGTGCAATCCAAGGCGCTCAACGGCATGGATTCGTTGTTGTCCATCGTGCAGATGCCGGCCGGGATTCCGGTTGCCACGTTTGCCATCGGCAATGCCGGCGCCGCCAATGCCGCATTGTTCGCAGCCGCGATGCTGGCGCCGGAGCAGGCGCAGATCGGCCTGGCATTGGCGCAGTTCCGCGCCAAGCAGACCGACGATGTGATGGCCAGCGACGACCCGCGCCAATGAGCACGGTTGGCATTCTGGGTGGCGGCCAACTGGCACGCATGCTGGTGTTGGCCGGCGCGCCGTTGGGGCTGCGCTTTGCGGTGTTCGACCCGTCCGCCGATGCCTGCGCAGGGCAGGTGGCAGCGCTGCAGGTCGGCGCATTCGACGAGACGGCTGCGCTTGCCGCGTTCGCCGCACAGGTGGATGTGATCACCTTCGATTTCGAAAACGTGCCGGCCGCCAGCGCGCAGCAGTTGGCCGAGCAGGTGCCGGTGTTTCCCAGTGCTGCCGCATTGGCGGTGGCGCAGGACCGGCTCAGCGAAAAAACCTTGTTCCGCGAGCTTGGCATTCCGGTTCCCGAGTTCGCTGCTATCGATGACCGTGCTGGACTCGATGCGGCATTGGCCCGCATCGGTACGCCTTGCGTGCTGAAGACGCGCCGCTTCGGCTACGACGGCAAGGGCCAGTTCCGCATCAGGACGCTGGCCGATGCCGATGCCGCGTGGGACGCGCTCGGTGCGCAGGCGGCGAAAGTAGGGCTGATCGTGGAAGCCTTCGTGCCGTTCCAGCGCGAAGTCAGCGTGGTGGCGGTACGCGGCCGCGATGGCGAGTTTCGCGCCTGGCCGCTGACCGAGAACTGGCATGTGAACGGCGTGCTGTCGGCCAGTCTGGCGCCGGCAACTGTGGATGCCGGATTGCAGGCTGCCGCAGAAGCGCATGCGCGCGCGATTGCCGAGCGCCTGGATTATGTGGGGGTGTTTGCGCTGGAACTCTTCGTGCGCGATGGCGAGCTGCTCGCCAACGAGATCGCGCCGCGCGTGCACAACTCCGGCCATTGGACCATTGAAGGCGCAGAGACCTCGCAATTCGAAAATCATGTGCGTGCGGTGCTTGGTTTGCCGCTCGGCAGCACCGCAATGCGCGGTCACGCCTGCATGCTCAACTGGCTGGGTGCGATGCCGGATGCGGTTGCGTTTCTTGCGGTGCCCGGTGGGCATTGGCACGACTACGGCAAGCAATCGCGTGCCGGCCGCAAGGTCGGCCATGCAACGCTACGCGCCGATACGCCGTCGCTGCTTGCGCGCGCACTGGTCAATGCGGGCAGTGCCTTGCAGCGTGAGACGCAGGTTGGGCCGGTGGTTGCACGCTTGAGCGAAGCGTAATCTTCAAGGCGTATGAGCGGTGACGCGGCGAAATAGCGTCAAAACGCGTGACTCGTAAGTAAGCTTTGTCGAACAGATCGATGGCCGCCACGCGCGGCTCTGCAGCAGTCGATCGATCTAGGGCCTGTTAACACTAATGGCCCGAGCGATTAAACTATTGGGCATGGAGATCACGCCAGCACAATTTTCTCTGATCGAACACTGCCTGCCGGCGCAGCGCGGCAATGTCAGCATGACCAACCTGCAAGTGGTCAACGCCATCCTTTACGTTGCCGAGCATGGCTGCAAATGGCGCGGCCTACCCAAGCGCTTTGGCAACTGGCATACGGTCTACACACGCATGAACCGTTGGGCCAAGGCGGGTGTGCTGGACCGGATGTTCGCCCAATTGCAGAAGTCCCAGATCGTGCGCATCAAGATCGAAGCAGTCTCGCTGGACTCCACCAGCGTCAAGCTCCATCCCGATGGCACGGGTGCATTAAAAAAACGGCCCGCAGGCCGTCGGCAAGTCTCGCGGTGGATGGAACACCAAGATTCATATGGTTGCCGCAGATGCTCGAACAGCCATCACCTTTGGATTGACGCCTGGCAACGTGCATGACGCACCTGCAGGCCGCGCGTTGCTTGAACACCTGGGGCCAGTGGAGCGGCCGATTCATTTGTTGATGGACCGTGCTTACGAAGGCAACGAAACCCGCCAGTTGGCGCTCGATCTTGGCTTCGTGCCGGTGGTCCCGCCGAAATCCAATCGGGTCGAGCCTTGGGAATACAACCGGGAGATGTACAAGCGGCGTAACGAAGTGGAGAGACTGTTCCGTCGCTTGAAAGGCTACCGCCGGATTTTCTCGCGCTTCGAGAAGCTGGATGTCATGTTCCTTGGATTCCTCAGCTTCGTCCTAGTCGTTGATGGGCTTCGGATGTGTTAACAGGCCCTAATAAACGCTGCGACTACTAATGAACGCCAAGACCAACTGCATGGCTAACCCAACCGGCTAGCCGCAAAATCCCAGTTGATCAGCTTCCAGAACGCGTCCAGGTAGTGCGCGCGATCCTGCTGATAATCCAGGTAGTACGCGTGTTCCCACAGGTCGCAGACGAGCAGTGGCGTGTCCGGCCCGGTCAGCGGCGTGGACGCATTGGGCGTGGCAACGACCGCCAAGGTGCTGTCCGGGCGCTGCACCAGCCACACCCAGCCCGAGCCGAACGTACCCAGCGCGACACGGCTGAATTCCTGCTTGAAGTGCGCAAAGTCGCCGAACGATCTGGCGATGCTGTCGGCCAGCCGGCCCAGTGGTTCGCCGCCGCCGCGTGGGCGCAGGCATTGCCAGTAGAAATTGTGGTTCCACACTTGCGCGGCCAGATGAAACAACGTGCCTTGCGCCTGCGCGATGATTTCTTCCAGCGTCAGCTCGGCGAACTCGCTGCCTTCAATGCGCGCATTGAGCCGTTCGACCTCGCTGCGATGACAGATGCCGTGGTGCGCTTCCAATGTTGCGGATGAGAGATGCGGCTCCAGAGCGGCGCGGGAGTAGGGCAGTGCAGCGTGTTCGATCGGCATGATGGCAAGGGCAGCGAAGGGAGTGCGGCGACAGGTCGCGCTGAAGGCTTACAATGCGCGCCTTTGCGGAAGTCTATCCGACCCGGCGGTCGGGCCTGCCGCTCCCAGTCAGGAGAGTCCAATGCCGGTGATGGAACGGATCCAGGCCGAAGTCGAACAACACCCGATCGTGTTGTTCATGAAAGGCACCCCGCAGTTCCCGATGTGCGGGTTTTCCAGTCGCGCGGTGCAGGCATTGGTTGCTGCCGGCGCCGACCAGCTGCGCACGGTCAACGTGCTGGAAGAACCCGAGGTACGCGCGAATCTGCCGCGCTATTCCAACTGGCCGACCTTCCCGCAATTGTTTATCCGCGGCGAGCTGATCGGTGGCTGCGACATCACGCTGGAGCTGTTCGAAGCCGGCGAACTCAAGCGCATCGTCAGTGAGGCCTATCAGCCGTGAGTGCGTTGCAGGGCCAGTCCGAGGCGTCTGCGCTGGCTGAGCGCGTGGTGCTGATTACCGGTGCCGCCGGCGGCCTGGGCGCTGCCGCTGCACAGGCCTGCGCATCTTCCGGTGCGACGGTGGTGCTGCTCGGTCGCAAGCTGCGCCCGCTGGAGCGCGTTTACGATACGGTTGCCAAGCTCGGTCCGGAGCCGTTGCTGTATCCGTTGGATCTGGCCGGTGCTACGCCAGACGATTACATCGCACTTGCGCAACGTCTGCAGTCCGAACTGGGTGGTTTGCATGGCCTGCTGCACTGCGCTGCCGACTTCGCCGGCTTGACCCCGGCCGAACTCGCGGCGCCTGCAGACTTCGCACGCAACCTGCATATCAACCTCACTGCGCGCGCCTGGTTGACCCAGGCCTGCCTGCCACTGCTGCGCCAGCAGGACGACGCAGCAGTGGTTTTCGTTGTGGACGATCCGGCGCGCGTTGGCCAGGCCTATTGGGGCGCTTATGGCGCTGCCCAGCATGCGCAGCGTGGCCTGCTTGCGAGTTTGCATCACGAAACTGCCGCAGGCCCGGTGCGCATTAGCGGCCTGCAGCCCGGACCGATGCGTACCGTGTTACGCGCACGCGCTTTTACGCATCAGGAAGACAGCGCCGCGGTCGAACCCGCACGCTACGCTCCCGCCTGCGTCACCTTGTTGTCCACGGCCGGTGGCGCGCACCGTGGTGCGATCTGGAGTCCTTCCGTATGACCATCCTGTCGGCAGCCTTGCTGCTATTCCTGATTCTCGACCCGCTGGGCAACATCCCGGTGTTTCTCAGTGTACTCAAGCCGCTGCCGCCGAAGCGCCAGCGTTTCGTGCTCGCGCGCGAGTTGCTGATCGCTTTGTTCGTGCTGATGGCATTTTTGTGGGGCGGCAAGTATGCGCTGGAGTTGATGCATCTGCGCCAGGAATCGGTGGCGATCGCCGGCGGCATCGTGCTGTTCCTGATCGGCATCCGCATGATCTTCCCGCGCCCGGAAGGCCTGATGGGCGAGATCCCCGATGGCGAACCCTTCATCGTGCCGCTGGCCATCCCGCTGGTGGCCGGCCCGTCGGGCATGGCTGCGGTGATGCTGATGGGCAGCAACGAACCGACTCGACTCTGGGACTGGAGCCTGGCGCTGATGATTGCCTGGATCGGTGCATCCACGATCCTGGCCTCGGCCCCGCTGCTGTACAAACTGCTCGGTCATCGCGCACTGACCGCGATCGAGCGGCTGATGGGCATGCTGCTGGTGGCCATTTCGGTGCAGATGTTCCTAGATGGGTTAGGGACCTACTTCAAGTTGCCGGTGTCGATTTGAGGCGAGCTGGGCCAGGGCAGGGCGGCTGTCACAGGTGGATGAAACGGGTTGCGGTGCCTGGCTGACTTGGCCCGGAATGCGATCGAGCCCAACCATTCCTGTTGTCTAATGCGCAAGCTGCGAACAGCTCGATCTGTGACGTCGCTCGTTTGGCTTGGCTTGACTAGGGCGCAGCGAAGAGCTGCGCGCACTCCTGCGGAGTGAACGCATAAGCATGGCGGGTGGCCTCACGTCACAGTCGATGGTCACAGCAGTAGCCTTCATTCGGCTTTCAGAGGTCGAAGCAGGGGCTCGTTTCATCCGAGAGCCACGTCTCGCTCACTCTGCAACTTTGCACAACATGGCGTTTGCGCCTTCACATGCGAAGTTCATGTTGCACTGCGCGAAGTTTGTCACGCCGCCGTCACAATCAGGCCTTAGCGTGTTAATCTGTTGTTAACCGTTGCGGCAGCAACCAGCCGCGCGGCGAGGGACCCCAGATCATCGGCAGCCCATCCCCGGGAACGGTTGGGCTGACTGCGCCTTTTTGTCACTGCCCAACCTGTATCGAGGCTACCGAAATGACCCACCCCCGTTGTCTTCGCATGTCCAAGCTGACGCTTGGCCTTGTTGCCGCACTTGCCGCTGCCCCCGTATTTGCCCAGAGCACCTCTGCCGGCGTCGCTGGTGTGGTCACCAGCAGCGGCGGTCAGCCGGTGCCGAATGCCGAAGTGACGATCACCCACGTCGAATCGGGCACCGTCAGCCGCGCCACTACCGATGCCAGCGGACGCTACAACGCGCGCGGCCTGCGTGTGGGTGGGCCGTACACGATCACTATCACCAAGTCGGGTGAAGGCACGAAGACGGAAGAGGGCGTTTACCTCAACCTCAATCAGGTCAACAGCGTCGATGCAGCTCTTGGCGGCGACGTCACCACGCTTGGCGCAGTGCAGGCCATCGGTGGCGATTACGGCTCGGCGCTGTTCAGTGCCAACAAGATGGGCACCGGCACCAATGTGACGCGGGAGCAGATCGAATCGCTGCCGTCGATCAATCGTAATCTGCAGGACTACGTACGTCTGGATCCGCGCGTGGCGCAGACCGACAAGGCACGTAACGAGATCTCGGTGGGTGGCCAGAACCCGCGCTTCAACTTGATCCGCGTCGACGGCATCAATACCAACGACGCCTTCGGCCTTGAGTCGAACGGTATGCCGACCCCGCGTCAGCCGTTCTCGATGGATGTCATCGACGAAATCTCGGTCGACGTCGCCAACTACGACGTCACCATCACCGGTGCCACCGGTGGCGTGATCAATGCGGTCACCAAGTCCGGTACCAACGAGTTTCATGGCTCGGTTTACAGCACCTACCGCGAAAACGATTGGTCGGGCAAGAACCAGAACGATATCCGCCCGCAGTTGTTCGACAACGAGACCGTTTACGGTCTGACGCTCGGCGGTCCGGTGATCAAGGACAAGCTGTTCTTCTTCGCCAACTATGAGAAGTACAAGGGCAAGGGCGTGTTCACCGGTGCGTCCGGCTACGGTCCGACCGGCTCGGGCGAGAGCAATATCGTTCCGATCTCGCAGGCACAGGTTAACGAGATCATCGACATCTCGCGCAATGTCTACGGGTTCGATCCGGGCACTCTTGCGCTGCCTGCACTGGACTCGGATTCCGAAGAGAAGGGCTTCAAGCTCGACTGGAATATCTCCGACAAGCATCGTGCTTCCTTCCGCTACGGTGAGAGCGAGCAGAGCACTGCCAACCTCAACGGTTTTGGTAATCAAGCGCTGTCGTTGAATTCATATCACTACGTTCGCGACTTCAGCCTCAAGACCTACACCGGTCAGCTGTTCAGCGATTGGACCGATACCTTCTCCACCGAAGCCAAGGTGTCGTACCGCGATTATTCTGCGGTGCGTACGGCAGCCTCGCAGCTGCCGGCCGTGGCCGTGCGTATCGGTAACAACACCGTCAATCTAGGCACCGAACAGAGCACGCAAGCCAACGAACTGCGCACCGAAACATGGAATGCATTCTTTGCCGGCACCCTGTTCCTGGACGACCACACCGTCAAGTTCGGTTTCGACTACGAAGATAACGACATCTTCAATCTGTTCGGCCAGCGTGTGTTTGGTTCCTACACCTTCAATTCGATCGCCGACTATCGCAATAATGTCGCGCAGAATTACCGCTACTCGCAGTCCAACAGCGGCAATATCGACGACATCGCTGCGCAATGGGGCATGCGCAACGTTGGCGTGTTCTTGCAGGACACCTGGGCGGTCAACAACAACCTGACTTTGACCTTCGGTCTGCGTTATGACGAACCCATGGTCAAGAACAGCCCGGTCTATAACGCCGCAGCATCTACGGCGTTCGGCTTCCGTAACGACCAGACCATCGATGGCAACGGTCTGTTCCAGCCGCGCTTTGGCTTCAACTACACCTTCGACAGTGATCGTCCAACCCAGGTGCGTGGTGGCGTCGGCTTGTTCCAGGGCGCTGCAGCGACCGTGTGGCTGTCCAACCCGTACTCTAATACCGGCCTGGCCTTTACCGATTACAACCTCTCCAGCCCGGCATTGGTGCGTGACAACGGCATTCGCTTCACTCCTGACATCAATAACCAGCCGACCGGCAATGGTACGGCGCGCGTCGGAACCCAGTCGGTTGACTTCGTTGATAGTGAACTGGGTCAGCCGTCCGTATGGAAGGCCAATCTCGCGTTCGACACCGAGCTGCCGTGGTACGGCATTGTGGCGTCGGCCGAAGCAGTGGTCACGCAGGTCAAAGAGGCGATCTACTATCAGCAGCTCAACCTGGGTGCGGTGAGCGCGGTTGGTCAGGATGGTCGCAACATTTACTGGAATGCCAATGGCCTGCGTCCGAGCAGCTGGAATGTGAACGGCTTGCAGCCGCCAGGTGTTTCGGTCGATGCGCGCGGCGGTCGTGATCCAGCTTACAACGATGCTTTCATAGCCCGTCCTACTGACAAGGGTGGCAGCGAGAGCTTCACCTTTGGTCTGAACAAGCCCTTCAACGGCGGGGACTGGTCCTGGGGTCTCTACTACACGTATACCGATGCTGACGAAGTCAGTGGCCTGACCAGTTCGACCTCGGGTTCGCAGCTGGGCAACAACGCGGTGTTCCAGGCGAACGAAAACGTGGCATCGACTGCTGCGTATGAGATCAAGAACAGCATCCTCGGTACGTTGAACTGGAAGCACGCGTTCTTCGGCGACTACGAGACCAAGGTCGGCTTGATCTACCAGGGTCGTAACGGCCGTCCCTATAGCTACACCTTCGACAACGATGCTAACGGCGATGGTCGTTTGAACGATCTGCTGTATGTCCCGAATGGCCCGGGCGATGTGCAGTTCGGCACAGCTGCGGAAGCGCAGGCGTTCTGGGCGTACGTGGAAGGCAACGAGTATTTGTCTGCACGCCGTGGCCAGGTTGCCGAACGCAACGGCGCACGCAACTCCTGGATCAACCAGTTCGATCTTCATATCGAACAGGAAGTGCCGGGCTTCTTCAAGGACAACAAGGCATCTGTGTGGCTCGACGTCATGAACGTCGGCAACCTGCTCAACAAGAAGTGGGGCCGCGTTGAAGAGTATGGCTTCCCGGGCATGCGCGGTGTCGTCGAGTACGGCGGTATCGATCAGACCACTGGAAAGTACGTCTACCGCTTCAACACCCCGGATCAGTCGACCGTTTACGACGATCGCGGCATCTCCCGCTGGGCGCTGCAGCTCGGCTTCCGCTACCAGTTCTGATCTGGTTAGCGTGTCGAATGTTGCAAAACGGCCGGGTCTTCCCGGCCGTTTTCTTTGTGCGGGTGAGTACGCTAAAGTTCTGAGATACGACAGGAGCAAGCTATGGAACTCAGCAGTACGGCAGCACGGGCGCTGCCGGTGGTGGATGCGCGGATCTATCCGCGTGGCGGTCTGGATGTGTTGTCCAGGGCGGAAGTGGCGCGCTTGCGCGATGCCTCCAGCGGCGGCATGCACGAGCTGTTGCGCCGTTGCGCGCTGGCCGTGCTCACCAGCGGTAGCGCTTCGGACGACCCGCGCGCCGCGCGCGATCTGTATCCGGATTTCGACATCCAGGTGAATCAGCAGGATCGCGGCATCCGCATCGATCTGAGCAATGCGCCGGCGATGGCGTTTGTCGATGGCGAGATCATCCGAGGTGTGGCTGAGCTGCTGTTCGCCGTTGTCCGTGATCTGGCCTACATGGCGATCGAGCTCGAAGCACAGCGCGCCGATCTCGATACCAGCGAGGGCATCACCAACGCAGTGTTTGGCCAGCTGCGCAACGCACGCATCCTGCAGCCGTCCGACCCGAATCTGGTCGTGTGCTGGGGTGGCCATTCCATCTCGCGCGACGAATATCTCTATACCAAGCAGGTGGGCTACGAGCTAGGCTTGCGCGGCCTGGACATCTGTACCGGATGTGGCCCGGGCGCGATGAAGGGGCCGATGAAGGGCGCCACCATCGCCCACGCCAAGCAGCGCAAGCACCAAACCCGCTACATCGGCGTCACCGAGCCAGGCATCATCGCCGCCGAGTCGCCGAACCCGATCGTCAACCACCTGGTGATCATGCCGGACATCGAGAAACGCCTGGAGGCTTTCGTCCGTATCGGCCACGGCATCCTGGTGTTCCCCGGTGGCGTCGGCACGGCGGAGGAAATCCTCTACCTGCTCGGCATCCTGTTGCGCGAAGAGAACGCCGATTTGCCGTTCCCGCTGATCCTGACCGGCCCGACCATCGCCGCGCCGTATTTCGAGCAGATCGACCGCTTCATCCGGCTCACCCTGGGCGAAGCTGTCGCTTCGCGCTACGAGATCATCGTCGGCGACCCGGTCGCGGTGGCGCGTCGCATGGCCGAAGGCATCCATGAGGTGCGCGCGCACCGCAAGGACCAGAAGGACTCGTACTACTTCAACTGGTCGGTGCACATCCCGCTCGAATACCAGCAACCGTTCGAACCCAGCCACGAGGCCATGGCCGCTCTGGACCTGCACCACGGCCGCCCAGCTCCCGCACTGGCCGCCGACCTGCGCCGCGCCTTCTCCGGCATCGTCGCCGGCAACGTCAAGGAAGACGGCATGCGTCGCATCGAAGAGTTCGGCCCCTTCGAGATCCACGGCGACCCGGACATCATGCAGGCGCTGGACGAACTGCTGCGCGGCTTTGTCGAGCAGCGCCGCATGAAGATCTCGGGGGATTACCGGCCTTGTTATCGGGTGGTGACTTGAGTAATGAGGCTGTGGTCGCGTTCGTCGTATAGACGCGACCGTTCGTCTGTCTTGCGATTGCCTCCCTTCCAGGGCGAGCGCATCATCAGGCATCAACGCTGGGGAGCGTCTTGATGGCAGTTCGTCATGAATCTGGTTTTACCTTGCTTGAGCTGATGGTCACTGTTGCCGTGGTCGGAATCTTGGCGGCGGTTGCTTTCCCCAGTTTCAAAGGTGTGATTCAGTCCAATCAGGTTGCTACTGCCGCCAACGAAATGTTGGCGGCGCTGTCGTTTGGCCGCAGCGAGGCAATACGCACTAACGCCGGTGCTGGCATGTGTCCTTCTGGTTCCGGGACAGGCTGCGGCGGAAGCTGGAACGCTGGATGGCTTGTCTGGCGGGACGAAAACGCCAACGGCGTGATGGATGGAGCCGAATCGGTCATTCGATATGGTCAAGGCAAAGGTGCCATCGTTTTCAAGGGCAACTCCGCAGAAAAATTTACCTTTGATCGTCGCGGGCGAGTGATCGGGACCGGAGCAGGTGGAACTGCAATCACTGGGCCGCAGACACTGTTGTTTCAGCCTGCTAGTTGCAAGGTTGGCGATGTTGGAATGGCGCGCACGCTTAGCATCAGTGTCACCGGGCAAGTACGAATTTCCAAGAGCAATTGCACATGAGCAAGGCAACGAACCGGTTGGGACGTCAGTTTTCCACCGTGCTGCCGCAAGCGGGATTTTCATTGATCGAAGTCATGGTTGCGGTTCTGGTTCTGGCTGTTGGCCTGCTCGGATTTGCGCTTCTACAGACTACCAGTGTGCGCATGTCCAAAAGCGCGAGCATGCGTACACAGGCGACAAATCTTGCGACAGAGTTGCTGGATCAAATGCGGGTCAATCGACTGAGCGCGGCGGCGTTCCCAGGGCAGGCGACTTTTTCCAGTGGATCTGTCAGCACCTCTGCGTGCGTCCCGACCATCGGCACCGCCAACGTATCGGTGATGGTTACGCTATGGAAATGCGACGTAGTGCGATCGCTGGGGGATCAAGCAAGCGCGACAGTGCTTTACAACGATGGTATTGCGACCGTCCAGCTGAGTTGGAGTGATCGTGGCGGCGATAGCACACGATTTGATGTGAGTACGCGACTATGAGATGTGCAGCTTCCGGCCGAACTCGCACGCGGGGTATCTCCCTGATCGAGCTCATGATCGCGCTGGTGATTGGCCTTGTGTTGTTGCTGGGTGTGATTCAAGTGTTTGCTGCCTCCAAGACTGCATACCGTTTGTCTGAAGGTTTGGCACGCACACAGGAAAATGCGCGCTTTGCAATGGACTACCTGCAGCGTGATCTGCGCATGGCGGGGCACTTCGGTTGCGTCAGCGATCAGGCGCACCTGCAGCGTGTGGGTGCTCTGCAATCCAACTTTTCCACAACGGCGGATCAGGCCTTGAATTTCATTGTTTCCATCCAGGGCTACGAGGCCAATGGAACCGCTCCTTCAGGTGTTGTGACCTTGGGTGCAGAAGTAGCAGGGTGGACGCCTGGCCTACCGGCCTCCATCACAGGCCTTGCGCCGTTGGCTGGAAGTGACATCGTCGTTCTGCGCTTTCTTTCTGCTCAAGGTGTCCCGGTTACAGCGGTTACACCAGGTACGAGCACTCGGTTCACTGTGTCGGCTGCCCGGTGGGGCGCGCTGACGCAGGATGGTGTGGCAACTCCACAGCTCTTCGGTGTCGCCGATTGCAGTTACGTCGATGTCTTTCAAGCTTCGGTCGTGGCTCCGTCCACAGGTGATGTGACGGTTGCAAGGTCAATCGATCGCTATGCAGGGCAACCTACCGGACAGGCTAGCCTGTATCGAGCCGAATCCCTTGTGTATTACGTTGGCAGAGGGGCCAGCGGAGAGCCTGCATTGTTCCGTGCGCGCTATAACGGCAGCGCGTACACGACTGAAGAACTTGTGGAAGGCGTCGAAAGTCTACAGTTCATTTATGGGCAAGACCGTGTTGCGGATCTTGCCGCAAATCCCCGAGCGGCTATGTGGATGTGCAGAACACCGCCGCATCCTTGGGAAATACGGCAGCAGAGTGGCGGCGCGTTGGAAGTGTCCAGGTGGGCCTGCTTGTTAGAAGCCCTGATAGCGCATCGGCAGCAGCGCCCGAAGCTGCGAATCGTCCCAGTGTGCTTGGTGTGCAGTTTGCTCCGCCGACTGCGCCGGATGGCAAGGTCAGAGGCGTGTACGACACGACGGTAGCCTTGAGGAATCGCTTATATGGCAACTAATCTATCCGGTAATGGCGCAATATCTGCGCGAGGTGCGTTGAGACGTCGCTATACGCAATCAGGGGCAGTGTTGTACGTCGCGCTGATCATGTTGATTTTGCTGGCGCTGCTGGGTATAGCCGGTATGCAGGTCACTGGTCTGCAGGAGCGCATGGCTTTTAATTATCGATCGTCTAACGTGGCATTCCAAAATGCCGAGCAATTTGCGCGCTCCACGGAATGCGGCATCGAAAATGCTGTCAATCGGACGAGTAACGCCGGTTGCGCAGTGGTCACCGACGTGAAGGAGTGCGCCCAACCCTTCGATCCAACTGGCTGGGCGATGAGTTTGAAGCCGAGTAACGGACCTGGTAGCAATGTGCGTTTGCTGGGGCCTTGCATCTCAGGCAATTCAAGTCTTGGGATGGGTGAGCCCGTCAACGAAGATCCAAACCCCGTCTATCAGATAACGGCATACAACGCCGACGGGGCAGACGGCGATGCCGCCGATGCCGCTGTCGATACTATCTTCCGCCCTTGAGGCATGTCCATGTCAGTTCGCCGCTATAAATTGAGATTCATCGTGTTCATCGCGGTGGTGGCCTTGTGCAGTTACGGAATTTACGTCGCGTTTTCCGCACAAGGGCAGGGTCGTCTAGCGCAAGCTCCGTTGAATACCCAGACGACCACGCGGCCAGCTTTTATCATGGCGGTTGATGACTCAAACTCGATGGGATTTGAAGTGCTGACGGCGGTCGGTGACTTGAATCTACGCTGGAATAACTGCTCTGCAAACTTCTTTTCAGGGTCTGGTGTTTTTTTCGGGCGGCACTACTTGTACCACTAATGTGGGTGGGCTGGTTTACCTTTTCCCCCACGCTGACTTTGATAAAGCATATGGTGGCGGCGCGATTGCTCCACTTGATCAGTTCGGCTTTGCACGTTCGCCTGTCTATAATAAAACCTATTTTGACCCGGCTGTCACGTACGACCCGTGGCGTAAGGCGGACGGGACTGAGGAAGCCGATGCTGTTATAACGGCTGCCCGCGCCGACCCACGCTCAGATAAGGCGGTACCCTATGGAGTTACATATAATTTAACGCAAAATCGAACTTCGACATCCGAAGGTTTTTATATTCCTGTCAATACTGTAGTGCCAAATCTGGCGGGCACCGGGGTGAGATATCGTTTTAACCAGAATTGGTCCACTGCTGCTAGAACTTTTGATGGAAATGTGGGGAACGCGAACTACGCATTTGATTATTTTCCTGCGACGTTCTATCTTCCGGCGACTAGCCCGGCGCCAGCGGGCTACAGAATCGCAAATGTAAATCGTCCGGTAGTCGTCGGAGGGTGCGGTCCTGGCTGTGATCTTCGGCGGTATCAGATCAAGCCTGAAAATTATAATGATAATATTTCATATAATCTAGCAATTCAAAATTTTGCTAATTGGTTTCAGTATCATCGTAACAGGACCTTGGCAATGATTGGGTCGATGACCCAGTCATTGATAAGCGTCAATACAATGAATATTGGTTATTTTACGATCAATGCGCGCAATAACGTTACCATGTATAAGATGCCCGATGAGCGGGCCAGTTTGTATGCCG